>NZ_JBHXLU010000084.1:30735-53206 GCF_042720695.1 Streptomyces sp. NPDC058457 | reverse complement strand
CCGCACGGGGGCGCGGCCTCTGCGTTCCGGACATCGCCGACCTCTCGGTGCACGGCAACGACCTTCTCTCGCGTGGACCGCATTGATTGTACCGACCGGTCGAAGTATGATTCCTTGCGTGCACATCGGAGTGCCCTCGACCAGGCACAGGGTGCGAGGCGGGCAGCTCCGTCGATGTCGTGACGAACGCGCGCTCCTGCGCCGTCCGGCGACGAGGTCAAGGAAGAGGAGTGCGGACATGGCCGAGAAGGTGACCGGTGCCGGCGTGACGGAGGAAACCCCGAAGTTCCCTTCGCCCCGGGCGGCGGAGTGCCCGTTCGCACCGCCGCCGGGCCTGCGGGCGCTGCACGGCACCGGCAAGTCGGTGCACAGCGTCGAGACCTGGGACGGCACCACCCCATGGCTGGCCACGACGCACGCCGCGACGCGGCAGTTGCTGGCCGACCCGCGGCTCAGTGCCGACATCGGCGCTCCCGGGTATCCGCACACCACTGCGGGGATGAAGGCGCACGCGGGCCAGATGCAGCCCTCGATCAACAACACTGACGGCCCCGAGCACCAGCGCTGGCGCCGGATGCTGACGAGTTCCTTCACCCGGCACCGGATGGAGAAGCTGCGCCCGGAGATCCAGCGGATCACCGACGACCTCATCGACAAGATGCTCGCGGGCCCGAACCCGACGGAGCTGAACGAGGCGCTGTCGCTGCCCCTGCCCTCCCTCATGATCTGCGCGCTGCTCGGCGTGCCCTACGAGGACCACGACTTCTTCCAGCACCACGCCGGGGCCACCAACGCACGGTTCCAGACGCCCGAGCAGGGCGCCGAGACCGCCAGGGTGCTGCGCGAGTACATCTCCGGGCTCATCGAGGCCAAGATGGACGACCCCGGCGAGGACGTCCTCTCCGACCTCGCCGAGCGGGTGAAGGCGGGCGACCTGTCCATGACGGAGGCCGCCCCGCTCGGGCACATCCTGCTCGTCGCCGGCCACGACACCAGCGCGAACATGATCACCCTGGGTACGGCCCTGCTCCTGGAGAACCCCGATCAGCTCGCCGCCCTGCGGGACCACAGTGACGATCCGAAGTTCGTGGCCAACGCCGTCGAGGAACTGCTGCGGTATCTGACGATCCCGCACCTGCTCGCCCGGCGTGCGGTCGCCGAGGACATCGAGATCGACGGCGAGGTCATCCGCGCGGGAGAGGGCGTCATCGCGTCCCTGGCGGCGGCCAACTGGGACCCGGAAGCGTTCCCGGAGCCCGAGAAGCTCGATCTCGTACGCAAGGCCGCCCATCACATGGCGTTCAGCTGGGGTCCGCACCAGTGCATCGGCCAGCAGCTGGCCCGCATCGAACTCCACGTGGTGTTCAGCACGTTGTTCCGCCGGATCCCGACACTGCGGATGGCGGCCGACCTGTCGGAACTGAAGTTCAAGGAGGACTCGCAGGCATACGGCATCTACGAGCTGCCCGTCGCCTGGTAGCCCGCCGACCGGCCGCACACCGGGGCTCGCGCACCACGCTTCCCGCACCTCCGCCGGAGGCCGTACCGGCGGAGGTCTTCAGCCTGTCGTCGCGACCCCGAACGCCTCATTGCGCAGCAGCCGCCCCATGTCGCCCGGCCACCGGGAGGATCGATTGGCGAGGTGAAATCACGACCTTAGCGTCGCCTCAAGGAGCCGATCCCCTGGGGAGTGACGATGACGCTACGCCAATCCCGTACGGCGAACACGCCGAACCCGGACAGGCAGGGCTGGACACCACAGCTCGTCGTGTCGACGATCGCCATGGTCATGGTGGTGGAACTGGTCGCGCTGAGCTACACGATGACGTCGACGGCGCTCCCCTCGGTCACCCGGCACTTCCGTACCGACCAAGGCGGTTGGCTCCTCACCTGCTACATGCTCACCGGCGCGGTCGTCAGCCCGCTCCTGGGCAAGCTGGCCGACCTGCACGGCAAACGCCGGGTGCTGCTCGGTGGCCTGACGGTGGCCACAGCCGGTGCGGCCGTCTCCGCGGTCGCGCCGAGCTTCGGAGTCCTCCTGGCCGGCCGGTGCCTGGAGGGGTTCGCCATCTCCGGTATGTTCCTCACCTACTCGCTGATCCGCGACGTGTATCCGCCACGCACGCTTCCCCTCGCCGCCAGTATCTCGGTGACGGGCATCGGGGCCTTCGGCGTCGGAGTGCCGTTCCTGGTCGGATGGCTGCTCGACACGTTCGGCTTCCGGGGCATGTACACCTTCAATGTGATCGTGATGGTCGTTCTGGCCGCGCTGATCCGGCTGACCACGCAGGAGACGCCGTTGCGGCACCCGGCGCGTGCCGACTACGGGGGAGCCGTGCTGCTCGGGGCCGGCGTCGCCCTGGTGCTGGTGGCGGTCAGCCAGGGACAGCGATGGGGCTGGACCTCGGCCTCCGTCATCGGCCTGTTCGCCGCAGGCTGCGCGGCACTCGCCGGCTTCGTACTGCGGGCCCGCAGAACGGCGGAACCCATCCTCGACATCGCGCTGTTCACCCGGCGCCCGATCCTCCTGGCCGCCGTCACGGGTGCGACGGCCTACGGCGCGACGGTGGTGCCCGCCACGATCCTCCCCGTCCTCTCGCTCACCCCCGCCTCCGTCGGTGGGACGTACGGCCTGGGTATGACCGCGTTCGCCTTCGCCGCCATCGCCTCACCCCAGGCCTTCGCCCAGGTGATCGGGGGAGTGACCGTCAGCCGTGCCGTCCGGCGTCTCGCAGCGCGCTGGTGCATGGTCGCCGGTCTCTTGCTGATCGCGGCCGCCGGGGTCTTCCTCGTCCTCTGCCATGACAGTCTGTGGAAGGTGCTGGCGGGCGCGGTGTGCGACGGCCTGGGGACAGGGCTCGCCTACGGCTCCGTGCCGAACATGGTCATCGCGGAGACGCCTCCGGAGGAACAGGCCTCCATCGCCGGCAGCGTCCAGGTGTGCCAGAGCGGTTTCGCCAGCGTCGTTCCCGTCATCATGTTCGCCATCATGGCGGGCTCTTCGACCGTCTCCGCAGCAGGTGTCCGCTACGGCGAGCCGGGCATTCGCGGCGCGCTGCTGCTCATGGTCGGTCTGGCGCTCGGCGGTGCCCTGCTCGCGGTCACCGTGCTGGCGCCGAGGCGGCAGGCAACGGCCTCGGCGACCGTCGCCACGGTGCGCACGCCGCTGGCGGAGGGGCCCGCGGACACCTGAGCGAACGCGATCAGCCCTTGCGGGTGCTGATCTCCTCGGTGAGCTGGGGGAGGACGGACATCGTCCTGGGCCCACACGCCGCAGGGGCCCCTCCGAACGGGTGCGGACCACCGGTTGATGCGCCTCATGTCGGCGTACCGGTCGCCGACCGGCGCCGCCACCTCGGACGGCTGCTTCAGCTGCTCGACCGAGAGCACCAGCTCGTCCGCCACCACGTTCTGCTCCAGGTTGGCGACCCGGCGCGGACCGGGAACGGGCGCGATGTCGTCGCCCTGCGCGAGCAGCCACGCGAGCGCAACCTGGGCGGGCGTCGCCTCCGGCAGCCCGTAGTGGCGGGTCTTGCCTTCCTCGATCAGCTCGGAAAGCGTCCCGACCGTGTCCGCGATCGGCGTCTCCGGGTCTGCCCGGTGCTGGTAGGAGAGGTCGATGTAGTCGGTGTCGAGGCGTCGCAGCGAGCCCTCGACCGTCCGCCGCGCATTCTCGGGGCTGCCGTTCAGCCCGAGGACCGGCAGCCCGTTCTCCTCGTTCGATGCCGCGTTCGCGGCGCAGTTCCCGGTGCGACGCGGAGAGCCTGACGGTGAGCGGTCGTGCTCGCTGACACGAGGTGGCCGGAGCGTTGTTTCGCCTCCGTCGGCTTCTTCGAGCACCGCGGCATCCCTTCCACGCTGGGCGCTCACTGATGCGACGGCAGTGCGACGAGGGTCCGCGGGACATCCGTGCCGCACTCGGTCTTTCTCCCGACGTACCGCGCGTGCTGGGTGCCGCCCGGAGGGCACCCCGTACTGGGCGAGCGGCGGACCTGGGGGGCCGATGCCGGAGCCCTGGTCAGCCCCGTTCCGCGGCGACGGCGTGCACGGCGTCCGCGACGGCGCCGAAGGGGGCGACGGGCTGCGGGCCGAAGAACATGCGGTTGTGCAAGACGGCCACGGAGAGGCCCAGTTCGGGCTCGGTCCAGGCGATCGTGCCGCCCGCACCGGTGTGGGACAGCACTCCCTCGGTCAGGGCCCCGCCAGGGCTGTCGTCGCTCACGCCGGGGGCGATGTGCCACAGGCCGCCGTGCCCGACCGGCATGCCGAAGCCGTAGGTGTGGTCGATGCCCGCCGGTCGGGGGCTGCGGCAGCGGCGCAGGGTGTCGCCCGTGAAGAACTGTGCTCCGTCCTGCCGCCGGGCCGCGGCGTAGGCGTCGAAGAGCCGCACCGTGGCCCGGGCCGTGGCGATGCCACCCGCCGAGGGCAACCCCGCCCGCTGGACCTGGGGCAGGTTGAACATGGACGGACCGAACGGCAGGTGCGACGGTGACGCCTCTTCCAGCAGCCCGTCAGGGCTCGTGGTGGGGGCGCTGCCGCCCACGAGGGTTGCGACGCGATGCCGTTGGTCCTCGGGCAGCCCCAGGAAGAAGTCGTCCATGCCGAGCGGGAGCAGCACCTCCTGGCGGACGATGTCCGGGAAGGGGCGCCGCCGGGGGTCGACGCGCCGCACGGCTTCTCCCAGCACCCAGCCGAAGGCGAACGGACTGTAGGCGTTTCGGGTGCCGGGCTCGGCGACCGGTGACTGCTCCGCGACCCTGGCGGCCATGGTGTCCCAGTCGCACAGCTCCTCGAGCGTGGTGTCGGCCCCGATGGTGGGCGCACCGGACCGGTGGCTGAGCACATGGTCGAAGGTGATACCTCCCTTGCCGTGCGCCGCGTACTCGGGCCAGACGTCCGCCACCGGACGATCCAGATCGATGAGGCCGCGCTGTGCGCAGACGTGGATCACGGCCGCGGTGACGGCTTTGGTCACCGAGAAGACCGGGAACAGGGTGTCGCCGTCGACGGGCAGCCCGGTCCCGGTCTCGCCGGCCCAGGCGTCCACGATGAGCTCGCCGTCGAGGAGGGCGGCGATCTGTACGCCCTGCTCGCCCGCGTTGAGGGCTCGGTCCAAAGCCCTGCTGATCCTCGGGTCGGCGTTGCCCGCAACCTGCATACCGCATCCCACCTCTGTCCATGACGTGGGCCAAGGCCCTCGGGACTGCGCTCAGTTGTCAGCGTAAGAGTATATATAGTTGACTGATGTGGCGCTATTGTCGTCGCTCGTACAGGACAGGGCCGAGGCGACTGCCGACTGCCACGGCCCGGGTCCGTCGCGCACATGAGGGAGGACCGACATGGCCGGGCGGGTAGAGGGCAAGGTTGCGTTCATCACCGGCGCCGCGCGTGGGCAGGGCCGCAGCCACGCACTGCGGTTGGCCGAGGAAGGCGCCGACATCATCGCGATCGACATCTGCGAGGACATCGACTCCGCGCACTATCCCCTTTCCACGGAAAAGGACCTGGCCGAGACCGCTCGCCTCGTCGAAGGAGTCGGCCGCCGGATCGTCACCCGCCGGGCCGACGTCCGCGACCGTTCCCTGCTCGTCTCCGCCGTCAGCGACGCGGTCGCCGAACTCGGCCGCCTCGACATCGTGGTGGCGAACGCGGGGATCGCCCCGGTGGGCCTGGACGTGCCCCCGCAGGGCTTCCTGGACGCGGTCTCCGTGAATCTCGTCGGCGTCGTCAACACGGTCGAGGCCGCTCATCCGTACCTGGGCTCCGGGGCGTCCGTGATCTGCATCGGCTCGTCCGCGGGCCTGATGGTGGGGAGTGTCGACAGTCCGGAAAGCGGTCCCGGCGGTGCCGGTTACTCCCATGCCAAACGCGCGGTGGCCCGCTTCGTGCACGACCTGGCGCTGCAACTGGCACCGCGGCTGATCCGGGTCAACGCCGTCCACCCCACCAACTGCGACACGGACATGCTGCAGAGCGGACCCATGTACCGGATCTTCCGCCCCGACCTGGACGACCCGCGCCGGGAGGACGCCGAGGAGTCGTTCCGCACCACGCAGCCCATGCCGATCCCGTACGTGGACCCGGCCGACATCAGCAATGCGGTGCTGTTCCTCGCCTCGGACGAGTCGCGGTACGTGACCGGCCTCCAGATGAAGGTCGACGCGGGCGCCATCCTGAGGCGCAGCACGTCCGGAGCCCCGGCCTGACGCAGCCGTCGTGCGGTGCGTGCGGTCCGGAGCTGCTGCCCTGGCCGGCACAGTCGCCGACGCTCGCCGTCAGTGTGCGATGACGACGTCGAGAGCGTTGTCCACGTCTGCCGCCGTGGTGAGGGCGTCCCCTGTCCGGTCCCGGGACAGCGTCGGCCCGTCACCGCGGCTCGGCCGGCTCACCGGCGCCTGTGGATCTTCGCTTCAGCAGTGCCACAGTGCGTGCGTGCGACGAGTTCAGTCCAAGACCGGCAGGGCCGGGATCCCGGGCGGCATGTTGAACGGTGTGACCACCTGTGTCGCCGAGGGCAGAGCGGGGCCGTCCTCGGGGAGTGCCTTGTGGGCCCGCATGATGAGCTGGCAGGCGCGGCGCATGTCCTGGCGCAGGTCGTGGTGGAGGACCGCGGACAGGCGGCGCTCGTGCAGCAGGCGGGTGTTGTCGTGGTCGAGGTCGTGGGCGACGAAGACCGCGCAGTCCCGCCCGAGTGCGTCGAAGGCCTCAAGGGTGGCTTGATTGCCTCCGCCCACGGAGTACACGGCCACGATGTCCTCGTCATGCTTGAGGGCATCGAGCACCAGTTCGTACTGGGTGGCGTCCAGGCCGTCGCTGTCCGTGACCTCCACCAGGGATCGTCGGGGGGCGGCGATCCGCATCGCGCTGCGAAAACCCATCTCGCGCTCCTCCTCGCCGCGGAAGGAGCCCCGGCTGACGGTGGTGAGCACGTTGCCCGGCCGGTTGCCGAGCCACTGTTCGAGCAGGTAGGCGGCGGTGGCGCCGGCCGCGCGGTTGTCGATGCCGACGTAGGCGAGGCGGGCGCTGTGCGGGAGATCGGTCACCAGAGTGACGACGGGGATGCCGGCCGCGACCAGCCGCCCGACGGCGGCTCCGACCTCCGGAACGTCCGGAGCCTTGAGGATCACGCCCTGCGAACCCCGCTTGGCAATCTTGTCCAGGGTGCCGATCAGCTCGGCCGGCGGGCAGGTCTCGCGGAAGTGGAAGCGGGAGCGCAGGACGGCCGGGTGCAGGGAGGGTAGTTCGGCCTCCAGCGCCTCGCGTACGGCGGTGGAGAACCGCTCCGGGGACTGCATCACGATGTCGATCATGAAGGTACGGCCGCCGATGCGGACCTGGGCCTGCTGGCGGTCCAGGTCCTTGACGGCTTCCTGTACCTCCCTCACGGTGCTTTCCCGTACGTTGCCCCGCTGATTGAGTACGCGGTCGACCGTGGCCGTGCTCAGTCCTGCCTGACGGGCGATTTCCCTGATCGGGTAGGGGTGCCTCATGAGTGATCCCAAGAGCTTCTGATGGACTTTTGATGTACTGACAAGCATTGAATGATGGCTTCTGGTTCTCAAGACTGGCAGAAATACACGGACTGCGAAAGGACCCCCAGATGTCTCCCACCGTCGCGGGAGCGCGGACTTGGCTGACCGAGGGCGACTGTGATCTGGACGCCTTCCGCTCGCTCGTCGAGCGGGAGACCGACGCCGCCGACCACCCCTCGGCGGAGCGCGTCGAGCAGAACGTTCCCCTCTACGACAGCGACCGGCTCCGTACCCTCGCGGCCACCGCCGACGGCCGCCGCGAGGTACAGGACGAGCTGGTCCGGACGCTGCTCGACGGACCCGGCATCGTCGTCCTGAAGGGCGCGTTCGCCGACCCGGGCGTCGTCGACCGGGCCACCGACGCCTTCACCGCGCTGATCGAGGAGGAGCGGGCCGGCGGTACCGCCCGCGGCGACCACTTCGCCAGGCCCGGTGCCAACGACCGCGTCTGGAACGCCCTGGACAAGATGGCCCTGCAGGCGCCCGAGGTGTTCGCCGACTACTACGCGAACGACATGACCGCCCTGATCGCCGAGGCCTGGCTGGGTCCCGCCTACCAGGTCACCTCGCAGGTCAACGTCGTCAACCCGGGCGGCGCGGCGCAGAGCGTGCACCGCGACTACCACCTCGGCTTCCTCTCCCAGGAGCGGGCCGCCGCCTACCCGGCGCACGTCCACCGTCTGTCACCCGTCCTCACCCTCCAGGGCGCGGTCGCCCACTGCGACATGCCCGTCGAGTCCGGCCCCACGCTCTACCTCCCGCACTCGCAGAAGTACGAGCCCGGCTACCTCGCCTGGCGACTCCCCGAGTTCGTCGGGTACTTCGACGCCCACCACGTCCAACTCCCCCTGGACAAGGGCGACGCGGCCTTCTTCAACCCCGCGCTCTTCCACGCCGCCGGGCACAACCGCTCCACCGGCATCCGCCGCATGGCCAACCTGCTGCAGATCTCCTCCGCCTTCGGCCGCGCGATGGAGACGGTGGACCGCGAGGCGATGGCGAATGCCCTCTTCCCGGTGCTGCTGCGCCGCAAGGCGGAGGGGGTCTCGGAGGACTGGCTGCGCCGTGTGGTCGCCGCCACCGCCGAGGGCTACCCCTTCCCCACCAACCTGGACCTCGACCCGCCGGTCGACGGTCTCGCCCCGCCCTCCCAGGCGGACACCGTCTGGCAGGCCGTGGCCGAGGGCTGGGTCCCCGACCGGCTGCGCCAGGAACTGCAAGCGGCCGCCAAGCGCCGCCACGGCTGAAAGGAACACCGCAACTCATGGGACTACTGGAGGACAAGGTCGTCCTCGTCAACGGCGGCAGCCAGGGCGTCGGCGCCGGCATCGTGCGGGCGGCCGTCGGGGAGGGCGCACTGGTCGTCTTCACCGGCCGCCGGGCCGAGGTGGGCGGGAAGCTCGCCGCGGACACGGGCGCGCGCTTCGTACGCGCGGACCTGGCCGACCCGGCTCAGGCGCGCGGCAGCGTCGCACAGGCCGTGGACGCTCACGGGCGTGTCGACTGCCTGGTCAACGCGGCGGGGCTGACGTCGCGCGGCTCGCTGCTGGACACCACGCCGGAGCTGTTCGACCAGCACATGGCGATCAACCTGCGGGCTCCGTTCTTCGCCATGCAGGCGGCGGTGACCGACATGAAGGCCCGTGAGGCGCCCGGCACCATCGTCAACATCATCTCGAACTGTGCCCATGGCGGGCCGCCGTTCCTGGCGCCGTACTCCGCGGCCAAGGCGGGACTGGCCGGGCTGACCCGCAACGCGGCCCACGCACACCGCTGGGACCGCATCCGCATCAACGGTCTCAACATCGGCTGGACGGACACCGAGGGCGAGGACGCGACCCAGCGTGCCTTCCACGGCGCGGGCGACGACTGGCGGGAGAAGGCCGCCGCGGCCCAGCCGATGGGCAGGCTCGGCCAGGTCGACGAGATCGCCGACTTCGTCGTCTTCCTGCTCTCCGACCGCAGCGGGGTGGTGACCGGTTCGGTCATCGACTGGGACCAGATCGTCTTCGGCGGCCAGGACTGAGCCGCTCTCTTGAGCTGACGGAAAGAAGAGCCGCATGCGTACAGGAATCATGGCACCGGGCCGGATCGGCGCCTTCCAAGCGGAGACCCTCGCCGGGCTGGACGCGGTGAGTTCCCCGGCGGCCACCGACCCGGTGGCCGCGGCTGCCGGCTGGATCGCGGAGGCCTGCACCGTCTCGCTTCACGAGCACCGGCCCGTGCAGCTCGACGAGGTGCGCACGGCATGAGCGACGCACCACTGCGGATCGGGGTCCTCGGGGCCGCGCGGATCGCCGAACTCTCGATCGTCGGGCCCGCTCGTGCGGGCGGCCACCGCCTGGTCGCGGTGGCCGCCCGCGACCGGGGCCGAGCCGAGACCTTCGCAGCCGCGCACGGCGTGGAGCGAGTGGCGAGCTCGTATGCCGAGCTCATCGCGGACCCGGAGATCGAAGTCGTCTACAACCCGCTGGCCAACGGCCTGCACGCGCCGTGGAACCTGGTCGCGCTGCAGGCCGGCAAGCACGTCCTCACCGAGAAGCCGTCGGCGAGCAACGCCGGGGAGGCGGCCGAGGTCGGCGAGGCCGCGGCCAAGGCCGGCACCGTGTTCATGGAGGGCTTCCACTACCTCTTCCACCCGGTCACCCGACGCCTGCACGAACTGCTGGAGAGCGGCGAGCTGGGCGACCTCCGGCACGTCGAGGCCGTGGTCGCCATGCCGGCGCCGCCCGACAGCGACGTGCGCTGGTCGCTGCCGCTGGCCGGCGGCGCGCTGATGGACCTCGGGTGCTACAGCCTGCACGCGCTGCGGATGCTCGCGCCCTGGGCCGGCGGGCCGCCCAGGCTGGTCGCCGCGCGGGGTGGCGAGCGAAGCGAGATGGGGGTCCCCCCGGACGAAGTCCGGGGGAGGGCGGGGGCCGCAGGCGTCGACGAGTGGCTGTATGCCGATCTGGAGTTCCCGGGTGGAGTCACCGGCACCGCCAACTGCCATATGGCGTACGACAGGTGGCAGATGAGCTGCCGTGTGGTGGGCACACGCGGCGAGGCCACGGCGATGAACTTCGTGCAACCCCACCTGGACGACCGGGTGGTGGTGCGCACGGCCGCCGGCGAGCGCACCGAGGAACTCGGCCGCAGGTCGTCGTACACCTTCCAACTGGAGGCCTTCGCGGCCCACCTGCGGGACGGGGCACCGTTGGCCCTCGACGCGGAGGACGCGCTCACCACCATGCGTCTCATCGACGAGTGCTACCGGGCGGCCGGATTCCCGGTCCGGCCGCGTACGGTGCTTCCGGCCACTGGCTGAGAGGACAAGGCGGGGGCGGTACCGGTCCGGTACCGCCCCCGCCCTTCGCGTGCCGCCTACTGGTAGAAGGCGGGCCGCTCGATCAGCTCGGTCTCGACGCGTCGGCCCTCCCGCTGCGACAGCACACCCGCCTCGCACACGGCTGCGGCCGCGTAGCCGTCCCAGGCGCTCGGGCCCGTTGTCTACCACGGGGATGCCACGGTCGGAGGCCGCCGCCACGTCGACCAGGTCGACGCCGACGCCGGTGCGGGCGATGACCCGAAGCCGTGGGGCCCGCCGCAGGAAGTCCGCGTCGACGTGCCGGTCGGCGCGGACGATGGCGCCCTCGGCGACCGCGAGGTCCTCGGGGGCGGGGTCGGTGACGAAGGTGACCCGCTCGCCGAGGACCGGACGCACCGTGTCGGCGTCGACAAGTCCGAGAGCCACCACGACGTGCCTGCTCATACGATCAACTCCGCACCGGGTGGCCGAAGTTCGCGCCCGAGACCGCAGGCACCGGCTGCCAGGAGCCGCTTTCCGCGGAGGCAGCGGCCGCCGCGATCACCTCGGCTACGGCGTGGGCGTCCTCGATCGTCGAGTTGTGGTGCTCGATGCCGGCCACGGCGGCGAGGAACTTCTTGGCCTCGATGACCTTGAGGTCGTCGTATCCCATGCTGTTGCCGGGGCCGGGCTGGAAGCTGGCGTAGTCCCCCATGCGGCCGTTGCCGAGGAGGGTGGTGTAGCCCTGGTGGGGGCCGCTGCGGTCGAGGGCGACGCGCAGTTCGTTCATGCGCTCGAAGTTCCAGGTGACCGAGCCGTCGGTGCCGTAGATCTCGAAGCCGATGCCGCACTGCGGGCCGACGATGACGCGGGACGCCTCCAGGGTGCCGACGGCCCCACCGGTGAAGCGGACCAGGGCGGCGCTGTAGTCGTCGTTCTCGACCTCCGCCATCTCGCCTTCCTCGATCACCGCGAAGTGCGTTCCGGAACCCATGGGCAGCAGCGGGCGTTCGGTGTGGACGGTGCTGGTGAGCGCGGAGACCTCGCTGATCGGGGAGACGACGTAGCTGACGAGGTCGACCACGTGGCTCATGAGGTCGCCGAGCGCGCCGTGTCCGGCCAGGTCCCGCTTGAAGCGCCAGGAAAGGGCGCCCTTGGGCTCGGAGGCGTAGCCGGAGAAGAAGGCGGCACGCACGTTGGTGATGCGGCCGAGGCTGCCCTCGGCGATCAGCCGACGCGCCCGCTCGACGGCGGGGGCGTGCCGGTAGTTGTAGCCGATGGAGGTGGCCACGCCGGCCGTTCGGGCGGCTGCGGCGACCTCGGCGGTCTCCTCGGCACTGCGCCCGACCGGCTTCTCGATCCAGAACGGCTTGCCGGCCTTGGCGGCGGCGATGCCGATCTCGTGGTGCAGGATGTTCGGCGCGCAGATCGACACGACCTCGACGTCCGGGTCGTCGAGGACGGCACGGTAGTCGGACGAGGCCTTCTCGTAGCCGAGGACGTCACGGGCATACACGGCGCGGTCCTCGGCGGTGTCGGCGGCGTGCACGAGGCGGGGCCTGATGCCCAGCTCGGGATAGACGGAGGGCAGCACCTGGTAGGCGCGGCTGTGCAGCTTGCCCATCCAGCCGACACTGATCAGGCCGACGCCGATCTCGCGTGCGGCGCCCGGGGTGGTGGGGGTCATCTGTGTCTCCTGAGGTCTCTAGGCCCGGGCTTGGTCCAGCGCGCCGGCCAGGGCGGCGGCGAGCAGCGTGGAGTCCGAGCCGATGCCGATGAACGTCCAGCCCTCGGCCCGCTTGGCGGCCGCGGCCGCACCGTCGGGGACGAGGAGGCCGCATGCCTTGCCGTGGTCGGCGGCGGCCTTGCGCACACGCTCCAGAGCCTCCCGGTACACCAGGGCACTGAACTCGCCCGGAACCCCGAGGTCGTGGCTGAGGTCACGCGGGCCGACGAAGAGGACGTCGGCGCCGTCGAGGGCCGCGATCGCCTCGACCTCCTCCAGCGCCCTCGCCGACTCGATCTGGACCACACCGAGAATCTCTCCCGCTCGGTCCAGAGCCGCGGAGTCGAGCCCGAAACGGCAGGCCCGGTTGTAGGTGGCCACGCCCCGATCCCCCGCGGGCGGGTACCTCAAGTGCCTCAGCGCTTCCTCGACTTCGGCCGCCGTGTCGAGGCGCGGCAGCATGACTCCGGCGACGCCCTGGTCGAGGACGCGCCCGATGCGGATACGAGCGGCGGACTCGACCCGTACGACGGTCGGTACGCCGTAGGCCGCCGCAGCCGGGACGGTCGTACGGACCTGCTCCTCGCCTCCGGCGCCGTGTTCCAGGTCGAGCAGCACCCAGTCGGCCCCGGCGGCGGCGCACACCTCGGCCGCGACCGGGGAGGCGAGGCCGACGAAGGTGCCCAGGGTGGCCTCGCCGACGGCGAGGCGGCGGCGCAGGCGGCCGAAGTCCAACGGCGAGTGATTCATCCGTACCACCTCTGAGACGCCAGACCCTCTTCGTATTCGCTGCGCAGTCGCGCGACCGCTTCCTGCTCGGACACCTCGGCCGGGGCCACGTCCCACCACACACCCGCGCCGGGCAGGTCGGCGTGCGGGACCACCGGAACGACGAGGACGACGGGACCGCCGTGGTCACGTGTCTCGGCCAGGGCGGTGCGCACCTCGTGGGCGGTGGTGGCGCGCAGGGCGCGGGCGCCGAGGCCTGCCGCGATCTGTACCAGGTCGACCTGGAGGTAGTCGCCCTCCAGGCGGGCGGGCTTGGCGGAGCCGATCTCCAGGCTGCCGTCGCGGTAGCGGAACTCGTTGCCGAACTCCCGTCCGCTGCGGCCCAGCTGGAGCCGGTGGATGACCTGGTAGCCGTGGTTCTCCGGGATCACGATCGTGACCGGGAGCTTCTCCTGTGCGGCCGTGACCAGTTCGGTCGGTGCCATCAGGAAGGTGCCGTCGCCGAGCACGGACACGACCCGCTTCGACGGGTCCGGCTCGGCGAAGCGGACGCCGAGCGCGGCGGGCAGCTCGTAGCCCATGCAGGAGAAGCCGAACTCCAGGTGCGCGAAGCGGCCTTCGGTGGCGTCCCACACCTTCTGCAGGTCGCCGGGCGGGCCACCGGCCGCGGCGATGATGGTGTCACCGGACCGCGCGTGCTCCTGGAGCAGACCGATCAGCTGGCCCTGGGTGAGGATCGCCTCGGTGTCCCGGACGACGTCGGAGTCGTCGGCCGGCGACGTGAGGTCGAAGGGCGTGTCCGGGTCGAGCGCGGCGGCACGCTGCCGCTGCCACTGCTCGTCGAGGGCACGCACCTTGTCCTGCCAGGCCGCCGGAGCGGTCGTTCCGTTGGCGCGCACGGCATCGATCAGGGCGGCCAGGGCGCGCTTGGCGTCCGCCACGATGCCGGTCGCGCCCAGGCGGCCCGCGTCGTGCACGTTGACGTTGATACTCGCGAACCGTACGTCCGGGTTCTCGAAGACGGAGTGCGACGCGGTGGCGAAGTCCGTCAGACGGGAGCCCACGGTGAGGACGAAGTCGGCTTCCCGGGCGAGGGTGTTGACGGCCGGGGTGCCCTCCAGACCGATGCCGCCGAGTTGCCACCAGGCGCGGCGCTGGACCGCGCCCTTGCCCGCGAACGTCTCCGCGACGGGGATACCCACCGCCTCGGCCAGCGCCTCCAGCTCCTCGCCGGCACCCGAGTACACGACCCCGCCGCCGGCGATGATCAGCGGCTTCTCGGCCTCGGCGAGCAGGCGTGCCACCGCCGCGACCTCGTCGGCGTCCGGCGCCGGGCGGCGGATCGGCCAGTCGCGCTCGGCGAAGAACTCCACCGGATAGTCGTAGGCGTGCGACTGGACGTCCTGGGGGAGGGAGACGACCACCGCTCCGGTGTCCACGTCGGTGAGCGCGCGCATCGCGGCGGGCAGTGCGGTCAGCAACTGCTCGGGTCGGGTGATGCGGTCGAAGAAGCGGGAGACGGGCCGGAAGGCGTCGTTGACCGAGGTGTCGGCCTCGACGGGGTGCTGCAACTGCTGGAGTACGGGGCCCTGGTGGCGGGTCGCGTAGGTGTCGCCCGGCAGCAGCAGGACGGGCAGCCGGTTGACGGTGGCCAGGCCCGCGCCGGTCACCATGTTCAGGGCGCCGGGGCCGATGGAGGCGGTGACGGCGAGCGTGGCGTGCCTGCGCGTCGCCTTGCCGTAGGCCGTGGCGATGTGGACGAGCGCCTGCTCGTTGCGGCCCTGGACGAAGGGGAGTTGGTCGCTGAGCTGGTCGAGGGCCTGGCCCAGCCCGGCCACGTTGCCGTGGCCGAAGATGCCGAGCGCGGCGGGGACGAGTCGGCGGCGGTGGCCGTCGGCCACGGAGTACTGCCGCGAGAGGTAGGTGACGACGGCCTGGGCGACGCTGAGGCGCACCGTGCGCGGTGGTTGTGACGAGCGGTCAGTCATGGGTCGGCTCCTGACAAGAGGCAAGGGGCAGGGTCACCAGGGACGGCCGTGCAGCACGATGGTCTTGACCTCGGTCATCTCGCTGACGGCGGCGCGGGGGCCCTCCTTGCCGTAACCGCTGCCCTTCAGGCCGCCGTAGGGCATCAGGTCGGCGCGCCACAGCGGCGTCCAGTTGATGTGGACGGAACCGGCGTCGATCTCCCGGATGGCGCGGACCGCTCCGGCGACGTCGGAGGTGAAGATGCCGGCGCCGAGGCCGTACGCGGTGCCGTTGGCCTGCGCGATGGCGGACTCCCAGTCGGCGGCCGAGCTGACGGCGACCGCGGGGCCGAACAACTCCTGCTGATTGAACGGGGATTCGGGGTCGACGTCGGCGACGACGGCGGGCTGCACCACCGCCCCGTTGCGCGCACCGCCGGTCAGGACACGAGCTCCGTCCATCGCGGCCTGGGCGATGGCCCGCTCGACGCGCTCCGCTTCCGCCGTGGTGATGAGGGTGCCCATGGTCGTGTCCGGGGAGGAGGGGTCGCCGGTGCGGATGGCCTCGACCTTGGGGACGAGGGCGTCCAGGAAGTCACCGGTGACGGCGGGGTGCGTGATCACCCGCTGGACGGAGATGCAGACCTGTCCGGCGTTGACGTAGCCGCCGAGGGCGACGGCGCTCGCCGCGGCCTCGATGTCGGCGTCCGGCAACACCACGACCGGGCAGGAGGCGCCCAGCTCCAGGGACAGCTTCTTCACTCCGGCCACGCGGGAGATGTGCTCGCCGGTGGCCGTCGAGCCGGTGAAGGAGATCTTCCGGACGCGGGGGTCGGTGACCAGCGCGTCGCCGAGCACCGAGCCCGAGCCGACGAGCACGGAGAGCACACCCTCCGGCAGGCCCGCGTCCACGAAGCACTCGGCGAGTCCGAGGGCGGTCAGCGGAGTGCTGGTGGCCGGCTTCAGGATGACCGCGTTGCCGGCCGCCAGGGCCGGGGCGAGCTTGTGCAGGACCAGCAGCGCCGGGTAGTTGAACGGCGTGATGGCCACGACGATCCCGCAGGGCTGGCGCAGGGTGAAGCCGACCTTGTCCTGGCCCGTGCCGCGGTTGGCGTCGAGCGGCAGGGTCTCGCCGTAGAGCTGCGTTCCCTCGAAGGTGGCGAGCCGGATCAGATCGCCCGAGCGGGACGCCTCGGCGGTGGCCTCGGTGATGGTCTTGCCGGACTCCGCGCTGATGGTCTGCGCGGTCTTCGGGGCCCGCTCGTCGGCGAGTTCCGCGGCGCGCAGCAGGATGCGCATCCGCTCGTGGGCGGGTGTACGGCGCCAGGCCGCCGCCCCGCGCTCCGCCGCCGCGAGGGCGGCCTCGACGTCCTCGCGGCCGGCGAGCGCCACCGTGCCCACCGTCGAACCATCGAACGGTGAGGTGACCTCTCGGGTCTGCCCGGTACCCCGGGCCACCTGCCACCGGCTGCCGACCAGCAACTCCACGGGCGCCATCGCCCTCTCCCTTCAGGAGATCGTCAGAGCACGGCCGTGCGGGACCTGTCACGCGGGTCTCGCAGGCCAACGGCCAGGCCGTTTACGTGCTCGCAACGCTAGGTCGACGCCAAGGAATTACTGAAGCCCTCGAATGAATCATTTGTCCATCATCGGTGCCGTCTTTTTTCCATCATCGTGAGTGGCTTGAGATCCCGGGGGTCTGCTCAACGGAACGGAGCGGTTCGGCGATGGTCAGGTCGTCCCTATGCTCCCGGCATGAGTGACGATCGGGCACGGTGGCGGAACTCAGCGGGCCTCCGTAGCGCTCGCTCCGGTCGTTCCGACGGATTCGGCCGTGGGCAGGAGGTCCTTGCGCACGACGCCGTCCTGGACCACGCACACGATGTTCCCGGGATCCCCGAGTACGCCGATGTCCGCGAGCGGGTCGCCGTCGCACAGGACCAGGTCGGCGGTCTTGCCCGCCGTGAGCGTACCGAGGCGGTCGGCCAGGCCCAGGAGTTCGGCCGAGGTGCGGGTGCCCGCGACGATCGCGGCCATGGGATCCATGCCCAGGTCCACGAGGTGGCCGAGTTCTCTCAGGTTCCGGCCGTGCGGGCAGACGGCGGCGTCGGTGCCGAGCGCGATCCGGGCGCCCTGCTCGATGGCGCGGGCGATGTTCTCCTTGGTGACGCCCGACCAGCGGACCTTCTTGCGGTAGTGGTGCTCCGGCATCGCGTCCTTGTCGATTCCGCCGAAGACCGTCGACAGCGTCGGCACGATGAAGACGCCCCGTTCGCCTGCCATCTCCAGTGCCTGGGCGTCCAGTCCGTAGCCGTGCTCGATGCTGGTGACCCCGCCGCGGATCGCGTTGAGGATGCCCGCGGTGCCCTGGGCGTGGGCGGCGACCGGCTTGCCGCCGTGGCGCCGGCACTCGTCCACGACCGCGCGGATCTCCTCCTCCAGCAGGCCCTCGTCCTCGGGCTGGTCGTAGGGGCTGGCCATGCCGCCGGTGGCGCAGATCTTGATCAGGTCCGCGCCGGCGCGCAGCGTTCTGCGCACGGCGAGCCGCGACTCGTCCACGGTGTCGGCGAGTTCGGCCATCTCGCCGCCGGTGAGGTCGGTGCCGTCGAGCAGCCGGAAGTCCGCATGGCCGCCGGTGTGGCTGATGATCCGTACGGCAGTGTGCAGCCGGGGGCCGGGGATGCGGCCGGTCTCGACGGCGGTGCGGTAGCCGGTGGAGAGGCCGCCCAGGTCACGGGCGGTGGTGATGCCCGCGTCGAGAGTCTGCCGCAGCCGCGCCGCGGTGTCGTAGGTGACCAGGACCGGGTCGAGCTCGGCACGGCGGCCGGGCGGCGAGCCGTACGCGTAGGCCAGGTGGGTGTGGCAGTCGAAGAAGCCGGGGAGCACGGTACGGCCCCCGGCGTCGATGACCCGCAGCACCGAGTCGTCCCCGGTGGCCGGCGGGGCCAGGGCGGCGGGGCCCGCGTAGGTGAGGACTCCGGCCGCGTCCGTGACCACGACGGCATCGTCCACCGGGAGGGCGCCGGTGCCGTCGACGAGGCGGGCGTTCTCGATCCGCAGCGCGGTCCTGGAGGTCTGGTACGTCGTGGCTTCGGTCATGGAGATCGCAGCACTCCTCGATATCGGGAACAGGTGAAATGGAGTGTGGAATGAACAAGAACGCCTCGTGCCGTGGTGCAGCTTCGCGTGGGGATTCCACGGAGACACGCAGGAATACGCCGGTCCGCAAAGCGCAGGATTCCACCGCGGAAAACCTTGATGAGCTGGACCTCCGTGTCGTGCACGCGCTCCAGGTCCATCCGCGCGCGCCGTGGACGCTGGTGGGTGACGTGCTGGCGGTCAACCCGGTGACGGCGGCCCGGCGTTGGCGGCGGCTGCGGGACGCGGGCCTGGCCTGGGTGACCGCCTATCCCCGGCTGTCCGACTACCGCATCGTGGTGACCGGCATCATCGAGGTCGACACCGAGCCCGGCCGGGCACAGGAGGTCGCCCAGGCCCTCGCCGCGGAGCACTCGGTGGCGAACGTCAAACTCACCGCCGGCGGCCGCGATCTGATGGCCACCGTGCAGGCCACGGACCTCGACGAACTCGCCCGCCTCACCACTCAGCTGTTCCAGCGGACGCCGGGGGTCCGGGCGACCCGGACACACGTCTCGACCGGCGTGCCCACCGAGGGCAGTCGCTGGCGACTGCGTGAACTGGACGACGCGCAGTGCGCCCGGCTGGAGGCCGGCCGCCTCTCGGACGTCCCGCAGGATCAGCGGGCGACCACCGCGCCGGCCTGGGATCCGCTGGACGCACGGCTGCTGGAACTGCTCAGCACGGACGGCCGGATGTCGATCTGCGACCTCGCGGATGCCACCGGCGGCGGTGCCACCACGGTGCGCCGTCGGCTCCAGTCGCTGCTCGCCTCCCGGGTGAGCCTGCGCTGTGACCTGGCCAGGCCGCTGTCCGGGTGGCCGTTGTCCGCCGTGTACTTCGCGTCCGTGCCCGCCCAGTACCTGGAGGAGACCGGCCGGGTCCTGTCCGGCGTACGGGAGGTCCGGTCCTGCGCGATCACCACCGGCCCGCACAACCTGGTGATCGACGTCTGGCTGCGTACGCTCGCCGATGTGCACACCTTCGAGGTCCACCTCGCACGGCGGCTGCCACGGCTCCGGATCGACGACCGATCGGTGGTCCTCAGCACGGTCAAGCACATGGGGCGACTGCTGGACCGGGACGGCCACTGCGTGGGCGTCGTGCCGCTGCGGCACCCGCAGGAGACCCGGCAGGCGCCGGAGACCGAGGTGTCCCCGTACAGCGGCTTCGGCAGCTTGGACGGCTTCGACAGGGCGCAGGAGCGGTGATGCGTTCCCTGTACGTTCCCTCGGCCGGTGCTCGTGTGCGCTGGACCGACATCCCGGGGGAGGGCACCCCGCATGTGTACCTGCACGGGCTGGGGTCCGCCGGTTCCGCGGACTTCCCGGGCATCGTCACGCATCCGGGTCTGACCGGGCGGCGGGCGATCCTCGTCGACCTGTTCGGGCACGGCTACAGCGACCGCCCGGAGACGTTCCCCGGCACGCTGGAGGCGCATGCGGAGACCGTCGCGGCCGTCCTCGACCACTGTGCGGTCCGGGGCGCGGTACTCGTCGGGCACTCGATGGGCGGCGCGGTGGCGATCGTACTGGCCGCCCGGCGGCCGGAGTTGTGTTCACGGGTGGTCGTGGCCGAGCCCAACCTGCTGGCCGGCGGCGGGCTCTACAGCAGCGCCATCGCCGCCCAGCCGGAGCGGGACTTCGTCGGCCATGGCTTCCGGGTCCTGCTGGCCGGCCTGGAACCCGAGTACGCGGCCCGTATGCGGACGGCGGACCCGGCGATCGTGCACCGCAGCGCCGTGAGCCTGGTGCGGGGGACGGCTCCGGGGGTGGCGGAGTTGTTCCACGGCCTGTCGCAACCGCGCGTCCTGATCGTCGGCGCCCGCAGTCGGCCGTACCCGGGTGAGGACGGGGTCCGGCGGGCCGGTATCCCGGTCGTGGAGGTGCCCGACGCCGACCATCACATGGTGACGGACGACGCCCCGGGCTTCGTGGCAGCGCTGCTGCGGGCGCTGCCGTCCGATCACCCGGCCTCGCCCGGTTTGTGACAGGCCGTCAGGTGACCGGGGACCCGCTCGACGAGCGCGGGCCGCTCGGCACGGCAGCGGTCGTCGGCCAGCCAGCAGCGGGAGGAGAAGGGACAGCCGGACGGAACGTCCGTCGGTGACGGCAGCTCGCCCTTCAGCTCGATCCGCCCGCCTGTGCCGGAGCCGTCGCCCGGTTCCAGGACGGAGGACAGCAGCGCCCGGGAGTAGGGGTGCTGCGGGGCCTCGAACAGCCGCTGCGACGGGGCGAGTTCGACGATCGAGCCGAGGTACATCACGGCGACCCGGCTGCTGAGGTGGCGGACCACGCCCAGGTTGTGCGAGATGAACAGGTAGGCGATGCGGTCCTGTTGCTGGATGTCCTGGAGGAGGTTGAGGATCTGCGCCTGGATGGAGACGTCCAGGGCGGAGGTCGGCTCGTCGAGGACGATCACGGCGGGCTGCGGAGCCAGCGCACGGGCGAGGGCGAGGCGTTGGCGCTGCCCGCCGGAGAACTCGTGCGGGTAGCGGACGGCGGCCGTACGGTCCAGGCCGACCTCCTCCAGAACCTGCGCCAGCCGGTCCCGTCGGTCGGCGCGCGGCACCCGCCGTGCCCGCAGCGGCTCTTCGATGCTCGCGCCGACGGGCAGCCGGGGGTTGAGAGAGCTGTTGGGGTCCTGGAACACCATCTGCACCGCACGGCGGAAGGCCTTCAGGTCGGTGCCGTCCGGCCGGTGGGTCATGTCCCGGCCCTCGAACCGCACGGCTCCCTGCGTGGGCCGGTACAGCCGGGTCGCTATCCGGCCGAGGGTGCTCTTGCCGCAGCCGGACTCGCCGACCAGGCCCACGGTCTCGCCGCGGCCCAGGGTGAGCGAGACGTCGTCCACGGCGCGGACGCCCGAACGGCCGGGCCCGTGCCCGAAGGTGTGGCCGACCCCCGCGAGTTCCAGCAGCGGCGGCCTGGTGTCGCCGTCCGTCCTCACCTCGACCGGCGTCTCATTCATCGCCGTCACCCTTCGTCGTCGTCTCCTTCTCCGGCTCGCGCCAGCAGCGCGACGTCCGCCCGGCGCCGACCTCGCGCAGCGGCTGCGGGGCGGCGCAGGCCTCCGCCGCACTCGGGCAGCGGGACGCGAAGCGGCAGCCGGGGCGGCGGCGGTCGTCGTCCGTGAGCTGGCCGCGGATCGCGGTGAGCCGGTTGCCGTCGCCGTCCCGCATCCGCGGCACCGCCGCGAGCAGCGCACGGGTGTACGGGTGCCGGGGCGCGGTCAGCACCTCGCCGGTCGTACCGGACTCGACTACCTGGCCGGCGTACATCACCTGTACCCGGTCGCACATGGCGGAGATGACGCCGAGGTCGTGCGAGATGAGCAACATGCCCATGCCGTGCTCCTGTTGCAGCGACCGCAGCAGGTGCAGGATCTCGGCCTGCACGGTGACGTCCAGCGCGGTCGTCGGTTCGTCGGCCAGCAGCAGCTGCGGGTCGCCCGCCATCGCGATGGCGATGACGACGCGCTGCCGCATACCGCCGGACAGTTCGTGCGGGAACTGCCGCGCCCTGCGCTCCGGGGAGGGGATCTCCACCGCGCGCAGCAGCTCCACGGCCCGGTCCCGGGCCTCCTGCCGGTTCGCCCGGCCGTGGATCCGCAGCACCTCGGCCACCTGGGCGCCGATCCGCATGCACGGGTTGAGGGAGGTCATGGGCTCCTGGAAGACCATGGCCGCCCGATTGCCACGCAGGCTCTGGAGTTCGCGGGGGCCGCTGCTCAGCAGGTCGGTGCCGCAGGCCTCCAGCCGGTCGGCGGAGACCGAGGCGCCGGGGCCGAGCAGGCCCATGGCGGCGAGGGCGACGCTGGATTTTCCGCAGCCGCTCTCGCCGATCAGGCCGACCACCTCGCCGCGTTCGACGCGCAGGTCCACGCCGGAGACGACCTCCGAGCCGCCGAAGCCGATGCGCAGCCCGGAGACGTCGAGGACCCGGCCCCCGGCGCCGGGCGGGGGGGGGGGCGGCGCGGGGGGGGGGGGGCGGCCGGTTTCTCTGTGGGTGGGGGGGGGGGGGGGGGGGTGGGTGGGGGTGGTTTACGCCTAGGGTGGGGTGTTGGGGTGTTGGGGGGGTGTGGTGGGGTGGGG
>NZ_JBHXLU010000084.1:0-30725 GCF_042720695.1 Streptomyces sp. NPDC058457 | reverse complement strand
GAGATCCTTGCATCCCCTGTCACGAGGCCAGCCAGGTGTTCTTGAGTTCGAGACGGGTGGCCGTGGCGTCCGGCCGGTAGCCGCCCACCTTGTCGGTCCAGGCCTCGCCGCGTACCGCCTTGGCGTAGGGCACCATCAGGTAGCACTGGTCGGCGATGTACTGGGCGAGCTGGTGGTAGAGGCTGACCCGCTTGCTGTCGTCGCTCTCGCTCGCCGCGGCCGCCATCTGGTCCCACAGGTGCTGGTCCTTGACCTTGGTGGCCGGACCGCCCTTGGCGAACCAGAGGCTGAGGTACTGGCTCGGGTCGGCGTTGAGCACGCTCGTCATCATGATCATGTTGCTGTAGTCGCCGGACAGCACCCGCGGGACGACCGTCGCGAACGGGGTCAGCTTGAGGTCGAGGGTGATGCCGACCTGGGACAGCTGGGCCTTCATCAGCTCCATGGCGGAGATGTCGGGGCCGTACGCCGGGTCGCTGGGCGCGACCAGTTCGAGGCTGACCTTGGTCTGGCCGGCGGCCCGGAGCAGTTCCTTGGCCTTGGCCTGGTTCTGCACGTACACGGAGTCGGCGGAGGTCGGGGTGGTGCCGTACGGGTCCTGGGGCGGGATGACATAGCCGAGGGTGGCGGAGTCGCCGCCGCCGAGGGTCTTGATCAGTGCCTGGCGGTCGACGGCGAGGTTGAACGCCTGTCGTACCCGCTTGTCGGCGAGCGGCCCGCTCAGCGTGTTCATGTTGATCCAGACGCTGGAGACGAGCGGCCCGTTGGCCTCGGTGACGCCGGCCGTCTTCTTGAGGTCGTCCACCAGCCGCAGGTCGCGGAAGGCCATCAGCTGGACGGCCCCCGAGCGCAGGGAGGCCACCCGCGAGGTCTCGTCGGGGATGAGCCGGTAGGTCACGGAGGAGAGGTAGGGCTTGGGCTTCTGCCAGTAGCCGGTGTGTGCGGCGAGCTGGATGGAGACGCCCTTGGTCCACTTCGTGAGCTTGAAGGGGCCGGTGCCGTTCTCCGCCGTCTTGATCTGGTCCTCGGTGTGGGCCGTCGTCCACTTCTTGCTCATGATGGCGCCGCTCCAGGGGCGGGCCAGGAAGTGGTGGAGGGACGGCTGCGGGGCGCTGAGCTCGACCTCCACGGTGGTGGCGTCCACCGCGGTGACCTTCTTGATCCTGTACTGCTGGGTGAACGGCGACTTGATGGCGGGGTCCATCAGCCGTTCCAGGCTGAAGACGACGTCGTCGGTGGTGAGTTCGCTGCCGTCGTGGAGGGTCACGCCCTCGCGGAGGGTGAAGCGGTGGGTGGTGGCGTCGACCTGCCGGTAGCTCTTGGCCAGGCCGGGCTGGACCTTGCCCTTGTCGTCCAGGCTGAGCAGACCCTCGTAGAACTGGGAGACGATCTGCTGGTCGTTGTACGCCTGCGCCACCTGCGGGTCGAAGCCCGTGGTCGGCTCGGCGTCGAGGCCGATGGTGAGGGAACCGCCGCTGACGGGCTTGCCGTTGCTCTTGCCGGCTGTCGTCGCCGTGCCGCCGCACGCCGAGAGGAGAGCCGCGGCCAGCGTGCCGCCGCCGAGCGCGAGGGTGGTTCTGCGGGTGTACCCGTGGTTCATGATCATGACCGCCTGTGCCTGAGGGTTGGGTGAGCGAGGAGAGGTGCCAGGTGGTGGGGGGAAATCGAAAGGCGGAGGGGGTGTGGATCAGGGCGTACGGCGGGTGCCGCGCGGGTCGATCCGTTCCTGGAGGCCGTCGGAGATCAGGCCGAAGGCTGCCGTGGCCACGGCGAGCGTGATCCCGGGGACGACCACGAGCAGCGGGTCGTGTGCCATGTAGCGCTGGCCCTCGAAGATCATTCGGCCCCAGCTCGGTGTCGGCGGCTGGATGCCGAGGCCCAGATAGCTCAGGGACGCCTCCACCAGCACGCAGGTGGCTGCCGTGTTGGCGTACTGGACGAGCGCGGAGGACAGCACGTTCGGCAGCACATGGCGGCCGATGATCACCGGCGGGCTCACCCCGGCGATCCGGGCCGCCGAGACGAAGTCGCGTTCGCGTACGGTCAGCGCCGGAGCGCGGACGATCCGGGCGAAGTACGGTACGAAGATCAGCCCCATGCCCACGACGAGGACCGCCGTGCCCGGCGTGAACACGGAGACCAGCACCAGCGCGAGCAGCACCGAGGGGATGGACATCGCGATGTCCATCACCGCCATCAGCACCCCGTCCACCCGTCGGCCGCTGTAGCCCGCGAGGAGACCGATGGGCACGCCGATCAGCGCGGCGAGCGTGGTGGCCCCGAAGGCGACCAGGAGGGAGTGCAGCGCGGCGACGAAGGTCCTGGTGAACAGGTCGCGGCCGAGGTTGTCGGTGCCCAGCCAGTGGCTGCCGGTGGGCCCGCCGAGCAGGGCGTTGCCGACGTCCTCGGCGGAGTAGGGGCCGAGGCCGGTGACGACCAGGGAGGTCAGCACCAGACCGCCGAGCAGGCAGACACCTGTGGTGAGGGTCGGGTTCCAGCCGCGGAACGGCCGTCGCCCGGCGGTCCTCGCGGTCACGGTCGCGCCCGCGACGGGCGGTACGGTCTCAGCCGTCACGACGTGCTCCTGTCGTCCGGATCCGGGGGTCGATGAGCGGGTAGAGCAGGTCGGTCACCAGGTTGATCACCACATAGGAGGCGCCGAGCGCGAGGACCGCCCCCTGGACCACCGTGAAGTCGTGCTGGGTGATGGAGTTGACGATCAGCGAGCCGAGCCCGGGAAGGGCGAAGACCTGCTCGACGATGACGGTGCCGCCGACCAGCACCCCGAGTTGGAGACCGCCCGCGGTGACCACCGGCACCAGCGCGTTGCGCAGGGCGTGCCGCAGCATCAGGCGCCGTCGCCCGGCGCCCTTCGCCGCCGCGGTGCGCATGAAGTCCTGGCCCGCCACGTCGAGGACTGCGGCCCGCATGTAGCGGCAGAGCGTGGCGCCGAACGGGATGCCCAGCGCCGCCGCGGGCAGCAGCAGGTCCTGGAGGTTGAGCAGCGGGTCCTGGCCGAACGGCACGAAGGAGAACAGCGGCCAGCCCGGGGTCAGCCGGCTCACCAGCAGGACCATGACCGTGCCGACGACGAACGGCGGAAAGGCGAGCCCCAGGAACGCGGTGCCGTTGACCAGCCGGTCGACCGCCCGGCCCTGGTGCATGGCGGACCAGATACCCGCCGGGATGCCCCACACGGCCGCGATCACCGCGGCGTAGACGGCGAGTTCCAGGCTCACCGGGAGCCGCTCGGCGACCTGCGCGGCGACGCTCTGCCCGTCGAGCAGGGAGTTTCCGAGGTCGCCCCGGACGGCGTGCCCGAGCCAGCTGAGGTACTGCGACCACACGGGCTGGTCGAGTCCCAGCTCCCGGGTGATCTGGGCGCGCAGCTCGGGAGTGGAGTTCTCCCCGGCGATCAGGGTCGCCGGATCGCCGGGGATCAGATGCGCGAGCAGGAACACGACAGCGCTCAGGCAGAGCACGACGGCGAGCGCTCGGCCGATCCGGATCAACAGGTAACGCAGCACTGGTCGTCTCCCTATCCCGCGGTGGCGGATGCCGGTGAGCGAGGCGGCACCCGGTCGGTCTCTGCGGTCCGGCGCCTCGCGGCCAGGCCCTGCGGGACGGACGTGGCCGCGTTCGGGTCCATGGCCCGGCCCTCGCGCAGCACCGCGCGCAACCGCCGCCGGTCCCCGAGCAGGCCCAGGTCGGCGAGCGGGTCACCGTCCACGAGCAGCAGATCCGCGTACATCCCCGGGGCGACGGTTCCCGTCCGGGCGCCGAGACCGAGGGCGTCGGCGGCCGCGGAGGTCGCCGCCACCAGGGCCTGCATCGGCGTCATGCCGACCTGCTCGTGCAGCAACTGCAGTTCCCGGGCATGGGAGCCGAACCGCATGGTGTTGGAGGAGTCGCTGCCCGCGATCATCCGTACGCCGGCCCGATGGGCCCGGCGGACGGAGGCGAGCCGGCGCTCGCGCAGTCGCTCCCCCTTGTCCAGATGCTCGGCGGACAGACCGCGCTGTCGTCCGTGTTCCGCCATGAACTCGCTGAGGGTGAGGGTCGGGCAGAGGAAGGTGCCCTGTTCCAGCATCAGCTCGATGAGGTCGTCGTCGAGTTCGGAGCCGTGCTCCAGGGTGTCCACCCCGGCGCACAGGGCCGCCTCGATCCCGGCCCGGGTGTGCGCGTGCGCCGCCACCCGCAGGTCCAGGGCGTGGGCCTCGTCGACGATGGCGTCGATCTCGGCGTCCGTGTAGTTGCGCCATCCGGTCCTGTCGCCGATGGAGAGGGTGCCGCCGCTGGTGCAGATCTTGATCAGGTCCACGCCCATCCGGGCGTACTCCCGGACGCGTTTACGGCACTCGTCGGCGCCGTCGGCCGGAGCCCACATCCGCTTCTCGTCGAGCGTCGCCGGGCAGAACATGTCGCCGTGCCCTGCGGTCATGCCGACCAGACCGGAGGCGACGACCCGGGCCCCGTCGAGGACGTGCTCGTCCATCACGTGCTTGACGGCCACCTCGGGCAGCGAACCCGCGGTGTCACGGACCGTGGTGAAACCCGACCGCAGTGCCTCACGGGCGTTGGCGGCGGCGTGCAGAGTCTGTTCCTCGACCGAGGTCAGCATGTTCCACAGGTGCACGTCCTGCGGCCGGGCGCCCGCGTTGGACCGCAGATGCACATGGCAGTCGATGAGCCCCGGCAGCAGCGTCGTCCCCGGCAGGTCGTACACCCGGTCCTGAGGGGCCGTCACCGTCCTGTCCGCCGGACCCACTTCGGTGATCACCGAGCCGTCGATCACCACGGACATGCCCGGTCGCGGGGCACTTCCCGTGCCGTCGATCAACGTCACCCCGGAGAGGACCGTTCGCTCCGCCATCCAAAGCTCCTCGGTCGGTGGCCGGAAACCGGGCGGCACCCGGCGGCCGTCCGCGTGCCCGGCCCGGACCGTGACGGCGGCGCACCGAGTGGTGGAGGCGGTCGCGGCGGGGCCGGAATGGGAGACCGTTCCCTCGGTGCAGTGATGACCGCGACGGCCAGGGCGGACACTGCCCCGGTACCGTGTACCGACCGCGTGATCCGCACACGGTGCGGTACGGGAGCTCGCGGGCTCGGCAGGTTTCGTCATGGCTTGTTCACCTCCCGGTTGGAACTGACACCGAGGAGTGTGGGCGGGGGAGCGTCTGCCGGTGTTACGGCGCAGATTTCGCCGGAGTTCCGCATCGGACGCGCAGGAATCCGCCGCGCCTGGAGGCGCAGATTTCCGCCACGGCCGAGTCGCGGGAGTCGACGCTGCCCACCGTGCCCCGGGACGCCGACTGCGACACCGCCGTCACCGACCGGGCGCAGGCGGCGCTACAAGCAACCGCGCGCGGGCGGGAACTCACCGGGTGGCGACGCGAGTTCGGCTCCTGCCTCTCGGCCGGGCTGTGAGGCCGGTGTCCGGTCGTGTCCCCCGACGTCCGGGCAGGGCACATCCTCACCGGTCACCATCGCAGGCGCGCTGCCGTCGAACGTCTCGCCGCGGTGGGCGGCCACGTCGCCGGAAGCCTCTCGGAAGCGGTGCGCGACGCCGTCTCGTGATCACCCTGCTCCCGGCGGACGCTGAGATCACCCCGGGCGAGGGCGGCGTGCTGGCGCCACCGCCACCAGGCCACCGCACGCCGCTGTCACTACCGCCGCCGCACCCGGAGTCACGAACTTTTGCCACCTGACGGGACATCAACCGAGTACAGTCACGAACACGCCCCTGACCAGCGAGAACAGCGAACCGCAACTGGAGTGCCAAGAGGTGGGGCGGACTCCTAGAAAACGCGGCCGACGTCCTGGCGGACGATGGTCTGCATGCTGTGTTCGGCGAGGGCGGCGATGGTCATGGAGGGGTTGCACGCGCCGGTGGAGCCCGGGATGCGGGCGCCGTCCAGGACGTAGAGGCCCTTGTGGCCGAGGACGCGCCCGGTGAGGTCGACGGCTTCGCCCATCGGGACGCCGCCCAGGGCGTGCCAGGTGGAGGGTGCCTGGGCGTTGGTGTCGATCATCAGGCCGCCGCCGGCCGTGGCGATGGCCTGCATCCGGTCCGCTATCAGCGCTTGCAGGGCCGCGTCCGCGTCGGCGGGCCAGGTGAGTACGGCGTCGTCGGCGTCGGCGTCGTAGGCCCAGGTGCCCGCGCCGTCGACGATGCCGAAGCCGACGATGGTCAGTGCGGTGACGCCGGTCTGCTGGACGGGTGAGCCGGCGTGGACGACGGTGAGCGGGACGGGGCTGTCAGGGGCGGTGCCGCCGACGCAGGCGGGGCCGCCCTGCTGGGTGCCCGCGTCGCCGGTCGGGTTGATCCAGGCCCAGATCCGGTCGCCGTTGTTGCCCCACCGGGTGCCGATGGCGTCGGGCAGATCGGGGATCAGGTTCTTGGCGCGGGACTTGACCAGGAGTCTGGTGGTGCCCGGCGAGCCCGCGTTGAGGAAGACGGCGTCGGCGGTGATACGGATCTGCTCCTGCACGGCGCCGCCGGTGTCGATGCGGTCCACGGACAGCACCCAGCGCCCGTTCGCGGCCATCGCCAGATCGCGCACGACATGCAGGGGTGCCACCTCGACCAGGCCGGTGGACTCCGCCTGGGCGAGGTAGGTGACGTCGATGGAGTGCTTGCCGCCGTTGTTGACGCCGAAGGCGATGTCACTGCTGGTGTACGTGGCCTCGTACTGGCCGGTCAACTCGCCGCGGGCGTAGCTCCAGTCGATGGGCAGGGGCACCCTGAACGGGCTCAGGCCCGCCTTGGGGGCGATGGCCTCGAAGAGACGGGAGGACTTGTACGGGTCGGAGGCGAGGATGTCGTAGGGGATGGTGGAGATGCCCAGCATCCGGGCGACCGTGGGATAGGCCCACCGGTTCAGGTCGTCGTACAGGCCCGCCGCCACTGGTATCGACGTGGCGAAGTCGGCCTTCGTCGGCTGGAGGGTCATGCCGTGGTACATGATCGACCCGCCACCGACCGCCGCGCCGACCATGGCGGTCATGCCGTTGCCCACGACGGGTTCGAGGACGCCGGTGAACGGCGTCCACGTCTTGTCGACGCCGCCGACGACGGCGTGGTCGGTCAGCCAGGCGGAGCGGTTGTCCATGTTCGCGAAGCGGCAGAACGTGGTGGCGTTGGGGCCGGTCCGCCAGCGCAGGCCCCGTTCCAGGACCAGGGTGGACACCCCGGCCTGGGCCAGCCGCAGCGCGGTCACACCCCCGCCGAAGCCGGTACCCACGACCACCGCCCGGGCGCGCCGCTCCGTCACGGCGGCGGCGGTCACCGAGGTCGCGAACGTCGCGGACGTCGTGGCCGACGCCCTGCCGGCGCCGGCCACGGCCCCGCCGAGTGCGGCTGCACCCAGCGCTGTCGCGCCGAGCGCCCGGCGACGGCTTATCCCGGACGCGGAGTGGGGGGACGCGGACCGGGGGGACGCGGACTGGTGAGAAACGTTGTCGGACATGAGACTCCCGTGGGGAGGACCCTCGCGGGCCGCGGGCGCACGAGGGCCGGACTGTGGGGGCGAGCTCATTCGTGACCGGGGCGAGGCGTGCTCCGCCACCCCGGACCGTGGATCTTGACAGTGGTGGCCTGCTTCCTCGGCGGCGACTAGGACGGAAGCGCATTTGGCATGTCCATGAAGGAGCGAGGCGTCCCTACTGTAGCGCCACTTGTCACTCCGTGCCATAAAGTCGCGACGCGACATGAACTAGGCTTGGCATATCTATGTCAAGGAGGGGTGAATGGGCGGGCACCTCGGTAGCCGTACGGAGCGACCGCCGTTGAGGGAGCGTCGCCGCGCGGCAACGCGGGTGGAGATCGCCGATGAGGCGGTCCGGCTCTTCGTCGCCCAAGGCGTGGCGGCGACCACCGCGGAGGACATCGCCTCGGCCGCCGGGATCTCCACCCGCACTCTGTGGCGCTACTTCCGATCCAAGGAGGAGTGTGTGCGTCCGCTCCTCACGGCGGGCATGGAGCTGATCGCCGAGCGCCTGCGGGCCCACTGGAGGAAGGGCGGTGCGCCCTCCAGGGCGTTCGAGGACGCGGACGATCCCGGTCTGGCGGCCGAACTGCATGTGGTGGCGCTGCGCGATCTCGTGCGACTGAGCCGTGACGAGCCGGGACTGCGCGCCGTCTGGCTGGAGACGCACTTCGACGCCGAGGCCGTGTTCGCCCGCGTGATCGCCGACGGCAGCGACCGGTCCGAGCACGACCTCGCGATCCGCCTTGAGGCGGGCATGCTGAACGCCGCGCTGCGCATCACCGTGGAGGACTGGGCCCTGCAGCCCGACGGCCCGAACGGCCCGTCTCCCGGCCAGAGCCTCGCGCACGCTCTGCGAGTGATGACCCAGCTTCTCGATCCGGAAACCGATACGGCTGCCGACCGGAAGCGAATGGTTCACCGCCCGGCGACGGACTCCCGCCCCCCACGTTAGGACCTCACCCGGCGGGGAGGTGACCCGGTTCGCCGCGCGGGAGGCCGTGCGAGGCCTGTCCGACCCCGAGATCGCCGGAGCGCTCACCACGGGCTGGAAAGATCATTCCGAGACGGATCTTCCGTGCTGTTCCTCTTTCCCCGCGAGTTTCCCCCCGAGCGCGGACACGCTCCGGCTCATCGCGAGTACCGCGTGGCGGCGGTTGAGTCCGCCGAACGGCGAGCCACCGGTCGGGGTGCTGCTGCCGGAGATCCAGGTGGGACCCTCGGCCAGATGGTCCAGCGCCTCCTCGGCGACGTCCTTCGGATCGGCCGACTTGCCGTCGTACGCGCGTCCTTGTGCCTCTTCCGCGCGTCGCAGTGACGGGGTGTCGGTCCTGCCGAGGACGAGACCGAGGACGTCCACTCCGCTGTCGCGCCACTCCGCCCACAGGCTTTCCGCCAGGATGAGATCGAACGCCTTCGTCGCGCCGTAGGCGGCGAGCGTGGCCCCGCCGGCCCAGGCCGCGCCGGACGTCACCAGCACCATGGCCCCCCGTTTCCGGTCCACCATCGGGCCGCCGAAGCGGTAGGCCGCTTCCAGTACGGCGACGCAGTTGCGGTGGACCAGCCCCAGATGGGTGTCCAGATCCTTGTCGAGGAACGCGACACTTCGGTCGTCGCCACCGGCGTTGTAGACGAAGAGCCCGACCTCCAGGTCGGAGGTCGCGCGCGCGAGTGCGGCCAGGGCACCGGGGGAACCGAGGTCGAGCGCGACCGTGCGGACCTCGACGCCGTGCTGCGCCCGGATGTCGTCGGCGCATGCCTCCAGTACGGGTAAACGCCGCGCCACCAGTACGACGTTCATGCCCCGGGAGGCCATCCCCTGGGCGAACGCGGCCCCGACTCCGTCGGATCCGCCGGCGACGATGCCCCACGGCCCGTACGTGCTCGTGAGAGTCTCAGCCATTCTGTACTCCTTGTCCGGGGCGATCGGTCAACTGGAACGGGCGGAAGGGAAGTTCACAGGGAAGTTCACGTGAACGAGTCGCGACCGGCCGAACGGAGCACTTTCCCTTCGACCGCGTCCGAGGACAGGACTCTCCCGAGGATTCCGAGGTCCGCTCCCGCGTCCGCCGCGACCTGGCGTACCACGGTGACGTCCTTGCTCATCAGGTCCGCGAGACGCTCCGCGACCGTGTCGACCGAGCCGCCGCCGGCGATGACGCCGAGCGCTCGGCTGGCGCCGCTGCCGTGCTGCACGGCGGCCAGGATCGTCTTCTCCTCGATCCCCAGCGAGCCGGCGAGGCGCACCGCGTCGATCGCGAGACCTACCTGTGCCACGAACAGTGCGTTGTTGACGAGCTTGCCCCGCTGACCGTTGCCGACCGGCCCCACGGACATGACCGGCGAGGCATACGTCTCCAGCAGTGGACGCGTGGCGTCCAGTACGGCCTCGTCCCCGCCCACCCACAGGGTGAGCCGGCCCGCGGCGATGTCCTGCGGGCTGCCGGAGAGCGCGGCGTCGAGCACCCTGATCCCGCGCTTCGCGCCCGCCTCGGCGAGGAGTTGTGCGGTCGCGGGGGCGGAGGTGGTGTGCTGGACGAGCGTCGCGCCCGGTTTCATGACCGCGATGGCACCGTCCGAGCCTCCCGTACCCTGCGAACCGAGGCAGACCGATCGCACCTGCTCGTCCGTCAGCACGACGACGAACACCGCGTCGGCGTCGCGCACCGTTGCCGCGACCGTGTCGGCACAGGTCAGCCCGTCGGCCTCGGCCGCCGCACGGGCCTCTGGGCGGCGTGCACAGACGGTGACGTCGTGATCCGCGGCCACCAGGCGGTCGAGGATCGGCCGGCCCATACGGCCCGGGCCGATGAAACCGATCTTCACTCGTCCTCCAGGCGGCCGCGAGGGGCGGGCGGCGCGAGCATCTCGCGGTGTTCGGCGCTGCCGTCGAGGTTGGCGTTGATGCGCTCGGTGATGCGCCAGCCCTGCGGGGTGCGCGCCCAGCGCCAGGTGTTCGCGGACACCTGGAACACCCAGAAACGGCCGGCCTCGGCGTCCCAGCGCAGGTGCAGCGCGTGGCTGCGGCCGGTGGCGCGGTCGCCGTCGACGACGATGTGGGGTGCGGTCAGGACGTGACCGCAGCCCTTGTGGATCAGGCTCTGGTGGCCGGCGCCGTGCACCATGCCGGCGATGTCGTCCCGGCCTTCCATGCGCAGATGGGGGATGGCGTCGAAGATGCCGTCGTCGGTCCACAGCCCTGCCGCGGCCTCTCCCGAACCGCTGTCGACCGCGGGCCCGTACTGGGCGACGAGTTGCATGATCTCGACCTGGTCCTCCAGGGCGCGCACCTTCGCCGTCAGTGTCTCCAGCGCGGCGCGCAACTCGGCGAGTTCGTCGGTGTCGCTCATCCGTCACAGCTCCCCGGGTACTACGACGATGCGGGCGGGTCCGTTCCCGTCGCGGACCGCGTCGAGCGCGGCGGGCACCCCGTCGAGCCCGACGGTTCCTGCGCCGCCCAGCATCGGCGCGACATCGAGGCCGCCCGAGCAGACCGCTTGGAACGCCTCGTCCCAGTGGGCCATCGACGGGCCGCCGCCGAACTGGATGTTCAGGCCCTTCCGCTTCGCGGTCAGGGTGTGCAGGTGGTCGCCTTCGGGCGGTCCGCCGACGGAGAAGATCCGGGTGCCGCGCGCACATCCCTTGATGATCGAGTCGAGGACGCCCGGAACACCGACGCACTCGAACACGACACCGTCCGGTTGACCGTGCGGCGCCGTCGTGTCCTTCACCGACCCGTCCGGTCCATGGGCGTGGGCGCGCGCCACGTCGTGCCATGCCCGGTACGGCGAGACCGCGGCCGGATCGACGACCACATCGGCCCCCATGGCCAGTGCGGTGGCGCGCCGCGACGCCACGAAGTCCACCGCCACGATCGGGCCCACGCCCAGGCTTCTGAGCCGCGCGATCACCGACAGCCCGATGGCGCCGCAGCCGATGACGAGCGGTGTCTCCTTCGGCGTCACCCGGGCGCGCGAGGCGGTCGACCAGCCGACCGAGATCGCGTCGGCGACACACACGATCTCGCTCGGGAGGTCCGAGTCCACGACCCGGGTGATGGCCTCGGTCACCAGGAAGTACTCGCCGAACGCGCCGGGCGACTCGGGGTTCTGCCCGATGATCCTCCGGCCGGCGGGGGTGGTCAGCACCGGCAGGGAGCTGACGCGCGTACCGACGGGGATCCGGCGCTCGGTGTCCGGACCGTAGTCCACGACTTCGGCGCAGTACTCGTGGCCCATGACGATGTCGACGTCCTGGTCGTAGGTCGACATTCCGCTGTCGTCGTCGGCACCCGCCTCCGGATGGTCCATGAAGTGAAGGTCCGACGCGCAGACACCGCACGCGAGCGAGCGGACGAGGAGCTGGCCCGGTCCGGGAACAGGATCCTCGATGTCTCGCACCTCGACCGTTCCGCCCCGTAGCACAGCAGCACGCATCAGCGTCTCCTCCGCAGTCCGTCCTCCGGGACTGTAGCGTCACTGCGGGAATTACAGAAGACGGTCTCCTATAATTGAGGACGGGTAGTCGGCTTCGACCGTCGGGCAGGACCTGGCCAGTACCTGTTCAATACAATCGCCGACATGGAAGAGCCTCGCCGCCGCCCGGGCCGTCCACGTGACATGAGCATCAACGAACGGGCTCTCACGGCAACGCGCGAACTGCTCGTCCGACGCGGCTTCGACGCGACTACGATCCAGGCCGTCGCGGAGCAGTCCGGTGTGCACGCCTCGGCCATCTACCGGCGCTGGCCGTCAAGGATCGAGCTGATCGAGGAGGCCACGTTCCCCGGGCTCAGCCCACTGAGCGTGCAGCCGACGGGGGATCTCCGGCGCGATCTGCGCCGCTTCATCGGCGCCTACCTGACGGCCTTCGGCGCCCCGGCCGCGCGCGCGGCTGCGGCCGGACTCCTCGCGCACCATCAGGCCTCGGAGCGCACCCGTTCACCGGAGCTGTATCTGCGTGTGTCGGCGCGGCCTCAGTTCCAGGACATCCTGCGCGCTGCTCCACCCGGCAGCGTCGACCCGGCCGTGGACCCGGACGACGTCTTCGACATGCTCCTTGCCGCGGTCCTGACCCGTACGCTGCTCTCGACCGTCATCGTGCGAACCCACCCCGTCGAGCGCACCGTTGAGATGATTCTCCGGCTGCTGCGACCCCTGGACCAGCCGACGCAGTCGGAATAGGGCCGCTGTCCTCCACGGTGACGACGCTTCTGCCGGCGATCGGTTCTTGGACCTGGGGTACCGAGCAGATCGTGGCGGTCACCGACACCTGCCTTCGCGGCCGGGCGACCGCGCAGGCATGGGACCGGCTGCACCCCAGGCCGACCCGGCGGGCGGCCTGGCTCGACCACGACGAACCGCTGCGCCTGATCGAGGGCACGGTCATCCGCCTGGCCGGGGAGGAGCTGCCGTCCGGCGGGGTGAACAAGCCGGTCTGGCTGTGGTGGTCGGGTATCGGCGCCAGCGCGGCGGATGTCGACCGCTGCTGGCAGTTGTTCCTCCGGCGTTTCGACCTGGAGCACACGTTTCGCCCTGTCGCCGCTGCACGTCGCGCAGGCCGAGGAGAGGGCCGCGGTGCTGTCCGGTCCGGCCCACGGGAGTCCATGAGGTGGTGGTGGTCAGTCAGCCTCCGCCCCTGCGGCCGGAGCATCGAGCGCTCTACGCGGCGTTGGCCAGTTCGGCCGGGGGGCTCGTGCTGCACCAGCGCAGCGGGGGCACCACGGGGGTGGTTTCCCCCGGACCGGACACAGCCGTGGCGCGGGCGAGGAGCGCGCCGTTGCCGGGCGGCGGGGTGCCGAGTCCGTCGCCGAGCCTGCGCAGTGCGGCCGCGAGCGGGAGCTGAGGGAAAGGGAAGTCCGCAGGAAGCAGCCCGGCCCGCCTGTCCCGGGGGCCTGACCGTTGCTCCGGCCCGGCTCGGACCACGTGCACCTCATTGAACCGAATGGGCGGACCCGGGCCTTGTCAGCACCGGACCCGCCCCTTGCGGAGGTGTCCTACTCGGACTGCCTCATGATCCAGTCCCGGATGCCCGGAATGGTGTACGCGATGTGCCACGTGCCCATGTGCGCGCTGGTGCCGGAGCCGGAGGGGACCGTCGTGCCGGTGAGGAAGGAGGCGTAGTTGACCGGTGCCTTCTGGGCCTTGAGGTTGCGGACGTCCGCGGCGAACTGGGCTGTGGTGGACTGGCCGTCCCACACCGCGGTGGCGACCTGGGTGCCCGCGTCCTCGATGGCCGCGGTGATGGCGTTCTCGCCGGGGTAGGCCTTGTCGTCGTCCTGGGAGACGACGATCCACAGGTTCTTGTCGGCCAGCGGTGCGACCTGCTCGGCGGGCCACTGACCGGCGACGATGAACGCGGCCGCGAACAGGTCCGGGTACCTGATGTTCAGACCCAGCGACATCATCGCGCCCATCGACTGGCCGGTCGTGTAGCGGCGGTTCTCGTCGATCGAGTACTGCTCCGTCACGGCCTGGACGAGGTTGGCCGTGGCGTCGAACAGCGTCGAGGGTGCGTAGTCGTCGTCGATGACCACGGAGCCGTACTCGGGGGCGAGGACGAAACTCTCGTGCTTCGCCTGGTCCTCGGGGCTGGCCCAGCACACGGCTCCCAGGCCCTGGACCAGCGGGCCCTCGGTGGCCACGTTGACGACGCTCGCGTCGTGCATGAACAGCACGAGCGGATACCGCCTGCGGGGGTTGTAGTCCTTCGGGATGAAGAGGTTGTACCTGAGGCTCTGACCGGTGGCGGGGTCGTCGAAGGTGAACTGCTGGAAGTCGTCGACGATGAGGTTCACGACGGCGCTGGTCGTCAGGGTCGTGCCGGTGGCCGCATAGCGGGCGCCGTGCGTCGTCCTGACGGTGTCCTTCTGGACCACGGAGGCCGTCGCCGCCACGATCGTTCCGCCCGGCGTGCTGTCGCCGACCTTCGGCCCGCCGGCTCCCGGGGCACCGCCTGAGCCGCCCGATCCGCTCGTGTCGCTCGGGCTGGGACTCGGAGAGCCCGTCGAGGTGCCGCCACCGCCCTGCTGCGTCACCCACAGTGCCGCCGTGGCGTCGTCGGGCGAGAGCTCGACGACGGCGAACCGGCCGTCCCTGCCCCGCTCGGCCAACGCGGCCGTCCTGTTCGCGTAGACCTTGGTGACGGTCCGGCCGGTGACGGCGAACGTGGACGTCGAGAGGGTGGAGCCGTCGATGTCGCGGTCGTACTCGACGGCCACGGCGATGAGCTTCTGGCCGTCCCCGAACACCTTCGTGATCGCGGTCGCGCCTCGGACGTGGCCGGCCGTGGAAGCCGTTTCGTTCGGGTCGGCCGCCGCACCGAGAGCCGTTCCACCCACAACAGCTGCGGCACCGGCCGCCGCGGCTCCCGCTATGAACGTACGCCTCTCCACCAATGCAGACTCCTTTGTCGGTGACGACTGATCGCCACAATTCATCGGCCCGTGCAGACCGCCCGGACAACGTCCGCAACGCTAAGAAGTCCTGCTTGGAAAGCGCTGTGCGAGTTTCAGCCACACAGTCGCGGGACGCTCATTTTCCACAGGCCGCGCACATATCTCCTGGTCACGCCGTCACGTCGTGGTGTGCAAACTCATCTTTCGCGAGGTGCACTTGGCATCCCTCACCGTTCGCCTGACCATCTGACCCACTCCTGCCGACGATTCGAATGGGCCGTTCGTTCTATAGCGGGCGACGAGAAATGCGAGGGTGATTGGCGCGTCCGGGTGACCTGACGAGCCGACGAGGGCATCCGGCGGGTGCCCCGTGCCGACGGCTCCGTCGCCCGGATCGACGGAGTGCCGCTTCTCAGGGCTCAGGTCGGCAAGGTGTCCGAGGCTCTGAGGAAACTGTGAATTAGTCCTGTGAGGTTGCGCTGTATTCCGTGTGGTGTGATCGGGCGGTTTCACGGCGTGCGTCCGACCGGTGTTCTTGCCGGGCGTGGCGAGAAGGCGCCCCACGAAATCAAGCCGTCGATACCTGCTGTGAAAGCTGAGCTTGCATCCCGCGAATTGCTGTTTCCTGGAACCGCTGTGATGCTTCCTCGGTGTTATGCCGACGCATGCCGAGCGAATCGATCGAAAACGTCGGCAGTCGGCTACGGGCCTGTCTTTTTCCTGTGGAGGACTGCGATGTCTGAGCGAAAAGAGAACGATATGGACCAAGCGGGCTATTTTGGGGACGTGAGCCGCCGCTCGTTCGTCGCGGCGACGACCCTCGCGGTGGCCGCCACCGCCGTCGTGGGCGGCGCGACGGCGGCCGGAGCCGCCACGAAGGCCGCGACCGGGCTGAAGGCGGGTGCCGGCAAGGCCGCGTTCACGCCCAGCGCCTCGATCCTCCCCCTGGACAACTTCACCTCGGTGCACGACGACCTGTACGCGCGGGTCCTGTTGGTCGAGTCCGGCTCCCGCCGTGTCGCCCTGGCGGTGCTGGACCTCACCTCGATCAGTGCCGAGGCGATCGGGCTGATGCGCGAGGCCATCACCGCGGCCACCGGCATCGCGCCGGCGAACATCATGGTCACCGTCACGCACTGCTTCTCCGCCCCGCACGTCGCGGACAGCAGCTCGTCGGCGGGCGCCGCGACGTACGTGCAGAACATCGTCACCGCCACCAAGAACGCGGTCGCTGACGCGGTCGCGAACCTCCAGGACGCCCAGGTCGGCTACGGCCGCGGTACGGCCGACGTCAACGTCAACCGCAACGTGCTCACCGCGGACGGCTACTGGCTGGGCGTCGACGAGCAGGGCACCTCGGACCACGGCGTGTACGTCGCCCGGTTCAACGATCTCGACGGCAACCCGATCGCCGTCCTGACCAACTACAACGTGCAGTCCTGTGTGATGCAGGACTCCGTCATGAGTGACGGCAGCCTCCCGATCACCGCCGACCTGGCCGGCGCCGCCACCGCGCACGTGGAGAGCCAGTACCCCGGCGCCGTCGGCTTCTGGCTCGTCGGCGCCTGCGGCGACCAGTTCCCGGCCTACCGCTCGAAGCGGTACACGATCGACAAGAACGGGGCGTGGACCTACGGAGTCGACCTGCACGACGCCGGCTTCGCACTGCTGACCGCGCAGGGCGAGCGCCTGGGCAACGAGATCGTGCGGGTGTCCCAGGCCATCACCAGGTACGAGAGCGGCAAGAACGTCACGGTCCGGCTGCTCACCGACGACGTCACCGCCACCGAGATGGAGACCGACCATCCCACGGGCCCGGTGAAGACCGCCACCTACACCCCCACCGACACCGCCGAGGTACCGGTCTGGGTCTTCCAGGTCGGCAAGGGCGTGTTCGCCGGCGTCGAGCCGGAACTGTCCACCAGCACGGCGGCCGCCATCCGCAAGGCGTCCCCGTTCGCCAGCACCTTCGTCATGTCGATGTTCGAGGGCGGCGCCAAGAACATGCCCGACCGCTGGAACTACGACAACTTCACCTACGAGGCACGTGACGGTTTCTACGTCGAGGGCACCGCCGAGAAGGTCGCCGTGCGGATCGAACGCCTCGTCAAGTCCCTCAACTGAAAAGCCGAGTTGCCGGTGTCCCTGGCCTGAGCGCCCGCGCCGACGGCGATCCTCACCATGAGCGGGCCGGGGCCGCCACCTCCGGGTTGCCGTAGTACGCGTCGGGGCCGTGTTTGCGGGTGTAGTGCCGTTCCAGGAGATGCCGGGGCGGCGGGGCGGTGGGGATCAGGGCGAGGGTGTGGGTGGCGATGCCGGCGACGGCTTCGCAGATGATCGCGTGCTCCAGGGATTTGCGCGCACTCGCACCCCAGGTGAACGGGCCGTGGTTGGCGACCAGCGCGGCGGGCACCTCGGCGGCCGTCCGGTCGTCCGACTTCAGCAGGTCCACGATGACGCGCCCGGTGTTGTACTCGTAGTCCCTGGCGCACTGCTCCGGAGTGAGGTCCGGGGTACACGGGATGGGCCCGTTGAAGGTGTCGGCGTGGGTGGTGCCCAGGACGGGGATGTCCCGGCGCGCCTGGGCGAAGGCGACCGCGTGGGTGGAATGGGTGTGGGTGACTCCGCCGACAGAGGGGAACGCGAGGTACAGACAGCGGTGGGTCTCGGTGTCGGTGGAGGGGCGCAGGTCGCCGTCGACGACCGCTCCGTCGGTCAGTCGTACGGTGACCAGGCTGTCGATGGAGAGGTCGTCGTAGGGCACCCCCGAGGGCTTGATGACGAACACCCCCGCCTCACGGTCGACTCCGCTGACGTTGCCCCAGGTCAGGGTCGCGAGACCGGCCTGGGGTATGGCCAGGTTCGCCGCCAGCACCTCCTGGCGCAGGCCGTCCCGTACGGTGAGGGTCATCGGTGCTCCTTGTTCTTGCTGTGGTGACGGGACCGGTCCATCCGAGGGCGGCGTTCTCACAGCGGCTGGTCGAGCCGGTGGTAGGCGGCGTTCCAGCGGATCTCCTTGGCGAACTGCCCGGTGGTCGTGTTCTCGTCGATGACGAGCAGTTCGACGCCGGTCATGGCGGCGAAGTCGGTGAGCGTCTCGATGTCGACGGCCGAGCTGAGCACGGTGTGGTGCGGGGCACCGGCGAGCAGCCAGCTCTCGGCGGATTCGGCGAGCGACGGGCGTGGCTTCCACACGGCTCTGGCCACCGGAAGCTGGGGCAGGGGCTGTCCGGGGGCGACCACGTCCACGGTGTTAGCGGTGAGCCGGAAGCGATCGCCCAGGTCGGAGAGACCGACGACCACAGCGGGGCCGGGGGCGGCGTCGAAGACCAGGCGGACGGGGTCCTCACGGCCGCCGATCGACAGCGGATGGATCTCGCAGCTGGGGCGGCCGGCCGCGATGGAGGGGCAGACCTCCAGCATGTGGGCGCCCAGGATGCGCGGCTCGCCCGGCCCGAGGTGGTAGGTGTAGTCCTCCATGAAACTGGTGCCGCCGGGCTGTCCGGAGCCCATGACCTTCATCGTGCGCAGCAGCGCGGAGGTCTTCCAGTCGCCTTCGCCGCCGAAGCCGTAGCCGTCGGCCATCAGCCGCTGGACGGCGAGTCCCGGCAGCTGGCGCAGCCCGCCCAGGTCCTCGAAATTGGTGGTGAAGGCGGTGAAGCCGCCCTCGTCCAGGAACGTACGCAGACCGAGTTCCAGGCGAGCGGCGTACCGCAGCGCGTCGTGGCGGACGCCGTCCGGCCGGAGGACGGGGCGGACGTCGTACTCCTCGACGTAGCTCGCGGCGAGCTCGGCCGCCGCCTTCTCCTCGACGGCGTCGACGACCTTGACCAGATCGTTCACGCCGTAGGTGTTCACGGAGAACCCGAACCGCAACTGGGCCTCGACCTTGTCGCCCTCGGTCACGGCGACATCGCGCATGTTGTCGCCGAAGCGGGCCAGCCTGAGGGTGCGCGACGCGTGGCGGCCGGCGGCGGCCCGGCACCAGGTGGCCACGCGGTTCTGGACGCGGGCGTCGCTGGCGTGGCCGGCCACGATCTTGCGGTTCATCCCGAGGCGGGACCCGATGTGCGCGAACTCGCGGTCTCCGTGGGCGGCCTGGTTGAGGTTCATGAACTCCATGTCGATGCTCGACCAGGGGAGCGACAGGTTGTACTGGGTGTGCAGATGGAGCACGGGCCGGTCCAGCGCGCTGAGACCGGCGATCCACATCTTGGCCGGCGAGAAGGTGTGCATCCAGAGGATCACGCCGACGCAGGCGTCGGAGGAGGAAGCCTCCTGGCAGAGCCGGCGGATGGAATCGGAGTCGGTGAGGACCGGCTTCCACACGATCCGCAGGGGGATCTCGGTGCTTGAGTCCAGCCGCTCCGCTATGCGCTGGGACTGGTGGGCGACCTGGTTCAGGGTCTCCTCGCCGTACAGGCCCTGGCTGCCGGTCAGGAACCAGATCTCGCCAGGGAGCCGGTATGTGGAGTCGCTCGCCATGAGGTGTCCTTTCAGAGGGGAGTGCGGGGGGCCGCGAACCGCCGGGAGTCGCGCGTTCAGGCGGAGGCTTCGGCCCGGATGCGGCGCAGCCGGTGCATGACGTCGTTGGCGCCACGGCCGAAGTGGTCGTGCAGCAGCCGGTATTCGGCGTACAGGCGGTCGTAGGCCGCGGCCCGGTCCGGGTCGGGCAGGTACATGCCGGGACGCGCACTGCCCATCGCGTGTGCCGCGGCCCGGATGTCGGGATACGCGCCGGCCGCGACCGCGGCGTGCATGGCCGCGCCGAGGGCGGGACCCTGCGCGGAGTCGATGACGCCGAGCGGGCGTCGGGTGACGTCGGCGTAGATCTGCATGAGCAGCGCGTTCTTGGTCAGTCCGCCGGCGATGACCAGCTCCTGCACCGGGACCCCGGACGACTCGAAGGCCTCGATGATGGTGCGGGTACCGAAGGCGGTCGCCTCCAGGAGGGCGCGGTAGACGTCCTCCGGGCGTGTGGACAGAGTGAGACCCAGCACCACGCCGCTGAGGTCGTGGTCGACGAGGACGGACCGGTTGCCGCTGTGCCAGTCCAGGGCGATCAGGCCGTGCTCGCCCACCTGCTGTCTCGCCGCGAGTTCGGTCAGGTACTCGTGCGGGGTGCGCTGCAGGCGCTCGGCCCGTTCGGCGTACTCGACGGGGAACCCCGTACGCAGGAACCAGGCGAAGATGTCACCGACTCCGCTCTGACCGGCCTCGTAGCCCCACAGGCCGGGCAGGATGCCGCCGTCGACGACCCCGCACATGCCCGGCACCGTGCCCTTCCGGTCGGAGCTCATCACATGGCAGGTGGACGTGCCCATGATGGCCACCATCCGGCCGGGCTCGACCGCGGTGGCGGCCGGCGCCGTCACATGGGCGTCCACGTTGCCGACGCAGACCGCGATGCCCTCGGGCAGTCCCGTCCATGCGGCCGCTTCCGCCGTGAGTCGTCCGGCCAGGGAGCCGAGCTGGGCGATCGGCTGGTCCAATTTCTCGGTGACGAAGTCGGTGAACGCGGGGTTCAGGGCGGCGAGGTAGTCGGCCGAGGGGTAGGAGCCGTCCTGGAACTGGCCCTTGTACCCGGCGGTGCAGGCGTTACGGACGTACGTCCCGCACAGCCGCCAGACGATCCAGTCCGCCGCTTCGATCCAGCGGTCGGTGAGGCCGTAGATCTCCGGGTCCTCCTCCAGCAGTTGGAGGGCCTTGGCGAACTCCCACTCCGAGGAGACCCGGCCGCCGTACCGCCCCAGCCAGGGTTCCGAGCGCTCCGCGGCCAGGGCGTTGATGCGGTCGGCCTGGCCCTGCGCGGCGTGGTGGCGCCAGAGCTTGACGTAGGCGTGCGGGCGGCCGGAGAGCCCGGGCAGTTCACACAGAGGGGTGCCGTCGGCGCGTACCGGCAGAACCGTGCAGGCGGTGAAGTCCGTTCCGATGCCGATCACCTGCTCCGGCCGCACCCCGGAACGGGCCAGTGCTTCGGGGACCGCATGGCGCAGGACGCCGATGTAGTCGCCGGGCACTTGCAGGGCCCAGTCGGGGGGCAGCGGGGTGCCGTCGGGCAGCTCCCGGTCGAGGACCGCGTGCGGGTAGGCGTACTCGCCGACCGCCAGCTCCGCGCCGTCACTCACCCGGACCACGACAGCTCGCCCGGAGAGCGTCCCGAAGTCCACACCCACGACGAACTGATCGGCGGGTCGGTGGTCCTTGTGTTCGACGGTTACCACGATGGCGCCCTTTCGTTCGATATTTCGGTCATCGGTCGGTGAGAGGAACCCTGCGGCGCGTCACCGGGAAATGGGCTGGGCTGAGGGGCAGTACGGAGCCATGGATGGCTGACTGCGCAGTCATCTCCGACTGCGCAGTCATGTCTACGCAGTCATATTTCGGCCGTCAAGAGGTCTCGCATACGTTTCTTGTCTCGCTGATCCGGCACCCTGCGCCACCGGGTGCCGCCGCGCGAGGGTTGGCTGGGGAAAGTCCGTGAGGCGAGGGCGTCGTGGCCGTGATGGGCGCGTCCGGGGTCGACGCCCCGCAGGGTCGGCCATCGTAGAGCGCGCCGCTGCCGAGCCGTGAGGACGGACGGAGTCCGTTTGCCCGGCATGCGAGGCCGGCGGGGCGCTCCCGGACTGGTGCCGAACGCGGGAACGTCATATTACGAATATGTTCCGCACTCTTGACGGACATCTTCTGACTGCGTAGACATGGCTGCGCAGTCAGGTCGTCGGAGCAACCGGCGCGGAACGCGGCCATCGGGAGACATCATGACGCCATCAGCAGGACGGGCCGGCGTTTCCGGCGCGCCCCGGAGCGTGGATGTGGCCCGGCTGGCCGGCGTGTCGCAGAAGACGGTGTCGCGGGTCTTCAACGACGAGGCGTACGTCTCCGCAGAGGTGCGCAAGCGCGTTCTCGACGCGGCCGACGAACTCGGCTACCGGCTGAACCACGCGGCCCGGGCGTTGGCCTCCGGCCGGACTCGCTCCATCGGCGTGGTGACGCTCGGGACGGCACTGTACGGACCCGCGTCACTTCTCATCGGCATCGAGCGGGCCGCCCGGGACACCGGTTACGCGCTCCGCGTGGTGAACACCCTGGAAGGCGATCCGGGGGGCGTCGGCGGAGCCATCGACTCGCTCCTCAAGCAGGGTGTGGACGGCATCGTCATCTCCGAGCCGATCGACGAGGAGGGGGACGGGGGAGCGGTCCCCGCCGACGTGCGGGTACCGGTGCTGGTCCTGGGTGCGCCGGTGGCCACGACGGCCCCCGGCACCGTGGCTGCCGGCGTCGGCGCCGACCTGCTGGCCCGGGCGGCCACCGAGCATCTCCTCGACCTCGGACACCAGACCGTTCACCACCTCGCGGGTCCGCAGCGCTGGTATGCCGCCCGCGACCGTCTACGGGGGTGGCGTGAGGCTCTGGAGGCACGAGGCTGCGACGAGCCGTTGGTCGTCGAGGGCGACTGGTCCGCGGCATCGGGTTATGCGGCGGGCCGGGTACTCGCCGCGGACCCCGGCGTGACCGCGGTGTTCGCCGCCAACGACGACATGGCCATCGGCCTCATGCGCGCACTGACGGAGGCCGGCCGCACCGTGCCGGACGACGTCAGCGTCGTCGGATTCGACGACATCCCGGTGGCCGCGTTCGTGACCCCGCCACTGACCACCGTGCGTCAGCCGTTCGACGCTGTGGCCCAGGAAGGGCTGAGACTTCTCGTCCACGCCATCGAGAAGCCCGAAGCCGACCTGCCCCCGGCAAACGACCCGCCCGTCGAGCTCGTCCTTCGTGCGTCGACCGCGCCTGCTCCGACCCGTACGAATCCGGGCGGGGCGCGGCGCTCCGCCACACGCCCCCGTCGTGGTGCGAAGGCCACGCCCCCGAGTGGAGGTCTATCCGACCGTTCCTGAGCAATTTCAGCCCCAGTAGGCCCAGAGCACGGATTCCGGGCCGGACCTGTCACACACTCGCAGCCGCCGCACAGGCCGCTGCCCGGTTCACCCCTCCCTGCCATGCCGGCTCAGCCGCCCGCAGGGACTCGGGCACCGCACGCTTTCCTTCTCGCCGAGCGGGCCGCTGTACCGGCGCCCGCTCCGACCGCCCTCCCCCTCGTGGTCCGCCATCCGCACCGCGAGCCGGGAGCAGCCGATGACGACGTGCCCTTCCACGCACCGACCCCGAAGTCCCGGTCGTCACCTCCCCGCGTTCCCTTGCCCGGCATGCCGCCGCAGGCATGCCCTCACCTTCGCCCTACCGGCGGGAGTTCACCATGCCCAGATCCTTCGTCACGTCCTCCTCCCCGAGCCGTCGCGGATTCCTCGCCGCCGTGGGGGCGGCGACCTTCAGCGTCGCGCTGTCCGCCTGCAGCGGCGGCAACGGCAGCGGGAGCAGCGGCGGCAGCTCCGCCAAGCCGCTCTCCCAGGCCGACATCGACAAGGCGATGAAGACGCCGACCGAGCTCACCTTCTGGACCTGGGTCCCGAACATCGACAAGGAGGTCGCCCTCTTCCAGAAGAAGTACCCGGCCATCAAGGTCAAGGTCGTCAACGCCGGCCAGGGCGTGGCCCACTACACCAAGCTGCGCACGGCGATCAAGGCCGGCAAGGGCGCCCCGGACCTGGCACAGGTGGAGTACCAGGCGATCCCCACGTTCACCATCACGGACAGCCTGCTGGACCTGAGCCCGTACGGTGCCGCCGGCCTGAAGAGCCAGTTCGTGGACTGGACCTGGGCGCAGGTCAGCGGTTCCGGCGGCGAGATCTGGGCGATCCCGCAGGACACCGGCCCCCTCGGCATGCTGTACCGGCAGGACATCTTCCACAAGCACGGCATCAAGCCGCCGACGACCTGGGACGAGTTCGCCGCCGCCGCGCGCAAGCTGCACAAGGCCGACCCGGGCGTCTACCTGACCAACCTCGCGGCGAACGAGGCCGCCGCCTGGCACGGCCTGCTGTGGCAGGCGGGCGCCCACCCCTACGCCCTGTCCGGCAAGAGCGACATCACCATCGACGTGAACGACGCGATCTCCAAGAAGCTCGGCACCTACTGGGGCGGCCTCGCGAAGGAAGGCGTCATCAGCACCGACCCGGACTTCACCGACGGCTGGTACGCCGGGCTCAACAAGGGCAGGTACGCGACCTGGATCACCGCCGCGTGGGGCCCGGCGTTCCTCTCCGGTTCCGCCAAGGCCACGGCGGGCAAGTGGCGGGCCGCCCCGCTGCCGCAGTGGGACGCGTCGAGCCCCGCGTCCGGGAACTGGGGCGGCTCGACCAGCGCGGTCATCCGCTCGACCAAGAACCCCGTCGCCGCAGCGCAGTTCGCCCAGTTCCTCAACAGCGATCCCGCGAGCGCGAAGATGTTCGCGACCGAGCAGTCGTTCTTCCCCGCGACCAAGGCTCTGCTGGCCGACTCGTCCTTCGCCGGCGCCACGCCGTCCTTCTACGGCGGCCAGAAGGTGAACCAGGTCTTCGCCGACATCAGCGAGACGGTCAGCGACGACTTCCAGTGGCCGCCGTTCCTCGACCAGGCCGCCACCGACTGGACCGAGACCGTCGGAAAGTCCCTCGCCGACAAGACCGACAGCGGCGCCGCCCTCGACGCCTGGCAGCAGCGGCTCACCACCTACGCCAAGGGCCAGGGCTTCACCGTCAAGTCCGCGTGACCGCCGGCGGGTCCCGGCCCCCGCCCCGGCGTTCGCCGCCCGGGCCCCGGGACCCGCGGCCGGCCCTCCCGACATCCAGAAAGGCCCGTTGATGACCGCCATGACCGCGGCCTCCACCGAGGACCCGCGCCGAGCAGGGCCGCAGCGCCGCCGGCTCGGTGGCCTGCGCCACGGTGCGGCAGGCCCGTTGTTCATCGCACCGTTCATGGTGCTGTTCGTGCTGCTGTTCCTGACCCCGCTCGGCTACGCCGCCTATCTCAGCCTGTTCCAGGAACGGCTCATCGGCGGAACGACGTTCGTCGGGCTGGACAACTACGTGACCGCGCTGAAGGACCCGCTCCTGAGGGAGGGTCTGCTGCGGGTCGCGGAGTTCTTCGCGATCCAGGTCCCGGTGATGCTGCTGCTGGCGCTGCTCTTCGCGCTCGCGCTCGACAGCGGCCTGCTGCGGCTCGCCAAGGTCGTCCGGCTCGGCATCTTCGTCCCGTACGCGGTACCGAGCGTCGTGGCGACCCTCATGTGGGGCTACCTCTACGGCCCCGACTTCGGCCCCTTCGCCCAACTGGGCCGGAAACTCGATGTGCCGGTCCCGCACTTCCTCAGCGACACCTGGATGCTGGGCAGCCTGGCGAACGTGGTGACCTGGGAGTTCGTCGGCTACAACATGATCATTCTCTATGCCGCGCTGCGGACCATCCCGGGTGAGCTGTACGAGGCGGCCGCCGTGGACGGCGCCGGCGCCTGGCGCATCGCCTGGTCGGTCAAGCTGCCCGCGCTCCGGCCGGCGCTCCTGCTGACCCTGCTGTTCTCGGTGATCGGCAGCTTCCAGCTGTTCAACGAACCGAAACTGCTGCAGACCATCGCCCCCGACGTGATCGACAGCTCGTACACCGCGAACCTCTACGCCTACACCCTCGCCTTCACCGGACAGCAGGTGAACTACGCGGCCGCGGTCTCCTTCCTCCTGGGCCTGGTCATCGTGGTCTTCTCCTACGCCGTGCTGATCACCGCGAACCGCAGGAGGACGTCGTGACCGTCGTCTCCCAGTCCTCGACCCGTGCACCCGCGACCCCGGCCACGACCGCCTCCGGGGCCACCGCGTCCCGTCGGGCGGCCAAGGTCACGCGCGGGCGCCGCTCCCCGGTCCGGCGCCGCAGCACCCCGCTGACGATCGTCATGCTGGCCGTGCTCGCCTACTTCCTCCTGCCGCTGTTCTGGCTCGCCGTCGCCTCGACCAAGAGCACCCAGGACCTGTTCAACAGCTTCGGCCTGTGGTTCTCGCACAGCCCGCGACTACTGGCGAACATCAGGCAGACCCTGACCTACGACGACGGCGTCTTCCTGCACTGGCTGCTCAACACGGTCCTGTACTCGGTCGGCAGCGCCCTCGGCGCCGCACTGCTGGCCACCGCGGCCGGATACGGCTTCGCCAAGTACCGGTTCCGGGGCAACGGCACGGCCTTCAACCTGGTCCTCGGCGCCATCATGATCCCGACCACGGCACTGGCGATCCCGACCTACCTGCTCTTCGCGAAGGTGGGCCTGGTCAACACCCCCTGGGCGATCGTCCTGCCCTCGCTCGTCAGCCCGTTCGGCCTCTACCTGATGCGCATCTACGCCCAGGACGCCGTACCCGACAGCCTCTTGGAGGCCGCCCGGATCGACGGCGCCGGCGAGCTGCGGATCTTCGTCCGGATCGCCCTGCGGCTGCTGGCGCCGGGTCTGGTGACGGTCGTCCTCTTCACGCTCGTGGCGACCTGGAACAACTACTTCCTGCCGCTGATCATGCTCAACGACCCGAAGCTGTACCCCGTCACGGTCGGGCTCTCCTCCTGGGCGGCCCAGGCCCAGAACGGCGGGGCCGGCGCCAGCAGCGACATGCTCGCGCTCGTCGTGACCGGCTCGCTGATCTCGGTCATCCCCCTCGTCGTGGCCTTCCTGATGCTCCAGCGGTACTGGCAGAGCGGCCTGGCCGCCGGCGGTGTCAAGCAGTAAGCGCCGCTGACCACACCCCTGCTCCTTCTCCCTTCCCCCCTCTTGGAGGTCCCTTCATGGCGGTCCTGCCCGCCCGTGTCCTGTTCGGTGCTGCCTACTACCACGAGTACACGCCGGCCTACGGCGGCACGCAGCCCGACGACCAGCTCAAGACCGACCTCGACCTGATGGCCGACGCGCACTTCACCGTCATCCGCGTCGGGGAGTCGGTCTGGTCGACCTGGGAGCCGGAGAACGGACGGTTCGACCTCGACTGGCTGCAACCCGTGCTCGACGGCGCCCACGAACGCGGCATCTCCGTGATCCTCGGCACGCCGACCTACGCCGTGCCGCCGTGGCTGGCCCGGCAGTACCCGGAGATCACCGGCGAGCGGCGCACGGGCGAGCGGATCGGCTGGGGCGCCCGCCAGGAGGTGGACATCACCCACCCGGCGTTCCGGTTCCACGCCGAGCGGGTGATCCGGAAGATCGCCGAACGGTACTACGACCACCCCGCGGTCATCGGATGGCAGGTGGACAACGAGCCGGGGCTGCATCTCCTGCACAACCGGGGCGTGTTCGAGCGGTTCGTCGACCATCTGCGCCAGAAGTACCGGGACGTCGAGACCCTCAACCGCGAGTGGGGCCTCGTCTACTGGTCGCACCGCCTGTCCACCTGGGCCGACCTGTGGACCCCGGACGGCAACGAACAGCCCCAGTACGACGTCGCCTGGCGGGAGTTCCAGGCCCGCCAGGTCACCGAGTTCATCGGCTGGCAGGCCGACATCGTGCGCGAGTACGCCCGGCCGGAGCAGTTCGTCACCACCTGCATCTCCTACACGCGAGGCGGCGTGGAGGACGACGAACTGTCGGACCGCCTCGACATCGCGTCCGGCAACCCGTACTACGACATGCAGGACGGCCTGCTGCTTCCCGACCCCACGCCCGACGAGCACGAACAGATCTGGAAGACCACCGGAGTCTGGTCGATGTACCAGACCGCGGACTGGATGTTCTCCTCACGTCAGGAGCCGTTCCTGGTCACCGAGACCAACGCGAACTCCATCGGCTTCCCCTGGGACAACCGCCCCGGATTCGACGGCCAGTGGCGCCAGGCGGCCTGGGCCCATGTGGCGCGCGGCGCCCGGATGATCGAGTACTGGCAGTGGCAGACCCTGCGCTTCGGCGCCGAGACCTACTGGGGCGGCGTCCTCCCGCACAGCGGCCGCCCGGGCCGGACGTACGCCGAGATCGGCGGACTGGGTGCGGAGTTCGAGAAGGCCGGCCCGCTCGTCGCCGGGCTGGAGCCGGACGCCGACATCACGATGGTCTACTCGACGCCGAGCAAGTGGCTGATGCAGAAGTACCCGCCCCTGGCGACCGCCGACGGCGACCCGGACCCGGCCTCCTACCACCGCATCTTCGACCCGTTCTACCGAGGTGCCTTCGACGCCGGCCGGCAGGTCCGCATCGTCCACGTCCGGCAGCTCCACGACCCGGACGGCCACCGGGAGGGCATGGCACCCGCCGAGGCGGCCCGGCGGCACCCGGTCCTGGTGGTGCCCGCCCTGTACCTCGCCCACGACACCACCGTGGACTGGCTGGCCGCCTACGCCCACGCCGGCGGCCATCTCGTCCTCGGCCCGCGGACGGCCTACGCCGACCACGAGGCACGGGCCCGGCTGGAGCCGGCCCCCGCTGGTCTCGCCGACGCGGCGGGCGTGACGTACGACGAGTTCAGCAACCTGACCGCCCCGATCACGGTCACCGCCACCCCCGACGGCCCGCTCGACCTCCCCGCGGACGCGACGGCCACGCACTGGGCGGACGGCCTGACCGTGCACGACGCCGAGGTACTCGCCCGGTACGACCACCCCCACTTCGGCAGGTGGCCGGCGATCACCACCCGACGCCACGGCGAGGGGCACATCACCTGCGTCGGCACCGCTCCGGGGCGCGGTCTCGCCCGGGCCCTCGCCGACTGGCTGGCGCCCACCGCACGCAGCGGATGGCAGGACCTTCCGGCGTCCGTCACCGCCACCACGGGCACGGCCCCGGACGGCCGCAAGGTGCACGTGATCCACAACTGGAGCTGGGAGCCCGCGCGCGTCGCGGCTCCCGTCGAGCTGACCGATGTCCTCGACGGCGCTCCCGTCCCCGCGAGCACAGCGATCGAGCTGGGCGCCTGGGACGTGAAGGTGCTCGTCGCCGCGAGTTCCGACGGAGCGAGGGTCTAGGACGAAGGCCCGTCGGTGTCACCCCGAGGACCACCAACCTCAAAGGAGAGGCTGTGCAGAGAAAGAGACTGAGACACCTGCTGGGAGCCGCCGTCGCGGCCGCGGCACTGCTGGCGATCCCCGCGTCCGGCGGCGCCCAGGCGTACGCCCCGACGGGCGGGACCATCTACCAGCTCGGCAGCGAGGCGTGCCTCAAGGGCCGCGGGAACTGCGCGATCTACCCGAAGTCGGCGGAACTGCCGAACGGCCGGCTGGTCGCGTCGTTCGAGAAGTCCACGGTCCCGGCCTCGGGCAGCGCCGACGGGCAGACGCTTCCCGTCTACAAGAGCGACGACGACGGTACGACATGGCAGTCGCTCTCCGAGGTGAAGGCACCGGCCTATCTGTCCAGCGACACGAAGTACGCGAAGTACACCAGCAACTGGACCAACCCGTACCTCTACGTTCTGCCGCAGGACGTGGGCAATCTGAAGCAGGGCACCCTGCTCCTGGCCAGCGTCGTGTCGGGCGACGACTACTACTACAAGGAGCACAAGGCGGCCGACTCGACCTGGACGCCCACCAACGACGGTGACCGCAAGGACGTGGCGATCGCGCTGTACTCCAGCACGGACAACGGGGCCACCTGGAAGGTCGAGAACGTCGTCGCCACCGGCGGCTGGCAGGGCGGCAGCGCGGGCGCCGTCGGCCAGAACTTCTCCTCGGCGAACACCAACCACCAGGTGGACCCGGTCTGGGAGCCGTACCTGATGGTCTACAAGGGCAAGCTCGTCTGCTACTACTCCGACGAGAACGACTACACCGGCTTCGACGCGACCACCGGAGTCGCCACCCTCGACCCCGCGAACGACACCGCCACGGACTCGCAGGGCCAGATCCTCGTGCACAGGACGTGGGACGGCCAGGCGGCGCAGTGGAGCGACCCGGTCGTCGACATCGCCGGGCTGACCCAGGACATGGGAAGCGGCAAGTCGGAGATCGGCGGCGGCCGGCCCGGCATGACGAACGTGGTCCGCACCACCGACGGCAAGTGGATGATCACCTACGAGTACTGGGGCGGCGGCGCCAACACCCGCTACCAGATCGCAAGCAACCCGCTGGAGTTCTTCAAGGGGTCCGCCACCGGAACAGGCGTCAACTCCCTGCCGGTCGACACCGGCTCCCACACCCTGGCGACCGGCGGCAGCCCGGTCCTCATCCGGCTGCCCGGCGGCCGCCTGGTCTACAACGCGGCAGGCAGCGCAAGCGTCTGGGTCGACCAGACCGGACGCAGCGACGGCACCTGGAAGGAGTACCAGACCACCTCGAAGGCCGGCTACAGCCGCAACCTCCAGTACGTCGACGACACGGGCCGTCTCGTGATCCTCAACAACCAGGGGACCTCGACGATCGCGTACGCCGAGACGGACCTCGGCAACTCGGCCGGCACCTACTACCAGCTGGTCAACCGCAAGACCGACCAGGTCATCGGCACCGGCAACAAGACCAACGACGCCAACCTCGGCAACGGCGACGTGCCCGACGTCCGTCTGGAGGACCCGGGCTCGGCGGCCAACACCGACACCCAGTTCTGGCACGTGGTGACCGAGCCGGGCGGCGGAACCACCCTGCTCAACAAGTCGGGTGGCCGCGCGGCGGCGATCTGGACCGGCAGCGCGACTGCCGGACAGAAGATCGGCCAGTGGGTGGACAACAGCTCCACCGGCAGTTGGAACCTCGTCAAGACCAGCGACGGCCTCTACAAGCTGCAGTCGGTCAAGAACACGAGCCTGTACCTGACCGGAGCAACCGCCGGCGGGCAGCTCACCCTGCAGACGGCGGCCACGGACGGCTCCCAGGACTGGGAGCTCGTCCGGTAGCCGCTGCTGACGCGAAAGGACGGTCGCCGCCGAACCCCGTCACCGCATGGCGGCCGCCGGCCGCGCCGCCGTAGCTGACGAACGCCACCGGCTTCGCCGCCCACTGGGTGAAGTGCCAGTCGA
>NZ_JBHXLU010000083.1:0-53358 GCF_042720695.1 Streptomyces sp. NPDC058457 | reverse complement strand
GGTGACAGGTTTGACCTGTCACCCAAACCTGCAGCAGACCCCGTTGTTGACCGTCGATGACGCCGTTGCAACCGTGAGCGTCGTGGGCGCCGTCATGGTAGGTGTCCGATCGCGGTATCCCGTCGTTACGACGTGTGTCCTGGCCTGAGTCGGCTATAGCGCGGCAACGGGGTGCGGAGTCCAGGGGGTGTGTGGTGGATCCGGTATCGGTAGGGCTGCTGGCGGCGTTGGCGGGCGGAGCGGGCGGGGAGATCGGCCGGCAGCTGTGGGCGGGGCTGAGCGCACTCGTACACCGGCCCTTCCGCCAACGGGACAGCGGGCAAGGCGACGCGATCAGTTCCGGAGAAACGGAGTTGGCGGCGCTGGTGCGCGCTCCGGGTGACGCGGCGCGCGCCCAGGCGCTGAGCACCGCGCTCGCTGTACGGGCAGCGCTGGATCCGGACTTCGGGACCGACCTGCAGGAGTGGCACGAGGAAGCGCAGTTGGTGCGCACCGGGGGCGAGGTCCACAACGAGATCAGCGGTGGCACCTTCCACGGCACCGTCCAGCAGGGCAGGGATTTCTCCGGCCTCACCCTCACCTCGCCCCCACCCGCGACCGGGCCGCGCACGCCGGAGCCACCGAGATGACCGGCATGGCCGACGCATCCGGACGGCACGGGGCACAGCAAGCGGTGCACAACGAGATCAGCGGCGGAGTCTTCTTCCATGAGGTGATCCAGGGCCAGGTCGTCAACGTCCACCTCCCAGAGAAGATCGTTCCTGCGCTGTCCGGGATGCCACCTGCCTCATCCACCTTCACCGGCCGCGAGAGAGAGGTTGCAGACCTGCTCCAGGCCCTGGACCCCGGCGCCCACCAGCAGCGGGGACTCGTCACCGCGGTGGCCGGCCTGGCCGGCATCGGCAAGACAGAACTCGTCGTACAGGCCGCCACGCGGGCACTGCAGGTCGACCGGTGGTTCCCCGGCGGGGTCCTGTTCGTCGACATGTTCGGGTACGACCCGGAACGCCGGCTCCCGCCCGAGCGAGCCCTCGACGGACTGTTACGGGCCTTGGGGATCCCGAGCGAACACATCCCCCCGGACCTGCAAGACCGCTCTCGCCTCTACCGCAGCGTACTCGCCGCCTTCGCCAAGGCGGGACGCCGGGTTCTGATGGTCATCGACAATGTGTCCACCGCCGAGCAGGCCCGTCCCCTACTGCCTTCCGACGGCATCACGGCATGCCTGATCACGTCCCGCCACACCCTCGACCTCGATGCACGCCTCCACGACCTCGGTGTCCTCGACGAGCACGCCTCTGTGGAACTACTCGGCCAAGCCCTCCAACACGCTCGCGGTCCCGACGACACCCGCGTGCAGGACACACCCGAGGACGCCGCCGCCGTCGCCGCGTTGTGCGCCGGCCTGCCGCTGGCCCTGCGCATCGCCGCCGCGCTGCTCGCGGACAGCCCCGCCCGGCCTTTGTCGTCCCTTCGCCAGGCCCTGGAAGCAGCCCACACGCGCCTGCAGCGCTTACGGCACGAGGACCGTGCCGTACGCGCCGCTTTCGACCTGTCCTACCAACGCCTGGACCACGAACACGCCCTCCTCCTGCGGCTGCTGCCGCTCAACCCCGGGCCCGACATCTCCACAGAGGCCACAGCCCGGCTGACGCAGGCTGACCTCCCCACGACGGAGGAACTCCTCCAGCATCTCGCCCGCGCTCACTTGATCGAACCCGGGAACACTTGGGGTCGCTGGCGTCTGCACGACCTGGTCCGGCTCTACGCCGACGAACTGGGGCGCGCCGATGGCGACGACGACCGGGATGCGGCGGTGAACCGGCTCCGCAGCCACTACCAGAACACGGCGGCTTCCGCCGACTCGCATCTGGACGCCGATGGCCGGGGCTCGCCGCGGTTCGCCGACGCCGTCCAGGCACTGGCCTGGTTGGATGCCGAACACCGCAACCTTGTCGCGATCGCCACCGACGCCGGCAGCGCAGGCGATCCTCTCCTCGGCATCGGCCTTGCGCTCAGCCTCGCCCGCTTCCTCGACCGACGCCGATACTTCGACGACTGGATCGGCGTCACGTGCTCCGCGCTCGAGCACGTGACACGGATCCAGCAGTTCATCGACAACCGTGCCCGCAGCGCCGACCACACACCCCAGCACGAAGCCGGTGCCATGTCTTCCGACGGTTTCGAGCACGCCCGGTCAATTGTGGAGCTCAATCGGGCAATGCTGCTCGGCAATCTGGGCACCGCGCTCAGCGGGGCCCGAAGATTCGAAGAAGCCGTCGAAACCTGCGGGCAGTGCCGAGCGGCCGCCCGACACCTTGGGGACCGGCGGCGTGAAGGCATGGCACTGGACACCCTCGGTACGGCGCTTGTGCAAACAGGCCGGTTCGATGAGGCCATCGACGCCCACACCAGCGCCCTCGACTGCTTCGAGCAAGCGGGTGCACCAGCAGGCCGAATACTCGCCTCCCTGGGCGCCGCGCTTGCTCAGGCAGGCCGGATCGAGGAGGCGCTCAACACCCTCCTCCGCGCCGGCGCGGCACTCCAGCAGGCTGGTGACCGCCAGGGCGAAGCCATGGCCCTCGGCCACGTGGGAGGGCTGTTCTCGGATCTTGGGATGTATGAGCAGGCAGTAGAAGCCCAGCAAGCAGACCTGGGGATCTGCCAGGAAATCGGTGACCGGTACGGCGAGTGCCAGGCCCTCGGCAACCTCGGTCGATCTCTGACCCGGCTCGGCAGGCCCGAACAGGCAATAGACGCGCATCGGCGAGAGCTGGCCCTCTCCCACGAGGTCGGCACCCCATATGACGAAGGCCAGGCCCTCTTCGGCCTCGGGGTCGCGCTGCTGGAGGCCGACCAGTTCGACGAAGCCGCCGATATCTACCGAACATGCATTCCTCTACTCGAAGAACACGGGAGCCGCGGCCAAGCGGGCGAGGCACTCAACAACCTTGGTGGAGCCCTCCAGGGCCTCAACAGCTTCGAGCCGGCCATCGACGCCCACACCCGGGCTGCCGAGATTCTGCGCGAGGTCGGCAACCAGGGCGAGGAGGGAAGAGCTCTGCACAACCTCGCTCGCGCGCTGGCCTGCGCTGGAAAGCAACAGCAGGCCCTTGGTGTCTACAGCAGAGCTGCTTCACTCCTGGCCAGCTCGGCAGGTTCTCGTACAGCTCGATGGTCCACACCGAAGTGACGGAGCTTCTCGAACACCCGGAAGTAAGGGCCACCCCAAGGAAATGACGCTGTCGGTGATCTTCACTCGGCGACGTGTGCGCCTTGGCGCGGTCTCAGCCCTGGAGAAACATGCCTTCGATGTGCCGACATGCCGCGGCTCGGTGCCGGTGCCGAGGGTGTGGCAGACGCCCTTGGGACGTAGCCGTGCGTGCTGCGGCGCTGGTCCATGGGCGCAACCCACACGTGCGCGGAACATCCTGCCTCCCGGGACAACAAGCGGCAGCGCGGCCCACCGGCCGATCCTTCGACCCCCGTACCCCAATCGGCTACTGAGTCTGCCCACAGCCGTGATTAACGACCGGACCCAAAACGGACGTGAGACCTGTCAGGATCGGGGAGTCCCGCCACTGCCAATCGCCGCATCGAAGACAGTCCCATTCACCCGTCGGTCCAAGGGCAGCGATAGGCGCCTGACGGGGTGTCACACACCGCCTGTCCCCAGGCCGTCCACCGACACGAGACCAAGTACGCAGGCCTGACCCGACACTCCCAGACGAGCAGAAGAGGGGGTGACAGTAGAGCAACAACGTCACGCTCCATCGATCCGAACCAGCTCAGAGGCGTCACCCGCCCTTCCGCTCCTGGGACTTTTCAGGGACTTTCAGCTCTGTCTGAGGGACATCCGAGGGACTTTCCGCCGCCTAACGCAGCAAGCCCTTGAAAGACCGGAAAGGGCCTCCGTCCCAGATCAGAAGCCCTTTCCCATGCAAAGCCGCAGGTAGCGGCAGACGAGTCGGGCTATACGCCGGGTTCTGTCCCCCACAGCTCCGACACGAAAGGTGCTTCCGCGGCGCCGACCGATGCGGCTCCTCCTGGACAGCGTGTTCCGACGCAGCTCTTGGCGCAGTCTGGGGCTCTCTCGCTCTATGCGCGGACCGCGTCGAAGCCTGAGCGCCTCGGGTCCATTCCGTGACTGCGGAGCGTCCCGATCTTCACTCCTTCGGGTCAACCGTCCCTAGCCCGACAGACGCCTGACCCGTCGGCGGGCCACGGGGTCCTGACCCGGTGGGCTCACGATTCCACCCTGCACGCTGTCCCCACCGTCCGTCCGAACTCGGTTGGCCTGCGGTTTGCGTTCTACGGACGGGTGTCCACCGAGGACCACCAGGACCCGGCCACATCACGAGCCTGGCAGCTGCTGGGCGCCCAGGCGCTGGCGTCCGGGCACGGGCGGATCGTCGCCGAGTACTTCGACGTCGGCCGCAGCCGGACCGTGCCCTGGGCCCGCCGTCCGCAAGCAGCCGCGCTGCTCGCCGCGATGGCCGATCCAGACCGGGACTTCGATGCGGTCATCGTCGGCGCCAGCGAACGCGCCTTCTACGGCAAACAGTTCGCCGCCATGGCCCCGCTCTTCGAGCATTACGGGGTTGAGGTGTGGGTGCCGGAACCGGGCGGCGCCATCGACCCGCAGATCGCCGGCCAGGAAGAACTCGTGATCCTCCTCGGCATCCTCTCCGAACGGGAGATCACCCGCGCCCGCATCCGGGTCCGCAGCGCGATGACGCGCCCTCAACGATGCCGGTATACCCAGCCCCTCCGCCGCCGACCCGGGCCGCAACCCCCACCCGACCAACCAGCGGTGGATCCTCACCACAGTGCGCACCATCCTGGCCAACCCCCGCTACACCGGCCACCAGGTCTGGAACCGGCAGCGCACCGACCACGACCTCATCGACCCCGCCAACACCAGCCTCGGCCACCGCGACGTGATGCGCTGGAACGCCCCCACCGACTGGATCATCTCAACGACACCAGCACACACGGCACTGGTCAGCGAGGCCGACTTCGTCACCGTCCAGCACACTCGCGCCGCCCGGCAGACGGCACCGGGACGGACGTACACCCTGGCGGGACTACTGCGCTGCGCAATGTGCGGGCGTCGCATGGATTCCCACTGGACCCACCGCCCCGCCTACCGCTGCCGGCACGGCCACTCCAGCGCCACCCCGCCGCTCCCCCACCGGACGCCCAACGCGTACATCCGCGAAGACCAGGTCCTGCCCCGCCTGCCCGCCCTGATCATCCGCCTCACCGACCACGCGGCCGAGCTGAACGAAACAGCAGCTCCACCGACACCGGCCGCCGCCGTCGAGTACCTCCGCGCCGAGTCGATATCCATGATCTTCGACCCGACCACCCGGACCCTGACAGCGGACACCCCACAAGGAGAAAGGATCGCCATCGACTGACCGGCACCGCAGCAGCACACGCAAGCGCCGCAAGCGCATAAAGGAGGAAGTCACAAGCCCGCCGAAACGACAGAACACCCGCGCCCGGCCGGAAGCCGGAGGCGGGTGCCGATCTGCCCTGCCCATGAAACGGGACCCAGGGGGCAATGGTGTGTCCGAGGGGGGACTTGAACCCCCACGCCCGATAAAGGGCACTAGCACCTCAAGCTAGCGCGTCTGCCATTCCGCCACCCGGACCAGGTGTCTGCCGCCTGGCCGGGGGTGTTCCCCGCGGCGACATGGACAACAATACCAAGCTTTCGGAGTGCCTTTCACCTGCGTTTCCGTCGGTATACCCGCAGGTCGGCGCCCCCTCACCGTGCGTATCCGGCGTGCTACCGCCCGGGCAGCAGCGCACGCAGGGCCCGGACCAGTGTCGCGGCCGTCGGATCGTCCAGCGGCGCCAGAAACCGCCGCTCGGCCGCCAGCCGCGCCTCCTCGGCCCGCCCCATCCGCTCACGCCCGGCATCGGTCAGCTCGACGATGTTGCGCCGCCGGTCCTGCGGGCTGCGCCGGCGCTCGACCAGCCCGCGCTGCTCCAGACCGTCGAGGAGCGCCACCATCGTCGTCCGGTCCACCCCCAGCCGCCCCGCCACCTCGATCTGCGACAGCCGCTCGGGCCCGGCGAGCACCACCAGCACCGCCAGTTCGTGCCCGTCCATGCCGTACGGCGCGAGCGCCTCGGCCGACGTCCGCGCCAGTTCGGCCTGGACGTGCTTGAGCAGGTAGCCCAGCCGGGCTTCAAGAGGATCACTGGTCACACCGTAGACGATATCCAAAACTGATCGTCATGATGACTGACGATCCCATATGCTGACGGTTATGACGACGACCGTTCGTTTCGGCATCAAGACCACGCCCATGCACGTCCCCTACGACGACATCCGCCGCGTCTGGCAGGAGGCCGACGCGATACCCGAGATCGCGGACGCCTGGCTCTGGGACCACCTGCTGCCCGTCGCCGGGCCGAAGAGCGGTGCCGTCCACGAGGGCTGGACGCTGCTCGCCGCGCTGGCCGCGCAGACCCGGCGGCTGCGGCTCGGTCTGCTGGTGACGAGCAACCGGATCCGGCCGCCCGCCCTGCTCGGCAAGATGGCCTCCACCGTGGACGTGATCTCCGGTGGGCGGCTGGTCCTGGGGCTGGGCGTCGGCGGGACGCATCAGCCGCCGGGGGCGGGCGGGATGGCCGGTGAGAATCCGGCGGTCGCGGAGTACGAGGCGTACGGCCTCACGCTCGTGTCGCCGGCCGAGGGCATCGCCCGGCTCGACGAGACCGTACGGATCCTGAAGCTGATGTGGACCCGGGAGGTCTTCGACTTCGAGGGGGCGTACTACCGGCTCAGCGGGACGCGCAACGAGCCCAGGCCCGTGCAGCGCCCGGGGCCCCCGCTGCTGATCGGCGGCTGGGGCACCCGGCTGCTGCGGCTGGCCGCCGAGCACGCGGACGTCTGGAACGTGCCGGGGCCGCCGCACAACACCGTGGAGTTCGTCGCCGAACGGGCCGGGGTGCTGGACGCGCACTGCGCCGAACTGGGCCGGGATCCGGCGGAGATCGTCCGCTCGGTCCAGGTCCTGGTGTCGTACGACGACCCGGCGGCGACCCGTGCCACGGTCACCGCCCTGGTGCGTGCCGGGATGAACCACGTCGTGCTGAGCCTGCCGCGCCCCTATCCGCAGGGGGTGGTCCACCGGCTCGCCGAGGAGGTCATCACCCCGGTGCTCACCGCCGTCACGGCATGAGCTGGTATTCCGGGAAGTTCCCGGGCAGCCGCTCCCCCGCCGGTCCCTGTGTCACCGCCCGCACCAGCAACTCCCCGCCGACGAAGGCCCCCCGCCAGGACGCGCCGAAGCCGCCGAACAGTTCGTCGCGGTCGCCGCGGGAGCGTGGCTTTCCGTGGCCGACCTTGAAGGCACGGATCTGCGGGGCCAGCCGCCCGAAGGTGGTCTCGTCGTCGGTGGAGAGCGTGGCGACCAGCGCGCCGTTGGACGCGTTCATGGCGGCGAGCAGTTCGGCCTCGGTGTCGACCAGGACGATCGTGTCGACCGGGCCGAAGGGTTCCGCGTGGTGGAGCGGGGAGGACGGGGGCGGGTTGAGGAGGGTGACCGGGTGGACGTACGACGCGGTGTCCTGGCCCGGCAGGAAGCGGGCGTCGGCCGGGCTGCCGCGGTGCAGCGGGACCGCGCCGCGGTCGACGGCCTCGGCGACCTGGTCGGTCAGGTCCTTGGCCTTGGCCGCGTTGATCACCGGCCCGAAGTCCAGTTCGGGGAGCGGGTCGTCGGGGTCGGCGACGGCGAGCGGGTGGCCGATCCGCAGGCCGCGGACCGCCGGGAGGTAGGCGGCGAGGAACTCGTCGAACAGCTCGCGCTGGACGACGAAGCGCGGGTAGGCGGTGCAGCGCTGTTTGCCGTAGTCGAAGAGCTTGGGGACGACGGCGGTGAACGCGGTCCAGTCGGTGAGGTTCCAGATGCCCCAGGTGTTGAGTCCCTCCTGTTCGAGTACGTGCCGCTTGCCGAGGTCGGTGACGGCCGTGGCCACCGCCGCCCCCGTGTCCCGGCCGCCGACGAAGGAGACGCAGCCGATCTCCGGCGCCCGCACCAGCGCCTCCGACAGCTCGCCCCCGCTGCCGCTGAGCAGTGTCACCGGCAGGCCCTCCCGGGCGGCCAGCGCGCAGGCCAGGGTGAGACAGGCGACCCCGCCGTCGGTCGGGGTCTTCGCCACCACCGCGTTGCCCGCCAGAGCCTGGACCAGTACCGCGTGAACGAGCACGCTCATCGGGTAGTTCCAGCTGGCGATGTTGGACACCGGCCCGTCCAGCGGGGCCCGCCCGGTGAGCATCGGCTCGATGCCGTCGACGTACCAGCGCACCCCGTCGATCGCCCGGTCGACGTCCGCCTGGGCGAGCCGCCAGGGCTTGCCGATCTCGCGGACGAGGAGGAGGGCGAGGAGTTCGCGGTGTTCGGTCAGGGCGTCCAGGGTGGCGGCCACCCTGGCCCGGCGCTCCGCCAGGGCCACGTGCCGCCAGGCGCGGTGCTGGTCGAGGCAGGCGCGGACGGCCCGGCGGGCGGTGTCCCGGTCCAGACGCGGAGCGCCTGCGATGGGGCTGCCGTCGACGGGGCTGGTCGCGGGCAGCGGGCGGCCGTCGGGCCGCCAGGCGGCGGCCCAGAGGTTGAGGACACGGTCGTCCCGGAAGGCCTCGGGGGCGACGGCGAGACAGCGCCGCCAGGCGTCGTCCCAGGCGGTGCCGGGTTTCTCGACAAGAGCCATGGTTCAGTTCCCTTCCGGCCGACGGGCGTCGAGCAGCTCCAGGACCAGCCGGGCGGTCTCGGTCGGCGTGCTCCCCACCCGCACCCCGACCGCCTGCAGCGCCTCCTGCTTGGCCCGCGCGGTGCCGGCCGAACCGGAGACGATGGCACCCGCGTGGCCCATGGTGCGGCCCTCGGGTGCGGTGAACCCGGCGATGTATCCGACGACGGGTTTGGTGACGTGCTCCCGGATGTAGGCGGCGGCCCGTTCCTCCGCGTCGCCGCCGATCTCCCCGATGAGGACGACGAGTTCGGTGTCCGGGTCGTCCTGGAAGGCGCCCAGGCAGTCGATGTGGCTCGTCCCGGCGACCGGGTCGCCGCCGATGCCCACGCAGGTGGAGAAGCCGATGTCCCGCAACTCGTACATGAGTTGATAGGTCAGCGTGCCCGACTTGGAGACGAGTCCGATCCGGCCGGGCTTGGTGATGTCGGCGGGGATGATGCCCGCGTTGGACTGGCCGGGGGTGATCAGCCCCGGGCAGTTGGGCCCGATGATCCGCGTGCCCCTGGCCCGGGCGTGCGAGGCGAAGGCCACCGAGTCGTGGACCGGTATGCCCTCGGTGATCACCACCGCCAGCCCGATGCCGGCGTCGGCCGCCTCCAGCACCGCCGCCTTGGCGAAGGCGGGCGGCACGAAGACGACGCTGACGTCGGCGCCGGTCGCCGCCATGCCCTCGGCGACGGTGCCGAAGACCGGGACGGCCCGGTGGTCGAAATCCACGGTCTGCCCGGCCTTGCGCGGGTTGACCCCGCCGACGACGTCCGTGCCGGCCGCGAGCATCCGCCGGGTGTGCTTCATGCCCTCGCCGCCGGTCATGCCCTGGACGAGGACCTTGCTCTCCTTGGTGAGGTAGATCGCCATGACAGAACTCCTCAGGCGGTGTGGGCGAGTTCGGCGGCGCGGCGGGCGGCGCCGTCCATGGTGGCGGCCTGTTCGACCAGCGGGTGCGCACGGCCGTCGAGGATCGCCCGGCCGCGTGCCGCGTTGTTGCCGTCGAGGCGGACCACCAGGGGCTTGGTCAGCCGGACGGTCTCCAGGGCCCGCACGATGCCGTCGGCGACCGCGTCGCATGCCGTGATCCCGCCGAAGACGTTGACGAAGACGGACTTCACGGCCGGGTCGGAGAGGATCACCGAGAGTCCGTCGGCCATGATCTGGGCGGACGCCCCGCCGCCGATGTCCAGGAAGTTGGCGGGCCGTGCGCCGCAGCCGGCCACCACGTCCAGGGTGGACATCACCAGGCCGGCGCCGTTGCCGATGATGCCGACCTCGCCGTCGAGCCTGACGTAGTTGAGCCCCTTCGCGGCGGCCGCCGCCTCCAGCGGGTCGGGGTGCCCGGCCTCGTCGGCGCCCCAACGGGCCTGCCGGAAGCGGGCGTTGTCGTCAAGGGTGACCTTGCCGTCGAGCGCCAGGATCCGGCCCTCTTGGGTGCGCACGAGCGGGTTCACCTCGACGAGAAGCGCGTCCTCGCGGACCAGCACCTGCCACAGCCGTACCAGGACGTCGACGGTCTGCGGCGGCAGTCCGGCGGCCGCGGCGATCTCCTGGGCCTTGGCGGAGGTGACGCCGAGCGCGGCGTCGACAGGGACCCGTGCCACCGCCTCCGGCCGGGTCGCGGCCACCTCCTCGATCTCCATGCCGCCCTCGGCGGAGGCGATCGCCAGGAAGCCGCCGGCCGCCCGGTCGAGGACGTAGGAGACGTAGAACTCGCTCTCGATGTCGACGGGTTGGGCCAGCATCACCTTGCCGACCCGGTGCCCCTTGATGTCCATGCCGAGAATCTGACGCGCCGTGAGTTCCGCCGCGGCCGGGTCGGCGGCGAGCTTCACACCGCCCGCCTTGCCTCGGCCACCGGTCTTGACCTGCGCCTTCACTACGACCCTGCCGCCGAGCCGGCGGGCGATCTCCCGGGCCTCCTTGGGCGAGTCGGTGACCTCCGCCCTCGGCACCACGATGCCGTGTTCCTCGAAGAGTTCCCTTGCCTGGTGTTCGTACAGGTCCATTTCGGCTCCTGTCTTAAAAGTGCCGCACGCCCCCTGGACACCACCCACCGGATGCGGGATAACAAGGTTCATACAGTATTCGTCGACTGTATGCAATATACGAAGACGACATCCCACCCCCTACGAAGGGACAGGACTTCGCCATGCCCGACGACACCCAGGACGTGATCTCCGGTGGTCATCTCGTTGCCAAGGCGCTGAAGGCAGAGGGGGTCGACCGCATCTACACCCTGTGCGGCGGCCACATCATCGACATCTACGACGGCTGCGTCGACGAGGGCATAGAAGTCGTCGACGTCCGCCACGAGCAGGTGGCCGCCCACGCCGCCGACGGCTACGCACGCATCACCGGCAGGCCCGGCTGCGCGGTCGTCACGGCCGGTCCCGGTACGACCGACGCCGTCACCGGGGTCGCCAACGCCTTCCGCGCGGAGTCCCCGATGCTGCTGATCGGCGGCCAGGGGGCGCTCAGCCAGCACAAGATGGGGTCCCTGCAGGACCTGCCGCACGTGGACATGATGACGCCGATCACCAAGTTCGCGGCGACCGTCCCGGACACCGCCCGCGCCGCCGACATGGTCTCCATGGCGTTCCGCGAGTGCTACCACGGCGCGCCCGGCCCGTCCTTCCTGGAGATACCCCGCGACGTCCTCGACGCCAAGGTCCCGGCGTCGAAGGCCCGTATCCCCAAGGCGGGCGCCTACCGGGCCGCCACCCGCTCGGCCGGCGACCCGGAGGCGATCGAGAAGCTCGCCGACCTCCTCGTGCACGCCGAGAAACCGGCCATCCTGCTCGGCAGCCAGGTCTGGACGACCCGCGGCACCGCAGACGCCATAGAACTGGTACGGACCCTCAACATCCCGGCGTACATGAACGGCGCGGGCCGCGGCACCCTGCCGCCCGGCGACCCGCACCACTTCCAGCTCTCCCGCCGGTACGCCTTCTCCAACGCCGACGTCATCGTGATCGTCGGCACCCCCTTCGACTTCCGCATGGGCTACGGCAAGCGCCTCTCCCCCACCGCGACCGTCGTCCAGATCGACCTCGACTACCGCACGGTCGGCAAGAACCGGGACATCGACCTCGGGATCGTCGGCGACGCGGGGCTGGTGCTGAAGTCGGTGACCGAGGCGGCCTCGGGGCACGCTTTTAACGGATACAGCAATGGCGGGGCCTCCAGGCGCAAGGAGTGGCTCGACGAGCTGCGCGCCGCCGAACAGACGGCGATCGAGAAGCGGTTGCCGCAGCTGAGGTCGGACGCCTCGCCCATCCACCCGTACCGCCTGGTCAGCGAGATCAACGACTTCCTCACCGAGGACTCGATCTACATCGGCGACGGCGGCGACATCGTCACCTTCTCGGGGCAAGTGGTACAGCCCAAGTCCCCTGGCCACTGGATGGACCCCGGCCCACTCGGCACCCTCGGCGTCGGCGTCCCCTTCGTGCTGGCCGCCAAGCAGGCCCGCCCCGACAAGGAGGTGGTCGCCCTCTTCGGCGACGGCGCCTTCTCCCTCACCGGCTGGGACTTCGAGACCCTGGTCCGCTACGACCTGCCCTTCGTCGGGATCGTCGGCAACAACTCCTCGATGAACCAGATCCGTTACGGCCAGGCCGCCAAGTACGGCAAGGAGCGCGAGCGGGTCGGCAACACCCTCGGGGACGTCCACTACGACAAGTTCGCCCAGATGCTTGGCGGTTACGGCGAGGAGGTCCGCGACCCCGCCGACATCGGCCCCGCCCTGCGCCGGGCCCGGGAGTCCGGCAAGCCGTCGCTGATCAACGTCTGGGTAGACCCGGACGCGTACGCCCCCGGAACCATGAACCAGACCATGTACAAGTGAGGTGGAACGCCCATGACCACCAAGGCACTTGAGGGCATACGCGTCCTCGACATGACCCACGTCCAGTCGGGCCCCTCCGCCACCCAGCTGCTCGCCTGGCTCGGTGCGGACGTGGTCAAGCTGGAGGCGCCGACCGGTGACATCACGCGCAAGCAGCTGCGCGACCTCCCGGACATCGACTCCCTCTACTTCACGATGCTCAACTGCAACAAGCGGAGCATCACCCTCAACACCAAGACCGAGCGCGGCAAGGAGATCCTCACCGAGCTGATCCGGCGCTCGGACGTCATGGTCGAGAACTTCGGCCCTGGCGCGGTCGACCGGATGGGGTTCACCTGGGACCGCATCAAGGAGATCAACCCCCGGATCGTGTACGCCTCCATCAAGGGGTTCGGGGACGGCCCGTACACCGACTTCAAGGCGTACGAGGTCGTCGCCCAGGCGATGGGCGGCTCGATGGCCACCACCGGCTTCGAGGACGGGCCGCCGCTGGCCACCGGCGCGCAGATCGGTGACTCGGGCACCGGGGTGCATGCAGTAGCCGGAATACTGGCGGCGCTCTTCCAGCGGGAGCGCACCGGCCGCGGCCAGCGCGTCAACGTCGCCATGCAGCACGCCGTACTGAACCTGTGCCGGGTCAAGCTCCGCGACCAGCAGCGGCTGACGCACGGCCGGCTCGCCGAGTACCCGAACGAGGACTTCGGCGACGAGGTGCCCCGCTCCGGCAACGCCTCCGGCGGCGGCCAGCCCGGCTGGGCGGTCAAGTGCGCGCCGGGCGGCCCGAACGACTACGTGTACGTCATCGTGCAGCCCGTCGGCTGGCAGCCGATCACCCGGCTGATCGGCCGGCCTGAGCTCGCGGACGACCCCGAGTGGGCCACCCCGGAGTCCCGTCTCCCCAAGCTCAACAAGATGTTCCAGCTGATCGAGGAGTGGTCCTCGACGCTCCCCAAGTGGGAGGTGCTGGAGCGGCTCAACGCCCACAACATCCCGTGCGGGCCGATCCTGTCCACCAAGGAGATCATCGAGGACGAGTCGCTGGTCGCCAACGAGATGGTGGTCACCGTCCCGCACCCCGAGCGCGGCGAGTTCGTCACCGTCGGCAGCCCGCTCAAGCTCTCCGACTCCCCTGTCGACGTCACCAGTTCGCCGCTGCTGGGCGAGCACAACGAGGCGGTCTACATCGGCGAACTCGGCCTCGGTGACGAGGAGTTGCGCCTGCTCAAGTCGAACGGAGTGATCTGACGTGATGGCAGAGGACCGGGAGCTGCGGGTCCGTGAACTCCTCGACTCGGTGCGGGCGGCGGGCCGTACCGCGCTCACCGCGCCGGAGGGCAAGGTGATCGCCGACGCGTACGGGATCGCCGTACCGGGCGAGGAACTGGCCACCGACGTCGACGAGGCGGTGGCGTACGCGGCACGCTTCGGCGGGCCGGTGGTGATGAAGATCGTCTCGCCGGACATCCTGCACAAGACCGACGCGGGCGGGGTCGTCGTCGGGGTGGAGGGCGCGGCGGACGTACGGGCGGCCTTCCACCGGATCGTCCAGAACGCGAAGGCCTACGACGCCGAGGCGAGGATCGAGGGCGTCCAGGTCCAGGAGCTGCTGCCGAAGGGCACGGAGGTCATCGTCGGCGCGGTCACCGACCCCACCTTCGGGAAGGTCGTCGCCTTCGGGCTGGGCGGGGTGCTGGTCGAGGTGCTGAAGGACGTGACCTTCCGGCTGGCGCCCGTCTCCGCCGACGAGGCGCTGTCGATGCTGGACTCCATCAAGGCGGCCGAGGTGCTGCGCGGGGTGCGCGGGCAGGCCGGCGTGGACCGGTGGGCGGTCGCCGAACAGATCCGCCGGGTCTCCCAACTGGTCGCGGACTTCCCGGAGATCGCCGAGGTGGACCTCAACCCGGTGATCGCCACGCCGGAAGGCGCGGTCGCCGCCGACATCCGGATCATCCTCGCGGAGAAGCAGCCGCCGGAGCGCAGGAAGTACACCCGCGACGAGATCCTCACCTCCATGCGCCGGCTGATGCAGCCCCGCTCCGTCGCCGTGATCGGCGCCTCCAACGAGCAGGGCAAGATCGGCAACTCGGTGATGCGCAACCTCGTGGACGGCGGCTTCGCCGGGGAGATCCATCCGGTGAACCCCAAGGCCGATGACATTCTGGGCCGCAAGGCGTACAAGAGTGTCACGGACGTTCCCGGAGAGGTGGACGTGGCAGTCTTCGCCATTCCCGCCAAGTTCGTGGCAGCGGCGCTGGAGGAGGTGGGCCGGAAGCGGATCCCCAACGCCGTCCTGATCCCCTCCGGCTTCGCGGAGACCGGCGAGCACGAGCTCCAGGAAGAGATCGTCGCCATCGGCGAGCGCTACGGCATCCGTCTCCTCGGCCCGAACATCTACGGCTACTACTCCACCTGGCAGGACCTGTGCGCCACGTTCTGCACGCCCTACGACGTGAAGGGCGGGGTGGCGCTGACGTCCCAGTCGGGCGGGATCGGCATGGCGATCCTGGGCTTCGCGCGCACCACCAAGACGGGTGTGTCGGCGATCGTCGGCCTCGGCAACAAGTCGGACCTGGACGAGGACGACCTGCTGACCTGGTTCGGCGAGGACCCGCACACCGAGTGCATCGCGATGCACCTGGAGGACCTGAAGGACGGCCGCGCCTTCGTGGAGGCGGCGCGGAACACCGTACCCAAGAAGCCTGTCGTGGTCCTCAAGGCGGGCCGTACGGCGGCCGGGGCCAAGGCGGCCGGTTCGCACACGGGCGCGCTCGCGGGCGACGACGCGGTGTACGACGACATCCTGCGGCAGGCGGGCGTCATCCGGGCACCGGGCCTGAACGACATGCTGGAGTACGCCCGCGGCCTGCCGGTGCTGCCGCCCCCGCAGGGCGACAACGTCGTGATCATCACCGGCGCGGGCGGCAGCGGTGTGCTGTTGTCCGACGCGGTGACCGACAACGGGCTCTCCCTGATGGAGATACCGCCCGACCTGGACGAGGCGTTCCGCCGCTTCATCCCGCCCTTCGGCGCCGCCGGCAACCCGGTGGACATCACGGGCGGCGAGCCGCCGTCGACGTACGAGGCGACGATCCGGCTCGGTCTTGAGGACCCGCGGATCCACGCGCTGGTCCTCGGCTACTGGCACACCATCGTCACCCCGCCGATGGTGTTCGCGGAGCTGACCGCGCGGGTGGTCGCGGAGTTCCGGGAGCGGGGCGTCGAGAAGCCGGTCGTCGCCTCGCTCGCGGGGGACGTCGAGGTCGAGGAGGCCTGCCAGTACCTGTACGAGCGGGGGGTCGTGGCGTACCCGTACACGACCGAACGGCCGGTGGCCGTGCTCGGCGCCAAGTACCGCTGGGCGCGGGCGGCCGGGCTGCTGGGGAGCGGACGGCCGGGGAGCGATCGGTTGGGGGGCGGGTCATGACGTAGCCGAGGAAGGGGCCGGCCGGCGGAGCGCGTCCCCGGCCGGCCCCGGGACCCGTGCGCGCACGAAAGGCATTGGACAGGGGGCGCTGGCCAGAGCTTTCGACGCAAGGGGTGCTGAGCGAACATGTCATCCATCGATCTAACGGCGTCCGTCCCCTTCAGGGAGGTGACGGACCGCAACGGCCGCAGGTACCGGATCGGCGAACGCGATGTCGATCTCATGGGCCGGACACGCAAATGGATGGTCATCCTGCCCTGGGTGGGCATGATGGGCATCAGCTCCGCCGAGTACGCGTTCACGTCGGCGGAGGACACGCTGCACGAGGCGTATCTGTGGAGCAGCGGGCACATCTTCTGGCTGATGGGCGTCTGGGTGTTCTTCCAGGCGGCCGTGGCCTTCCCGGCCGGACAGCTGCGGGAGGGCGGACGGCTCCCCGCCCGTACGGCCATGCTGATCGGCGCGGTGGGCACGCTGCTGGGCTATGTGTCGCTGGCGTTCGCGCCGAACGTGGTCGTCGCCTATCTCGGCTTCGGCATGTGCAGCGGCATCGGCGCCGGTCTCGTCTACGCGACCTGCGTGAACATGGTCGGCAAGTGGTATCCGGAGCGCAAGGGCGGCAAGACGGGCTTCGTGAACGGCGGTTTCGCCTACGGGTCGGTGCCGTTCGTGTTCCTGTTCACCTCGGTCCTCGACCTGGGCAACTACAAGGTCCTGCTGTCCTCGGTCGGCATCGGGCTGTGTCTGGTGGTGGCGTCGGCCGGCTGGTTCTTCAAGGACCCGCCGAAGAACTGGTGGCCTCCGCACGTGGATCCGCTGAAGGCCACTCAGGACCCGAAAATACGGCGGGCGTTGGAGAAGAACCCGCCGGCCGTCAAGCAGTACACCCCGAGGGAGGCGGCCCGTACACCCGTCCTGTGGATGATGTGGTTCTGTCTGCTCTGCACGGCCGGGATCAACATCTTCGGCATCGCCTTCCAGGTGCCGTTCGGCAAGGACATGGGGTTCGCGGGCGGGATCGTGGCCACCGCCATGTCCCTGAAGGCCATCGTCAACGGCACCGGGCGCGGTGTCATCGGCTGGATCTCCGACCGCTACGGCCGCCGCCACACCCTCATCATCGTCTGCATCGTGCTCGGTACGGCACAGTTCGGTGTCCTGGTCTCCGGCCAGATGCACAGCATGCCGTTCTTCCTCTTCTGCTCCATGGTCTCCGGGTTCGGCGGCGGGGCGATCTTCCCGCTCTTCGCGGCCATGACGGCGGACTACTTCGGTGAGAACAACAACGCCACCAACTACGGGATGGTCTACAGCTCCAAGCTGATCTCCGGCCTGGTGGGCTCCGGTCTGGGCGCGGTTGTCGTCGGTGAGTGGGACTACCACGGCGCGTTCGTGCTCGCGGGCTCCGTCGGCCTGGCCTCCGCAGTGCTGGCCCTCTTCCTCAAGGCACCGGGCAGGCCCAGCGCCCGGCGCATCGTCCCCAACCCGCAGCCGCTCGGCGAGGAGATGGCGTGACATGACGGCAGACCCTGTAGCCACGAACAGCACCGACGCCGGACGACGTCCGTACCGCGAGGTCACGGACGCGCGCGGCCGGGTGTACCGGATCGGGGAGACCGACCGGGACATCCTCGGCCACTCCCGCAACATCATGGTGTACCTGCCGTGGATCGCCATGATGGCCATCAGCGTCTTCGAGTACGCGTACGGCTCCGCGGAGGACACCCTGTCCCACGCGCACGGCTGGACGCAGTCCAACACCTTCTGGATCCTGAGTGTCTGGGTGTTCTTCCAGGCCGGCATCGCGTTCCCGGCGGGCTGGCTGCGCGAGAGGGGCATCCTCACGGCCCGCCGGGCGATGTACACCGGTTCCGGCATGTGCCTGATCGGCTTCCTGGCCCTCTCCCACATCAGCGAGATATGGCTGGCGATCCTAGGCTTCGGCGTGATCGGCGGGCTGGGCTCCGGCCTGGTCTACGCGACCTGCATCAACATGGTCGGCAAGTGGTTCCCCGAACGCCGGGGCGCCCGCACTGGTTTCGTGAACGGCGGCTTCGCGTACGGCTCGCTCCCGTTCATCTTCATCTTCAACTACGCCTTCGACACGGCGAACTACCACCGCGTCCTGGACCTCATCGGCGTCTACGTGATGGTCGTGGTCCTGGTCTCGGCGTTCTTCTTCAAGGACCCGCCGAAGAACTGGTGGCCGGCCGACGTCGACCCGCTCGCCCACGCGAGCGACACCAGGACCGCGACGGCCCTCGCCAAGAACCCGCCCGCGGTAAGGCAGTTCACGCCGAAGGAGGCGATCCGCACGGGCATGCTCCCCCTGATGTGGATCTCCATCGTCATGACGGCGGGCGTCTCGATCTTCGGTATCTCCTTCCAGGTGGACTTCGCGAAGGACGTCGGCTTCGGCCCCCTGGTCGCGGCCTCGTCCATGGGCGTGATGGCGGTCATCAACGGCGTCGGCCGCGGCGTGGTCGGCTGGCTCTCCGACCGCCTCGGCCGCAAACCGACCCTCGTCTTCGTCATCGTCGTCCTTGGCCTCGCCCAGTTCGGCGTGATCTGGGCCGGTGACGTCAAGAGCGAGTGGCTGTTCCTGTTCTTCGCCTTCCTCTCCGGCTTCGGCGGCGGCGCCTTCTACCCGCTCTTCGCCGCCCTCACCCCGGACTACTTCGGCGAGAACTACAACGCCACCAACTACGGCCTGGTCTACAGCGGCAAGCTCGTCAGCGGCCTCTTCGGCGGCGGCCTCGGCTCCATGGTGGTCGGCGCCTGGGGCTACAACGGCGCCTACGCCCTGGCCGGCGGTATCTCGATGCTGGCGGCGGGGGTGGCGCTGCTGCTGCGGCAGCCGGGGCGGGGGACGGCGGCGAAGGTGGGGGCGGTCCGGCCGCAGACGGCTACCTGACGGTTCCGCTTTCCACGGCCGGGTCCCGGATCGGCGTCCGGGACCCGGCCGTGAACCGTGCGGTGACCGCCAGGCCCCCTTCGGGGCGTGCGGTGGTCGTGACAGTGGCATGGTGGGCCTGTGCGACGGCCCTGACGATGGCGAGGCCGAGACCGTGGCCGTCGCCGCGGCCGCCCCGGTCCGCTGCCTTCTGGAAGGGCTGGAAGAGACGCTCGACCTGGTCCACCCGGATGACAGGCCCGCTGTTGGCGATCGTCAGGGCCGCCTGGGTGCCGTCGGTCCGCGTGGTGATCTCCACGTGCCCGCCGGGGTGGTTGTGCCGGATGGCGTTGTCGACGAGGTTGGCGACGAGGCTTTCGACGAGCCTCGGGTCCCCGGCCGTCGCCGCGGGCGCCAGGTGTTCGGCGAGGTCGATGCCGCTCCCCGTCGCTCGGTCACGGCGGGTGGCGAGCACCCCCTCGACGACCTGGACGAGGTCGATGCTGTCCCGGCGGGAGATTCCGCGCTCGCTGGTGGCGAGCACGAGCAGTGCCGTGACCAGCCGTTCCTGATGGCCGCCGAGGGCGAGGGCCTCCTGGCAGGCCGAGCGCAGCGCGTCGGCGTCGGCGTCGGGGTCTGCGAGGGCGACTTCGAGGAGGGTGCGCAGCCCCGCGAGGGGGGTGCGCAGCTCGTGGGAGGCGTTGGCGACGAAGTGGCGTTGGGCGTCGAAGGAGGCCTGGAGGCGGGCGAACAGGTCGTCGAGGGTGCGACCGAGCTCGGTCAGCTCGTCCGTGGGCTCACCGAGGTCGAGCCGCCGGTGCAGGTCGCCGGCGGAGATGATCCTGGCGGTGGCGGTGATGGCGCGCAGCGGTTGCAGGAACCGGCCGGCGACGAACCAGCCGAGAGCCAGCGCGACGGGAATCAGAACGACCAGGGCGACGGCGGCCCCCGTGAGGAGCTGGGGCAGGCTGATCCCGTTCCCGGTTCCGGTGATCGCATCCGATGAGGGGTGGCCCTTGGGTTTCGCCGACCGGACACCCGCGAGCGGGACGGCGACGCAGACGAGCACGAAGACCCCGGCGGCGTAGACGCCTGCCGCGTAGGCGAGCGCAAGCCGCGTCCGCAAGGACCTGCTGGCGGGCTGCGGGGCGGTCATGCCGGACCGAGTCGGTAGCCGCCCTCGCGGACGGTCTCGATCACGGGCGGGTCACCGAGCTTGGCCCGCAACCGGTGCATGGTGTGCTTGACGGCGCTGCTGAAGGGGTCGGCGGCCTCGTCCCAGACGCGTTCGAGCAGTTCCTCGGCGGAGACGACCAGACCGGGTGCGGCGAGCAGGCATTCGAGGAGGGCGAACTCCTTGGGGCTCAGACCGAGGCGCCGGCCGGCCCGGAACGCCGTGCGGCGGGCCGGATCGAGGGTGATGTCCCCGCAGGCCAGGGTGGGCGGCAACGGCGGAGTGGTGCGGCGGCCCAGCGCCCGGACGCGGGCGACCAGTTCGGCGAACGCGAACGGCTTGGGCAGGTAGTCGTCGGCGCCCAGACCGAGCCCGTGGACACGGTCCTCGATGGTGTCGGAGGCGGTGAGCATCAGAACGCGGGTCTCGCTGCGGCCGTAGGCGAGTTGCCGGCAGATCTCGTCCCCGTGGACGCCGGGCAGGTCCCGGTCGAGGATCACCACCTCGTAGCGGGTGCCGGCCAGCCGGTCGAGGGCGGCGGTTCCGTCCAGGACGACGTCGACGGCCATGCCCTCGCGGCGCAGTCCGGTCCCGAGGGAGCGGGCGAGGACTTCGAAGTCCTCCACCACGAGCACCCTCATCGCCGCTCACCGCGGGTCGTCGTGCGGGCAGGGCGGCCGCGCCTGCGGCCGGGTCGGGATGCCATGCCCCGACAATGCCAGATACCCGGTTGCAGCCGGGTCGCAGCCGCCGCGACCGGGCCGGAACCGGGTACTGCGTAAAACCCTCGGCATGAGTACACATCGCACCGTGAGCCCGTGCCTGTGAGCACCCCGGGAATCGTCGTCGCCGGACTGTGCAAGCGGTACGGGCGGACCGTGGCCCTCGACGGCATGTCCTTCACCGTCCGTCCGGGTGTGGTGACCGGCTTCGTGGGGCCGAACGGGGCCGGGAAGTCCACCACCATGCGAGTGATCCTCGGCCTCGACGCGGTCGAGGAGGGCACCGCGCTCATCGGGGGGAAGCCGTACCGGAGCCTTCGGCATCCGATGACCCATGTCGGTTCGCTGCTGGACGCGGCGGCACTGCATCCCGGCCGCAGCGGGCGAGGCCACCTGCTGTGGCTGGCGCACTCTCAGGGCCTGGCCGTGCGCCGGGTGGACCAGGTGATCGAGCAGGTGGGCCTGGCTCCGGCGGCCCGGCGCAAGGCTGGCGGTTACTCGCTCGGCATGCGGCAACGGCTCGGGATCGCCGCGGCCCTGCTGGGTGACCCACCGGTCGTCATGCTGGACGAGCCGTTCAACGGCATGGACCCCGACGGCATCATCTGGATGCGCGGCTTCCTGCGGTCGCTCGCCACCGAGGGCCGCGCGGTGCTGGTCTCCAGCCATCTGATGAGCGAGGTACAGGACACGGCGGACCGGTTGGTGGTGGTCGGGGGCGGCAGGGCCGTCGCCGACGCGGCCGTGGCCGACCTGATCGCGGCCGCGTCCGGGAACCGGGTGACCCTGCGGACCACGGCCGGGACGGACACGATCAGGGCGCTCACCCGGGCCGGTGCGACCGTGGTGGCCACCGGCCGCGACACCGTCACCTTCGCCGGTCTGCCCGCGGACCGGATCGTCCGGCTGCTCGGCGAGAGCGCCGTGCCGTTCTCCGAGGTGTCGGCACACCGCGCCACCCTTGAGGAGGTCTACCTGGAACTCACCCGCGACGCCGTCGAGTTCCGCGCCGCGACGCCCACGGAGGCCGCACGGTGACCGGCACCGTCACGATGTCCCGTTCCGGCCGGTGGGCCGGGCGACGGCTTGGACGGCCGGGCAAGGGGATCGGCTTCGCCCACGTGCTGCGCGCGGAGTGGACCAAGTTCCGAACGGTCCGTGGCTGGGTGTTCGCCATGGTGGTGGCGGCGCTGCTGCCGGTGCTGGTCGCCGTGCTCGCCGGGGTCAGCAGCGATCAGCTCGGCTCACCGCCCGTTCCGGTCGGACCGGGCGGTGAGCCGGTCACCGACAGCTTCTACTTCGTGCACCGGCCGCTGGCCGGAGACGGCGGCATCACCGTCTCCGTCTCCGCGCTCAGGAGCAGCATCCCGAGGAGCCCCGGGCACCTGCGGTCCGGCACCGTGCCATGGGCGAAGGCGGGGCTCGTCATCAAGGCGAGCACCCGACCGGGATCGCCGTACGCCGCGATCATGGTCACCGGCAGCCACGGCGTGCGGATGCAGAACGACTACGTCAACGACACGGCCGGTCACCCCGGTTCAGACGCCCACTCCGACTCCGCCGCGGCTGTGCACTGGCTGCGGCTGGACCGCTCGGGCGACGCGATCACCGGCTACGCCTCCGCCGACGGCACGCGCTGGACCAAGGTGGGCACCGTGCACATGCGTGAACTCGGACGGACCGCGCAGGGCGGGCTGTTCGTCGCGTCTCCACCCGCCGTGGACGGCCTGGGCACGCGCGGCAGTGTGTCCACTGCCGTCTTCGGCGATCTCCGGGTCCGGGGCGGATGGGCCGGTGGCAGCTGGGCGGGCGACCAGGTGGGCCCGGAATCCCCCACCTTCGCCGGCTACCCGCGCACCACGTCGGGTTCGTTCTCGGGATCCGGCGGCCGTTTCACGGTGACCGGCGCCGGCGACATGGCACCGGCGGTTCGCGAGACCCTGCCCACCGGCGGCACCCTCGGGGACATCCTCACCGGGACGTTCGCCGCGCTGGTCACGGTGGTCGTCGTGGGGACGCTGTTCATCACCACGGAGTACCGGGAGAACCTGATCCAGGTGACGCTTGCCGCCTGCCCGGGACGAAGCCGGGTGCTGGTGACCAAGGCGGCGGTGCTGGGGGGCGTCACCTTCGTCGCCGGGCTGGCGGGAGCGGTCCTCGCGGTCCCGCTCGGCGTACGGCTCGCCCGGGCCCACGGCGGGTACGTCTTCCCGGTGACGTCCTCGACCGAACTGCGGGTGGAGCTGGGGATCGCGGCGCTGCTCGCGGCCGCCTCGGTCCTGGCCCTCTCCGTCGGCACCGTCCTCCGGCGCAGTGCCGGCGCGGTGACCACCGCCGTCGTGGCCGTCGTGGTGCCCTACCTTCTGATCGCCAACCCGTTCATGCCCGCGAGAGTGTCGAACTGGCTGGCCCGGGTGACCCCGGCCGCGGGCTTCGCCGTCCAGCAGACACTCGTCCCGTATCACCAGGTGACGAGCATCTACACGCCGTACGACGGCTATTACCCGCTCACGCCGTGGGCCGGGTTCGCCGTCCTGGCCTGCTACGCGCTGGTGAGCCTGGCCGTGGCCGCCGTCCTGCTCCGCAGGAGGGACGCATGAGGCCGGCCCTGCACGCGGAGTGGACGAAGCTGCGGACCGTCCCCGGCCCTCGGTGGCTGCTGCTCGGCACGGTCGCGGCCACCGTGGCCCTGAGCGCCGGCGTGGCCTCGGTGGTGACCTGCGGGTCCGCCGGCTGCGGCGACCCGACCCGGCTCAGCCTCACCGGCATTCAGCTCGGCCAGGCGTTGGTCGTCGTCCTGGGGGTCCTGGTCGTCGCGGGCGAGTACGGCACGGGCATGATCCGCACCACCTTGGCGGCGGTGCCGTGCCCGGCCGCCGTCCTCGCGGCCAAAGCCGTCACACTCACCGGGGTCGTGGCCGCGGGCGGGACCGCCGCGGTTCTCGGATCGCTGGTTGCCGGGCGGCTCCTCCTGCCCGGCCACCCGGCCCTGTCCCCGGCCGACGGCCCCACGCTGCGTGCGGCCCTCGGATCGGTCCTCTACCTGGCCCTGATCGCCCTGCTCAGTCTCGGCGTCGGCACCGTCGTACGGGACTCCGCGGCCGGGACCGGGATCGTCCTCGGCCTGCTGTACCTGGTCCCCGCCCTCTCCCAGGCGACCGGGACCCCGCACTGGCAGCGTCTGCTCCAGCGGATCGCGCCGATGAGCGCCGGGCTCGCCGTCCAGGCCACCACGGACCTCGGGAGCCTGCCCATCGGCCCCTGGGCCGGTCTCGGCGTGACCGCCGGGTGGGCCGCCGCGGCGCTCCTGGCCGGCGGTCTGCTGCTGCGTATGCGCGACACCTAGCGGCTTCGCCGCCCGGCTTCTGACGGGGCGTCACCGGCGCCGGGGCGCCCCCCGGGACTGCGTGGTCAGGCCTTCGGCCGCTCGTGGTACGACCGCCGGGTGTGCTCCGTGTGTTCGCGCATCAGGCGGGTCGCCAGCTGCTCGTCCCGGACTGTGATCGCCGCGATGAGTCCGCGGTGCTCGATCCAGGACTGGTGGCCGCGCTGGCGGGCCACCGGGGTGTAGTACCAGCGGACCCGGCGGTCGACCTGGGCGGCGAGTTCGGCGAGGACCGCGTTGCCCGCCAGGTCCATGATCTTGGCGTGGAACACGGCGTTCAGGGCGACGGCCCCGTCCACGTCGTCCGCGGCGACCGCCTTCTCACCCTCGGCGCAGAGGGATTCGAGGGCGGCCACTCCCGCACTGCCCGCGTTGGCCGCCGCCAGCCGGGCCGCCTCCGCCTCCAACAGGGTGCGGACCGTGAGGAGTTGGTCGGCCTCGTCCTCCGTGGGCTCGTGGACGAACGCGCCCTGGGCGGGCCGGAGGTCGACCCAGCCCTCGGTGTTCAGCCGCTGCAGCGCCTCGCGCACCGGCTGCCGCGAGACACCGAGGTGGCCGGCGAGTTCGCTCTCCACGAGATGCTGGCCGGGCCGGAGGGAGCGGGTGGTGATGAGTTCCAGCAGCGCCTCGTAGACACGGTCGCGGAGCGGTCCGGGGCGTTCGAGCTTGGGCACCGCACCCTGCGGCAGTCCGGCTGACAACATCGGGTCCCCCTTCGGCAGACACCCGTTACGAGCGAACACTCAGTATCGATTGTCTTTCGTCTACAGTCTACGGCGCACAACTGCCAGGGGAAGCGGGAGTTGACCACGTCACACCGCAGAACGCGCTCTCACGGACAGCGCACGACCTGGCCCGCGTACGACAGGTTGCCGCCGAAGCCGAACAGCAGGACCGGGTCGCCGCCGGAGACGCGTCCCTGTTCGACCAGCTTGGAGAGGGCGAGGGGGATGCTGGCGGCGGAGGTGTTGCCCGATTCGGTGACGTCGCGGGCGACGACCGCGTTGACCGCGCCGATCTTCGCGGCAAGGGGTTCGATGATCCGCAGGTTGGCCTGGTGCAGGACGACCGCCGCGAGGTCCACGGGGTCCACCCCGGCCTTCTCGCAGGCGCGCCGGGCGATGGGCGGCAGCTGGGTGGTGGCCCAGCGGTAGACGCTCTGCCCCTCCTGCGCGAACCGGGGCGGGGTGCCCTCGATCCGTACGGCGTGGCCCATCTCGGGGACGGAGCCCCACAGCACCGGCCCGATCCCGGGCTCCTCGCCCGGCCCGCAGGCCTCGACCACGGCCGCGCCCGCCCCGTCGCCGACCAGGACACACGTCGTGCGGTCGGTCCAGTCCGTGACCTCGGACATCTTGTCGGCGCCGATGACGAGCGCGCGGGTGGCGGCGCCCGCCCGGACGGTGTGGTCGGCGGTGGCGAGCGCGTGGGTGAAGCCGGCGCACACGACGTTGACGTCTATGGCGGCGGGCTGCGGGATACCCAGCCGGGCGGCGACGCGCGCGGCGGTGTTCGGGGAGCGGTCGATCGCCGTGGAGGTGGCGACCAGGACCAGGTCGATGTCCGCGGGGGTGAGGCCGGCCGCGGCCAGGGCCTTCGCCGCGGCGTTCGCGGCCAGCTCGTCGACGGGTTCGTCGGGTCCGGCGATGTGCCGGGTGCTGATGCCCACCCGGCTGCGGATCCACTCGTCACTGGTGTCGACCATGCCCGCCAGGTCCTCGTTGGTGAGTACCCTGGCGGGCTGGTAGTGGCCGACGGCGGCGATGCGCGAGCCGTTCATGGGTGGTGGGTCCCCCTCGTTGCCTCGGTGTGGGCCCACCAGTCTGTTCAGTGACTCACGGGTACGAGGGCACGTAAGGCCACAGGAAACAGGCGGCCGAGTTGTCGGCTTCTTGCAGACCCCCGGACGCCCGAGCATTTCCCCGGCTCACCCGTTGAACAGCTGTGTCGCCTTCTGTACGAGTTCGTACACCCCGTAGGCGAACGGCGCGCCCACCCACAGCCAGGCGACGGCGATCAGCCAGCGGCGGTCCGGCTCAGGCCGGCTGCTCTCGTTCGACATCGACGGCCTCCCTCGGGGCGGGGATGTGGTGGCGGACATGGACGGGCCGGACCAGCTCGTTGGCGATGAATCCGACGACGAGCAGACCGATCATGATGCCGAAGGACAGGGTGTACAGGTCGGAGCCGTGCTTGCCCGCGTCCTTCTGGTGGTCGGCGATCCAGTTGACGATCAGCGGCCCGAGCACCCCGGCGAGGGACCAGGCGGTGAGCAGCCGGCCATGGATGGCGCCGACCTGGTAGGTGCCGAAGAGGTCCTTCAGATAGGCGGGGACGGTCGCGAAGCCGCCGCCGTAGAACGAGAGGATCACCAGCGCGCAGAGGATGAACAGCGGCTTGGACGAGTCGCCGAAGAGCGCGATGAGCAGGTACATCAGGGCGCCCACGCCGAGGTAGACGCGGTAGATGTTCTTGCGGCCGATCAGGTCGGAGGTGGACGACCAGCCGATGCGGCCCGCCATGTTGGCGGCGGACAGCAGAGCGACGAACCCGGCCGCCGCGGACACCGACACCGGGGTGGAACTGTCGGCGAAGAAGTCCGTGATCATCGGGGCGGCCTTCTCCAGGATGCCGATGCCGGCGGTCACGTTCATGCAGAGCACGACCCACAGGCACCAGAACTGCGGGGTGCGGATCGCGCTGTTCGCGGAGACCTGCACCCCCGCGAAGGCGCTGGGCGCGTCCACGACCGGCTTCTCCGTGCGCGGGACGCGGATCAGCAGCACGCCGAGGGTCATGAAGACGGCGTACGACAGCCCGTGCACCAGGAAGGCGAGCGCGATGCCATCGTTGTCACTGCCGAAGGAGGAGAGCATCTGCGCCGACCAGGGCGAGGCGATCAGCGCGCCGCCGCCGAAGCCCATGATGGCGATGCCGGTGGCCATGCCGGGCCGGTCCGGGAACCACTTGATCAGCGTGGAGACCGGCGAGATGTAACCGATACCGAGGCCGATGCCGCCGACGAAGCCGTAGCCGAGGACGATCAGCCAGAACTGCTTGGTCTCGGCGCCCAGTGCGGAGATCAGGAAGCCGGTGGAGAAGCAGACCAGGGCGACGGTCATGGCCCAGCGCGGTCCGTTGCGCTCGACGAGGGTGCCGCCGAACGCGGCCGACAGACCGAGCATCACGATCGCGAGCTGGAAGGGCAGCGCGCTCTGGGTGCCGCTCAGGTTCAGCGCGGATTCGAGCGGCGGCTTGAACACGCTCCAGGCGTAGGCCTGGCCGATGGAGAGATGGACGGAGAGGGCGGCGGGCGGGACGAGCCAGCGGCTCCAGCCCGGCGGTGCTACAGGGGGGCTGCTCATGAGTCCCGAACGGTAGGGCCACGTCAGGGTGGTTGAGAACCCGACGACTCGATCGTGTGCGTTGAGCGGTATCCAGAATGCGCCGAACGGTCGCTGTCCGAACCCTTGTCGCCCTCGACTCCATACTGTAGACAATATTTCGTCGACATGATTCGGCCGATGCTTCACACGATCCGGACCCGACCCGGACACGACCCGGTCTCCCCCGAGGCCACCTCCGCGGTATCCCTCAAACCGAACGGAGTGTTCCGTGAAAGTCGCAGTCCTCGGCGCCGGTGCGATCGGCGCCTACGTCGGTGCCGCGCTCCACCGCGCGGGCGCCGATGTGCATCTCATCGCCCGTGGACCCCATCTGGCGGCCATGAGGCAGTACGGAGTACGGGTGCTGAGCCCGCGCGGCGACTTCACCGCGCACGCCCACGCCACCGACGACCCGGCCGAGGTCGGCCCGGTCGACTATGTCTTCCTGGGTCTGAAGGCGAACTCGTACGCGGCGTGCGGGCCGCTGGTCGAGCCGCTGCTGCACGAGCGGACGGCGGTGGTCGCCGCCCAGAACGGCATCCCCTGGTGGTACTTCCACCGGCACGGCGGCCCCTACGACGGCCACCGCGTCGAGAGCGTCGACCCGGGCGGTGCCGTCAGCGCCGTACTCGCCCCCGAACGGGCCCTCGGCTGCGTGGTCTACGCGGCCACCGAACTCGAAGCCCCGGGCGTGGTACGGCATTTGGAGGGCACCAGGTTCTCGATCGGCGAGCCCGACCGCAGCGTGTCCAAGCGCTGCCTGCGGTTCAGCGAGGCCATGCAGACCGGCGGACTGAAGTGCCCGGTGGAGCAGGACCTGCGCAACGACATCTGGCTCAAGCTGCTCGGCAACATCTCCTTCAACCCGATCAGCGCGCTGGCCCGCGCCACCATGCGGCAGATGTGCCTGCACGGCGGTACCCGCCGGGTCATCGAGATCATGATGCGCGAGACGCTCGACGTCGCCGAGGCGCTCGGCTGCGAGGTCGGGATCTCCATAGAACGCCGGCTCGCGGGCGCCGAGAAGGTCGGCGACCACCGCACCTCCACGCTCCAGGACCTGGAACGCGGCAAGCCGCTGGAACTCGACGTGCTGCTCGCGGCCGTCGTCGAGCTGGCGGGGATCACCGGTGTGGAGGTACCCACCCTGCGCACCGTGCACGCCATCTCGGACCTGCTCGCGCTGAGGAGCGCCGCATGAGGAAGCGCGAACCGAAGACCTACACCCGCCTCACCCACCCGCTGGTCAGGGACTCACGCAACGAGCCCTTCCGGCAGGCGAGTTGGCAGGAGGCCCTGAACCGCGCGGCCCGCGGTCTGGAACGCAACCGGGACGCGTTCGGGATGTTCTCCTGCGCCCGCGCCACCAACGAGATGAACTACGTCGCCCAGAAGTTCGCCCGGGTGGTGATGGGCACCAACAACGTCGACTCCTGCAACCGGACTTGTCACGCGCCGAGCGTGGCCGGCCTGAGCGCCGCCTTCGGCTCCGGCGGCGGCACGTCGTCGTACGAGGAGATCGAGCACACCGACGTGATCGTGATGTGGGGCTCCAACGCCCGCTTCGCGCACCCGATCTTCTTCCAGCACGTGCTGAAGGGGATCAGGAGCGGCGCCCGGATGTACGCCGTGGACCCGCGCCGCACCTCCACCGCCGAGTGGGCGGAGAGCTGGCTCGGGCTGAACGTCGGCACGGACATCCCGATGGCGCACGCGATCGGCCGGGAGATCATCCACGCGGGGCTGGCCAACGAGGCGTTCATCCAGCGGGCGACCACCGGCTTCGCGGAGTACAAGGCGCTCGTGGAGCCCTGGACGCTCTCCCTCGCCGAGAAGGTGACCGGCGTACCGGCGCGTGCGATACGGGAGTTGGCACACGCCTACGCCCGCGCCGAGCGCGCCCAGCTGTGCTGGACCCTCGGCATCACCGAGCACCACAACGGCACCGACAACGTCCGCGCCCTGATCAACCTCTCCCTGCTCACCGGTCAGGTCGGCCGGTGGGGCGCCGGGCTGCAGCCGCTGCGCGGCCAGAACAACGTGCAGGGCGGCGGCGACATGGGCGCGATCCCCAACCGCCTGCCCGGCTTCCAGGACATCCTCGACCCGGACGCCCGGCTGAAGTTCGAGTCGGCCTGGGACACGGAGATCCAGCCGCACTACGGGCTGAACCTCACCGAGATGTTCGAGGCGATGGAGGAGGGCACGCTCAAGGCGGTCTACTGCATCGGCGAGAACCCGGCCCAGTCGGAGGCCGACAGCGAGCAGGCGGTACGGCGCCTGAGCGCCCTCGACTTCCTCGTCGTCCAGGACATCTTCCTCACGAAGACGGCGGAGCTGGCCGACGTGGTGCTGCCCGCGACCGCCGGCTGGGCGGAGACCGAGGGCACCACCACCAACAGCGAGCGCCGGGTCCAGCGGGTACGCCGTGCGGTCACCCCGCCCGGCGAGGCCCGTGCGGACATCGACATCCTCTGCGCGCTGGCGGCCCTGCTCGGCCACGACTGGAAGTACGCGGACGCGGAGGCCGTCTGGAACGAGCTCAGGTCGGTCTCCCCGGACCACTACGGGATGACGTACGACCGTCTCGTCGAGCACCAGGGCATCCAGTGGCCGTGCCCGAGCACCGAGCGCCTCGAACCGACGTACCTGCACGGCCGGTTGTGGGAGACGGACCCGGACAGGCGCGGGACGCCGGCGCCGTTCGGGCTGGTGCGGCACGATCCGCCGGTCGACCTCACCGACGAGGAGTATCCCGTCCGGCTCACCACCGGGCGCCGACTCGACTCCTACAACACCGGGGTGCAGAGCGGCGGTTACGCCTCCCCGCTGCGGCGCGGCGAGTACATCGAGCTGTGCCCGGAGGACGCCGAGCGGTACGGGGTGGTCGTCGGCGAGGAGGTCCGGGTGTCCTCGCGGCGGGGCGCGGTGGTGGCCCCGGTCTGGATCGACACGGCGCTGCGCCCCGGTCTCGCCTTCATGACCATGCACTTTCCCGACGAGGTGGACACCAACCAGCTGACGATCGAGGCCAACTGCCCGATCGCGGGGACGGCGGAGTTCAAGGCGTCGGCGATCCGTATCGAGAAGCTCCCGGTCGCGACCATCGTGAGGTGACGCAAGTGGACCTGCACTTCGGCGACAGCAAGCCGACGGACGACGAACGGGACGCCGTCGACGCCCTGTTGGGCCCTCCGGAGTCCTCCTGGGAGGGCGCCGACCGTTCCGACGCGGATCTGAGGTGGGCGCGCGGCGGCCGGGAGGCCCGGGACCGCCGCGACCTGCTGCTGCCGGGGCTGCACGCGATCAACGACCGGATCGGCTGGATCAGCGAGGGCGCCCTCGGCTACCTGTGCCGCCGCCTGACGGTCCCCCCGGCGGAGGCCTACGGGGTCGCCACCTTCTACGCGATGTTCTCCGTCAGGCCCCGCCCGGCGAGCGTCCTGCACGTCTGCACGGACCTGGCGTGCACGGCGGCCGGGGCGTCCGGACTGGCCGCCGCCGTGGAGGAGAGTGCCGGTCCCGGGGTGCACGTCGAGCGCAGCCCCTGTCTGGGTCTGTGCGAGCGGGCCCCGGCCGCCCTCGCGATCCGGGCCGGGGATCCGGTGCGTACGGCGGTGGCGGCGCCGGCGACCGTGCAGGCGGCCGTCCTCGCGGCCACCGCGCCCGACTCGGCGCCGCAGGAACCGCCGGCGGCGCTGGCCGTGCCCCAGGCCGGACAGGAAGGTCTGACCCTGTTGAGGCGGGTGGGCGTGGTCGACCCGTCCTCGCTCGACGACTACCGGGCGAACGGCGGCTACACGGCCCTGCGGCACGCCTTCGGGCTCGGCCCCGCCGGGGTCATCCGCGAGGTCACCGACGCGGGCCTGGTCGGGCGCGGTGGCGCCGCCTTCCCCACCGGCCGCAAGTGGCAGGCCACGGCGTCCCAGCCCGGCCATCCGCACTACCTGGTCTGCAATGCCGACGAGTCGGAGCCGGGCACCTTCAAGGACCGCGTGCTCATGGAGGGCGATCCGTACTCCCTCGTGGAGGCGATGACGATCGCGGCGTACGCGATCGGTGCGCACCGGGGCTTCGTCTACCTCCGCGGCGAGTATCCGCGGGCGATCCGCCGTGTCCGGCACGCGGTCGACCGGGCCCGTGCCCGCGGCCTGCTCGGCGACGACATCCTCGGCCAGGGCTTCGCCTTCGACATCGAGATCCGGCGCGGCGCCGGGGCGTACATCTGCGGCGAGGAGACCGCCCTGTTCAACTCCATCGAGGGGTACCGGGGCGAACCGCGCTCGAAGCCGCCGTTCCCGGTGGAGAAGGGGCTGTTCGGCAGGCCGACGGTCGAGAACAACGTGGAGACACTGGTCAACGTCCTGCCGATCCTGACCATGGGCGCCCCGGCGTACGCGGCGATCGGGACGGCGAAGTCCACCGGCCCGAAGCTGTTCTGCGTGTCGGGGAGCGTGGCCCGCCCCGGCGTCTACGAACTCCCCTTCGGCGCCACCCTCGGCGAGCTGCTCCAACTGGCAGGGGTGCGTGAGAACTTGCGCGCGGTCCTGCTCGGCGGCGCGGCCGGGGGTTTCGTACGGCCGGACGAACTCGGCATCCCGCTCACCTTCGAGGGCACCCGGGAGGCGGGTACCACGCTCGGCTCAGGTGTGGTCATGGCCTTCGACGACACCGTGCCCCTCCCGCAACTCCTGCTCCGGATAGCCCGGTTCTTCCGGGACGAGTCCTGCGGGCAGTGCGTGCCCTGCCGGGTCGGGACGGTCCGGCAGGAGGAGGCACTGCACCGGATCGTCGCACGCACCGGTGCCGACGCGGCCGGGGACGTCGCGCTGCTGCGCGACGTCGGCCGGGCGATGCGGGACGCCTCGATCTGCGGTCTCGGCCAGACCGCCTGGAACGCCGTGGAATCCGCGATCGACCGTCTGGGGGCGTACGAATGACCGTGACACCGCTGGGGATCCCGCGCCGGCTGCTGGAGTTCACGATCGACGGCCAGGAGGTACGGGTCCCGGAGGGCTCGACCGTCCTGGACGCCTGCCGGGCGGCCGGGAAGGACGTGCCGACCCTGTGCGAGGGCGACACCCTGCGCCCGAAGAACGCCTGCCGAGTGTGCGTGGTGGAGGTGGAGGGGTCGCGGACCCTGGTGCCCGCCTGCTCCCGGAAGGCCGAGCCGGGGATGGTGGTGCGGACCGGCGGCGAACGCGTCCGGCACAGCCGCAGGATCGTCCTGGAGCTGCTGGCCTCCTCGGTGGACCTGTCCACGACCCCGCGCGCCACCGAGTGGATCAAGGAGTACGCGGCGAAGCCGGACCGCTTCGGCCCCGACGCGGCCCGCGTCGACGAGGAACCCCGGGTCGACAACGACCTGTACGTACGCGACTACGGAAAGTGCATCCTCTGCTACAAGTGCGTGGACGCCTGTGGCGACCAGTGGCAGAACAGCTTCGCGATCTCCGTCTCCGGGCGCGGCTTCGACGCCCGGATCGCCGTCGAGCACGACGCCCCGCTGACCGACTCGGCATGCGTGTACTGCGGGAACTGTGTGGAGGTGTGTCCCACCGGGGCGCTGTCGTTCAAGTCGGAGTTCGACATGCGGGCCGCGGGCACCTGGGACGAGTCACGGCAGACGGAGACGACCACCGTGTGCGCGTACTGCGGTGTGGGCTGCAACCTCACGCTCCACGTGCAGGACAATGAGATAGTCAGGGTCACCTCGCCGCACGACAACCCGGTGACCCACGGCAATCTCTGCATCAAGGGCCGTTTCGGCTACCAGCACGTACAGAACCGGGGCTGATCAGACCATGGGACGAGTCACGGAACGACGCAAGGTCATCCGCATCCGCGACGGAGCGGTCTCCGCCCGGCCGGACACGCTCGTCGCCGAGGAACCGCTGGAGATCAGACTCAACGGGAAACCCCTCGCGATCACGATGCGCACCCCCGGCGACGACTTCGCGCTGGCGGCCGGGTTCCTGGTGAGCGAGGGCGTCCTGGCGGCCGCCGGCGACCTGCAGAACATCGTCTACTGCGCGGGCGCCACGGTCGACGGCTCCAACACATACAACGTGGTCGACGTGCGGACCTCGCCGGGCGTGAAGCTCCCCGACTTCACCCTGGAGCGGAACGTCTACACGTCCTCCTCCTGCGGGCTGTGCGGCAAGGCGAGTCTCGACGCGGTGCGTACGACGGCCCGCTGGCCGATAGCCGACACTCCCCCGGTCCGGGTCGGACCCGAGCTGCTCGCGAGCCTCCCCGACCGGCTCCGCGCGGCCCAGCGGGTGTTCGACCGGACCGGGGGGCTGCACGCGGCGGCCCTGTTCACGGAGGACGGCGAGCTGCTGGACATCCGCGAGGACGTGGGCCGGCACAACGCGGTGGACAAGCTGGTCGGCCGGGCCCTGCAGAACGGCGACCTGCCGCTGTCCCGGACGATCCTGCTGGTCTCCGGGCGGGCCTCTTTCGAGCTGGCGCAGAAGGCCGTGATGGCGGGCATCCCGGTGCTCGCGGCGGTCTCCGCGCCGTCCTCGCTGGCGGTGGACCTGGCGGCGGAGACCGGGCTGACCCTGGTCGGTTTCCTGCGGGGCAGCAACATGAACGTGTACGCGGGCGAGGACCGCATCGCTCTGCGGGCCGCGGCCGCCCAGGGCTGACCGGTTCCCCGCGTCACGGCGGCGGGGCCCCGACCGGCGGGGAGCGCCCCCTGCGCCGCAGGGGCCCCGCCTCAGTCGGAGCCGGGCGCCCCGATGTCCGCCGCGGCCTCGGCGAACGCGGCGACCAGCGGTGAGCGGCGGCCGGCCGCCCAGGCCAGCAGCACCCGGTCGGGTTCGGCGTCGACGACCGGGACGTAGACGATGTCCGGGCGGGAGTACTGCTCGGCGGCCGAGCGGGGCACCATCGTGATGGCGGTGCCGGCGGCCACGCACTCGAACTTCTCCTCGATGGTGCGCAGCGGCAGGTCGCCGGGCCGGGGGTCGTTGTAGCGCAGCCACGTCTCGCCGTCGAGGTCGGCGAGGGAGATCTCCTGCTTCCCGGCGAGCCGGTGCCGGTCAGGGAGCATGGCCACGCGGGGCTCGCTGTACAGGGGCCGCAGTTCGAGCCCCTCCTCACGGATCGGGAGCCGTACGTAGGCGATGTCGACGGTGCCGTCGAGGATCAGCTGCTCCTGGTCGTCCCACTCGACGCGGCGGGCGTTGGCCTCGATGTCCGGGTGTGCCGCGGTGAAGGCGCGCAGCGCCCGGGTGACGACGACACCGGCGCGGAAGCCGACGACCAGCCGCCGCCGACCGCGTGCGGCCTGTACGACGCGGCGCCGGGTTCCGTCGGCGGCGGCCAGCAACTGACGGGCGTCTTCGAGGAGTTGGTGCCCGGCGTCGGTCAGGGTTACGCCGTGGCTGTCCCGTACGAACAGCTCGGCGCCCAGGTCCTTCTCCAGCGCGCGGATCTGGCGGCTCAGCACGGGCTGGGCGATGTGCAGCCGCTCCGCCGCCCGGCCGAAGTGGAGGAGTTCGGCGACCGCCGTGAAGTAGCGGACCTTGCGCAGGTCCAGGTCCATGACCGCGGCTCCTTCCCGGGTGGCGATGTCTACAGGGTATCGCCGCAGCCGAAAGAGGTCTTGGACGGCCGACGCCCCGCGACCGCAGGGTGGAGATGTCCGAACGGGACGGAACATCGGCTTGGAGAGGGATCTGCCATGGGTCTGCAGGGACAGCGTGTCGTCGTCATCGGTGGCACGTCGGGTATCGGGCTCGCGGTCGCCGAGGGCGCGGCACGGGAGGGCGCGCGGGTGGTCGTGGCCTCGCGCCGGCAGGAGAGTGTCGACGCGGCGCTGAAGGTGCTGCCGGAGGGCGTCGAGGGGCAGGTCCTGGACGCCACGGACGAGGACGCGGTGCGCGGCTTCTTCACGCGGGTCGGGGCCTACGACCACCTGGTGTACACGGCCGGTGACTCGATCCTCCTTGAGACGGTGGCCGGGACGGAGATCGCGGCGGCCCGGAGCTTTCTGGACACCCGGCTGTGGGGTGCGTACGCGGCGGTGAAGTACGGCGCCGGGTCGATCCGCCCGGGCGGGTCGGTGGTGCTGACCACGGGGACGGCGGGGCACCGGCCGCTGCCCGGTTCCAGCGTCGCGTCGGCGCTGTGCGGGGCGATGGAGTCGCTGACCCGGGCGCTGGCCCTGGAGCTGGCACCGCTTCGGGTCAACGTGGTCTCGCCCGGGGTGGTGCGCACCGAACTGTGGCGGGAGCTGCCGGAGGCGGACCGGGAGGGGCTGTTCCGGTCGTCCGCCGAGTCACTGCCGGTGGGGCGGGTCGGCGAGCCGACGGATGTGGCGGAGGCGTATCTGTACCTGATGCGCGGGGGGTACAGCACCGGGTCGGTGGTGGTCGTGGACGGCGGCGGGACGCTGGTCTGAGCGGTCAGGCGGGGGTGAGGCGGACGTCGGCGGCGGTCACGACCGTGCCGAGGCGCGGGAAGTCGAGCCGCACGGACGCCTCGTGCTCGGGGCCGGTGAGGGCGGCCATGGCGTCCTCGACGAAGACCAGGTCGTAGCCGAGGTCGGCGGCGGCGCGGGCGGTGGACTCGACGCCGAGGTTGGTGGCGATGCCGCCGAACACCAGCCGGGTGACACCGAGCCGGCGCAGCCGGGCGTCGAGTTCCGTGCCCTGGAAGCCGCCGATCGTCCGCTTGACGATCTCCACGTCCCCTTCCTTCCTGAGTCCGGCCACCAGTCCGCTGCCCGGCGGCTGCTCCGCCTGGGAGGGTCGTTCGACGCGGACGAGCACCACGGGCGCGCCGGCGGCGCGGAAGGAGTGGGCCAGTTCCTCGGCCGCGTGCAGGACCTCGGTGCCCATGCGGGGCTCCAGGGGCAGCGCGACGATGCGGTCCATCAGGTCGACGAGGACGAGGGCGGTACGCGCCGGATCGAGCGCCAGGGGTACGGTCATGACGGAACGTTAGCCGTCATGAGCCGTCCGTACCGGAAATCCGGATCAACAGGCCCGTGAACTGGCCGCGTTCGGCAGCCGCCGACGGGCGGGCGGCGCCCGTGAGCCACGGCCGCGGCCACAACTCAGCGGCGAAGTGTCCCGGTGCCGACCGCGGGCCGTGACTCCGCCGCGGGGGCGGCCGGGGTTTCCTCGGCCGTCTCCTGGGCCTCGGGGTCGTGGGCGCGGCGCTTGGCGATGACCGCGCACACCATGAGCTGCATCTGGTGGAAGAGCATCAGCGGCAGCACGGCCAGCGAGGCGTGGGCGCCGAACAGGACGCTGGCCATGGGCAGCCCGGAGGCGAGGGACTTCTTCGACCCGGCGAACTGGATGGCGATGCGGTCCCCGCGGCCGAAGCCGAGCGCCCTGGCGCCGTACCAGGTCAGCACGAGCATCACGGCGAGCAGTACGGCCTCGACGGCGAGGAGCCCGGCCAGCCGGACCGCGCTGACCTGGTGCCAGATGCCCCGGACCATGCCCTCGCTGAACGCGGTGTAGACGACGAGCAGGATGGAGCCGCGGTCGACCAGGCCGAGGATCTTCTTGTGCCGGGCGACGAAGCTGCCCACCCGTCGCCCACCACCACCCTGCTCGACGCGCTGCGCGCGGTCCCATTTGATTCTGCACGGCCGCAGCAGCTGCCCGGCGACGAACGGCACCAGCAGCTGGAGCACGATCTTGACGATCGAGTCGGCGGAGAAGCCGCCCCCGCTGTTGCCGAGCAGCACGGCGGCGAGTAGCGGGGTGAGGACGATGCCGACCAGCGAGGAGAAGGAACCGGCGCAGATCGCGGCGGGCACGTTGCCGCGCGCGATCGAGGTGAAGGCGATCGACGACTGGATGGTGGAGGGAACCAGGGTCAGGAAGAGGAGGCCCTGGTAGAGCGGATGGGTGAGCAGGACCGGCACCAGCCCGCGGGCCGCCACGCCGAGCACCGGGAAGATCACGAAGGTGCAGACCAGGACCGTGGCATGGAGCCGCCAGTGCCGCAGCCCGTCGACGGCCTCACGGGTGGACAGACGAGCGCCGTAGAGGAAGAAGAGGAAGGCGATCGCGGCCGTGGAGGCGCCGGAGGCCACGTCGGCGGCCGTGCCCCGGGCCGGGAGGAGCGCGGCGAGGCATACCGTCCCGAGCAGGAGCAGGACGTACGGGTCGATCGGCATCCGACTGGGCCAGGTCAGGCGTTTCACGGTGCTCCACTTGCGGGTCGGTCAGGGTGTCGTGCCGGCGCATACGGCCGGGTTCTCGCCGGAGCCGGAAGGCCCCTCTCCATCGTCCTCCTCCGACACTTGATCGGGAATCCCGTATACCACTCTCACTGTCATCGTGTTCCGCGATAACATGTTCGAGTGTACGACCCTTCGCAGCTGCGCACCTTCCTGGCGGTGGCCCAGACGCTCAGCTTCACCCAGGCCGCCCGGCGGCTCGGGCTGCGCCAGTCCACGGTGAGCCAGCATGTGCGCCGTCTGGAGGACGCGGCCGGCCGTCAGCTGTTCTCCCGGGACACCCACTCCGTGGAACTGACCGAGGACGGCGAGGCGATGCTCGGGTTCGCCCGCCGGATCCTGGAGGTGCACGAGCAGGCGGCGGCCTTCTTCACCGGCACCCGGCTGCGCGGCCGGCTCCGCTTCGGCGCGTCGGAGGACTTCGTCCTCACCCGGCTGCCGGAGATCCTGGAGGGCTTCCGCCACGACCACCCCGAGGTCGACCTCGAACTGACGGTGGAGCTCTCGGGCACCCTGCACGAGCAGCTGGCCGCCGGGAAGCTGGACCTGGTCCTGGCCAAGAGGCGCGCCGAGGATCCGCTGGGCGAGCTGGTCTGGCACGACGACCTGGTGTGGATCGGCGCGGAGCGGCTCCGCCTGGACCCCGCCCGTCCGGTCCCGCTGATCGTCTATCCCCCGCCGGGCATCACCCGCGCCCTGGCCCTGGAGGCACTGGAGCGCGAGGGCCGCGACTGGCGCATCGTCTGCACGAGCGGCAGCCTCAACGGCCTGATCGCGGCGGCGAGAGCGGGCCTGGGCGTGATGGCCCACTCAAAGGGCCTGATCCCCCCGGGCCTGTTCCGGGTCCCGGACCGGGCAGGCCTACCGGAACTGGGCAAGGTCGACTTCGTACTCGTACACGGCCCGAGACGCACACCGGCACAGACAGCGGCAGATGCCTTGGCGGCAGCAATCCTGACCAGCGGAGCCCGCTTGAGACGCCCCTAGCTGCAGGCGCCCCCGAAGGGGCGCCAGACTCACCACAACCCCTGATACGTCAACTGCTTCACCCTCCGCAAAAACGGCATCGCCTCCACATGCTGCACCCCCTCCAGCCGCCCCACCGGCCCGCTCAGGTACGCGTAGAGATGAGCCGTGTCCCGCAGCACCGCCGTCACCACGACATGCGACGGACCGGCGGTAGCCGCAGCAAACGCCACCTCGTCATGGACCGCCAGCGCCTGACCCACGGAGTGCATCGCGGCCGGCGTCGTGGTGATCCACAACAGCGCGGACTTGGAGAATCCCAGCACCTCGGACCGGTACTCGACATCGATGTACACCGCCCCGGAGCCGATCAGCGCGGCCAGCCGCCGCTTCACCGACGACTCGGACCGACCCGTTGCCCGCTGCAACTCCGGATACGTCGCCCGCCCGTCCCGCTCCAGCGCGGCGAGCAGCGGCGCGTCCTCGGGCTCCAGCCGCGCAGGCCCGTCGGCCTCCGGCAGCGCCGGCCGCAGCGCCGCCGCCTGCTCCTCGGACAGCGCCCGGAACTTCCGCACCCACCCGGTCGGCCCCCCGTAGAACCGGTGCAGCAGTTGCTGCGCACGGATCTCCACCACGCTCGGGGTGCGCGGCAGCTTGCCGAGGAGCAGGTCGTCGTGGTCGCCGGGGTGGCGCGGCCGGGTCATACAGGCGATCTCCGTGCCGCCGGAGGCCAGCCCGATCCAGGCGGTGTCGGGGCGTTTGGCGAGCGCGTCGGCGATGACGGTGGCGCCGTCGGGCGCGCAGCGCAGCCGGAGCATCCACTGGTCCTGGCCGAGCCGCTCGGCGTCGCGGACCGCCACGACCCGCAGCCCGGCCTCGGCGCACAGCCGCCGGTAGCGGCGGGCGATCGTCTGGTCGGACACGCCGAGCACGGCCGCGATCCGGCTGAAGGAGGCACGGCCGTCGACCTCCAGCGCGCTGAGCAGTTGCACGTCCAGCGGGTCCAGCGTGTCGGATTCCAGCTCCAGCATGGCCACTCCCGTCGGGTTCCGCCGCAAGGCCGTTTCTCACCGCCCAGAACCGTACGCACGGCGGGACGCGTGGAGTGACGGAATCGGCCACGTCGGCGCTGTCTTCAGAGAGTGCTGCGGCACGCCGCCCTGACCGACGGGTAACCGGCCGGGGGCCGTAACCGGGTCGTACAGATTCCGTGGAGATTACGGAGCCGGAACTTACTGAACCGTAAGGATTCTGTCCGACCCCTCCCCATGTGAGCGTATTTTCCGTACGTGAGCGCGGTCATACGAGAGCAATGCTCGTTTTCGCACCCCCTCCCGAACGGTCTTCCGGTGGGGTAGCTTTCACGGCGCTGTGCGGAGCGTCACTGTCGTCACTGTGGAGCGAGGAGCGGGGAGCGGGGTTTGCGCGAGTTCACCAACCCGCCGTTGGCGTCGGCACCGCCGGTCGGCGGTCTGGCCGACTGCGTGTTCGAGCATGCCCGGACGGACCCGCTGCATGTCGCACTGGGCCGCAAGGACGAGCTCGGCCAGTGGCGTGACGTGACCTCCGCCGAGTTCCGCGACGAGGTCCTCGCCCTCGCCAAGGGGCTCCTCGCCCGTGGCATCCGGTTCGGCGACCGGGTCGCGATCATGTCCCGTACCCGCTACGAGTGGACGCTGTTCGACTTCGCGCTGTGGACGATCGGCGCCCAGGTGGTGCCGGTCTACCCGACCTCGTCGGCGGAGCAGTGCTTCTGGATGCTGTACGACGCCGAGTGCACGGCCGCCGTCGTGGAGCACGAGGACCACGCGATGACGATCGCCACCGTCATCGACCGGCTGCCGCAGCTGCGCCAGCTGTGGCAGCTGGACGAGGGCGCGGTGCAGGAGCTGTACGACGCGGGCGCGCACCTCGAGGACGAGGTCGTGCACCGGCACCGGCAGGCGGTCACCCCCGAGTCGACCGCCACGATCATCTACACCTCGGGCACCACGGGCCGCCCCAAGGGCTGTGTCCTGTCGCACGGGAACTTCATGTACGAGGCGGACACGGTCGTGGCCCGCTGGGAGTCGGTGTTCCGCGCCAAGAAGGGCGAGGAGGTCTCCACCCTGCTCTTCCTGCCGCTGGCGCATGTCTTCGGCCGCATGGTGGAGGTGGCGGCGATCCGGCACGGGGTCCGCTTCGGGCACCAGCCGCAGCTGCACGCGGCGGCGCTGCTGCCCGACCTGGCCGCGTTCCGGCCGACGTTCATCCTGGCCGTGCCGTACATCTTCGAGAAGGTGTTCAACGCGGCGCGGCGCAAGGCGGAGAAGGACGGCAAGGGCGGGCCGTTCGAGAAGGCGGTCGAGATCGCGGTGAAGTACGCGGACGCCGTCGAGGCGAAGGCGTGGGGCACCGGGCCCGGTCCGTCGGCGTCGCTGCGCATGCAGCACCAGCTCTTCGACAAGCTCGTCTACGCCAAGGTGCGGACGGCGATGGGCGGCAGGATCCGCAACGCCATGTCCGGCGGCTCGGCCATGGACCGCCGGCTCGGCCTGTTCTTCGCCGGCGCGGGCGTGCAGATCTACGAGGGCTACGGCCTGACCGAGTCGACGGCGGCGGCGACCGCCAACCCGCCCGAGCACACCCGGTACGGCACCGTCGGCCAGGCCATCCCCGGCACCACCGTGCACATCGCGGACGACGGGGAGATCTGGCTGCACGGCGGAAACGTCTTCCAGGGCTACCTGAACAACCAGAAGGCCACCGACGCCACCCTGCACGACGGCTGGCTGGCCACCGGCGACCTGGGCTCCCTGGACGAGGACGGCTATCTGACCATCACCGGCCGCAAGAAGGAGATCCTGGTGACCTCCGGCGGCAAGAGCGTCTCCCCCGGCGTCCTGGAGGAGCGGGTTCGCGACCATCCGCTGGTCAACCAGTGCATCGTCGTCGGCAACGACCGCCCCTACATCGCCGCCCTGGTCACCCTCGACACCGAGGCCGTCGAGCACTGGCTGCAGATGCGCGGCAAGCCCCAGATGTCCGCGGCCCAGCTGGTGCGGGACGCCGACCTGGAGACCGAGGTGCGGCGCGCGGTGGTGGCCGCCAACACCCTGGTCTCGCAGGCCGAGTCGATCCGTACGTTCCGTATCCTCGCCCAGCCGTTCACCGAGGAACACGGCCTGCTGACCCCGTCGTTGAAGCTGAAGCGCAAGGCGATCGAGAACGCCTACGCCAACGAGGTCGAGGCCCTGTACCGGGCCTGATGCTCCGTCAACTGATGCTGACCCGGAAGATCTTGTCGGATCCGTCCGGCTCGTTGCCGTTGTTGTCGCAGTTGGTGGTGGACAGCCACAGCTGGTCGGCGCCCGGCACCTTGGTCACGGTCCGCAGCCGGCCGTAGGTTCCGACGTAGTACGCCGTCGGGGTGCCCACGCTCTCGTTGTCGCCGTTGATCGGGATGCGCCACAGCCGTTCGCCGCGCAGCGAGGCCATGTAGACGACGTTGCGGACGATGGCGATACCGCTCGGGGACGCCTCGGAGACGTTCCAGGTGGCCTTGGGGTTGGTCATCCCGGCGACCGAGCAGGTGCCCTCGCAGGTCGGCCAGCCGTAGTTGGCGCCCGGCTTGACGAGGTTGAGCTCGTCCTTGGAGCTGTTGCCGAACTCGGCCTCCCAGAGCCGCCCGCCCCGGTCGAAGGCGAGGCCCTGCGGGTTGCGGTGGCCGAGGCTGTAGACGTAGTTGCCGAACGGGTTGCCGGGGGCCGGCTTGCCGTCGGTCGTCATGCGCAGGATCTTGCCGTTGAGGGAGTTCTTGTCCTGGGCGAGGTCGGGTGTCTGGGCCTCCCCGGTGGAGACGTAGAGGTAGCCGTCGGGGCCGAAGAGGAGCCGGCCGCCGTTGTGGTAGCGGTTCTTCTTGATGCCCTGGAGCAGGATCCTGTAGTCGCTGAGCCCGGTGCCGTCGTAGGTCATGCGCACGACCCGGTTGCCCTCGTCCGCGGTGTGCATGAAGTAGACGTAGTGGTTCGTCTCCCACTTGGGGTCGACGGCGACACCGAGCAGTCCGCCTTCCCCGTTGGTGGTGACGGCGTTCGGGACGGTCCCGACCTGGGTCCGCGTGCCGTCCTTGGTCACCTTCCAGACCCGGAAGTCGTCCCGCTCGGTGACCAGCGCGGTCTTGCCGTCGGGCATCCAGTAGGTGCCCCAGGGGATGGTCCAGCCGCTGGAGAGCGTGGCGACGGAGGAGGGCACCCCGCCGTCGGTGGCACACGCCTTGGTGGTGAAGGTGACGGCGTTGCTCGGCGGGGAGACGTTCCCGGCCGCGTCCCGGGCGACGACGTCCAGGGTGTAGGGGCTGTCGCAGGCGAGACCGGTGAGCGTGGCGGTCGTGCCGCCGGTGACCGTCTTGTAGACGGTGGTCCCGCTGCGGATGTCGTACGCGGTCACCGCCCGGTCGTCGGTGGACGCGCCCCAGCCGAGGTCGGCGGTGTTGGCGGTGATGCCGGCCACGGACAGGGTGCCGGGGGCGGTGGGCGGTGTGCTGTCGCTGCTCGGCCTGGTCGTGCAGTCGACGACAGGACTGGCCGGCGAGGTGTTGCCGGCCGCGTCGCGGGCGATGACGGTGAGGTCGTAGGTGGTGTTCGGGGCGAGCCCGGTGAGGGTCTTCGAGGTCGAACTCCCGGGCGCCTCACCGATCTTGTTGCCGTGCTCGTAGAGGTCGTACGCCGTCACGCCCACGTCGTCGGTGGCTGCGCCCCACGCGAGGGTGAGCGTGTCCTCGCCGATGTCGGAGCAGGAGGGCTGGCCGGGGCGGGTGGGGGCCTGGGTGTCGGCAGCCGTACCGATGCCGACCTTGTCCAGGTTGGGGCCGCCGTTCGCGGTGGTGGCGGTGGCGCGGATCTTGTTGCTGCCCGCGGTCAGCGGGACGTTCACCGACTTCGTCGCCCAGGTGTTCCAGTCGGCGGTGGCCGGGAAGGAGACTCCGGCGGCGACGACCGTACCGTTGACGGAGATGTCCAACGGCCGGTCGGTGGCGGTGCCGTTGGCGAAGCGCAGGGCGAGCGCGGAGGTGCCGGCGGTGGCCGCGCTCACCGTGAACTCCACGTACGAGCCCTTGATGTTCGTGTAGTCGACGAAGCCGGTGCCGGTGTAGCCGGTGTGGTTGGTGGCGACGGTGCCCTGGGAGATGGCCGCGTCCTCGGCCTGGTAGTCGGTGGCCGCCCGCGCGCTCCCCGGCAGCAGGGCGACGAGGGGTAGGGCCAGGGCCAGCGGCAGGGCGCGGGCGAGCAGGGTTCTGGGGGTCATGACGGTCCTCCTCAGCCGAGCGGCCGGACGCGGATCAGCCGGGTCTCGCCCGGGCGCAGGGTCGCGCTGTAGGTGGTGGCGACGGTGCCCTTGTGGGAGCCGGACCACAGGTCGGTGACGTCCCCGGAGCCGGTGAAGCCGACCTGGGACCAGTCCACGCTCACCGTGGAGCTGCCGGAGGTGCCGGTGTTGAAGAGAGCCACGACGTACTGGCCGTCGCTCTCCTTCTTGCTCCAGACCTGCCTGACCCCGCTGTTCACGATGCGCTTCGCGGCCACCCCGTCCTGGTCGACGCCGATCAGCCGGTCGTTGGTGAGCATGGCCTTGTCGACGGTGTCGAGGTGGGTGAGGTCGGTACCGAGGAGCAGTGGGGCGGCGGCCATCGCCCAGAGGGTGAAGTGGGAGCGCCGCTGGTCGGCGGTGAGGCCCACCTGGTCGCCGTTGCCGATCTCCAGCGAGTCCAGGTCGTTCCAGCCGCCGGGTCCTGCGTACTGCTGCCAGTTCGCCGCCGTGTTGAAGCGGGCGGAGACGTGCGACCAGTCGGTGAGCGGATAGCCGCTGCCGTTGTCGCCGGGCCCGCAGTAGCACTCGACGTCGCCCTGGGTGCGCCAGCTGTTGGCCAGGGACCTCCAGGTCGGGGCGTCGGCGATCGCGAGGTTGTTGGAGAGCGCGAAGGTGATGGGGCGGCCGGTGACGCGCAGGGCCTTCGACCAGGCCTGGACATCGGGGATGTCCTGGCTGCCCACCCCGTCGATCTTCAGGTAGTCGACTCCCCAGGAGGCGAACTGCTTCGCCCAGGAGTTCACGAACTCCTGCGCGCCCGGCTTGGAGTAGTCGATGTAGTACATGTTCTTGCAGTTGTAGTTCTTCTCGGTCTTCGAGGTGTCCGCGATGTCCTTCGCGTGGTACGAGGTGCCCTCGATCGGGGTGTTGCGGGTGACGGCGTCCTTGGCGATGCCGGGGGTGACGTAGAAGCCGAACTTCAGGCCCCTGGCGTGGATGTGGTCCGCGAGGGCCTTGATGCCGTCGGGGAACTTGGCGGTGTCGACGGCCCAGCGGCCGTAGGAGTCGACGGTGAAGCCGTTCGCGTCGCACTTCTGCCAGAAGTCGTCGAGGTTGACCTGGACGAAGCCGTGGTCCTTCAGGCCGCTCGCGGCGAGCGCGTCGGCCTGGGCCTCGATCTTGGCCTGGGTGGGCCACCGGCGCACATAGCTCCAGCTGCTCCAGCCCATCGCGGGCCGCACCGCCTGGCCGTTGTCGGAGGCGGGGGCCGGGCGACCGGGGCTCAGGAGCGGCACCGCCGCCGCGGCCAGCAGTGCGGCGGCCGCCACGGTGAGGGTTCTGGTCCTGGTCACGGGCGTCCTCCGGTCACGGGTGTCGCGTAGGCCGTGCCGATCCAGGCCTCGTCGATCCGCAGTCGCTGGTAGCGGGTGGTGTCGGTGGCGGCAGCCCAGGTGGAGTCCACCTCCAGGCGGACGTACCGGGCCGTGGCGGCGGTGAGGTCGATGCCCTGGATGCCGCGCCGGCTGGGCAGCTGCCCGGACTTGACCGCGCTCCCCCAGCTGGTGCCGTCGTTGCTGACGTACACCTTGTAGTCCTTGATCCGCGCCGACTGCTCGGTGTCCGAGCGGGCGTAGGAGACCGAGTCCTCGCGCTGGTTGAGCCCGAGGTACTGCACCTTCTTGGCCGAGCCGAGGTCGAAGGTGAGGCTGACGGGCAGGGTCTTGTTGTTGTCCCAGTAGGTGAGGTAGTCGCCGTCACCGGCGGCCGGGCCCGCGTGACCGCTCGCCGACGCGCTCGCGCTCACCCTGACGCCGGTGAGGATGCCCTGGCGACCGGCTGTGACGACCTTGAAGACGGTGTCGTACGGGTCCCAGTCGCCGAGCCCGGTCAGGGTCAGCACGCCGCCGGACTGCGACCACGAAACCGCCTTGCCGGTGCGGAGGTTCGTCACGGAGGCGATGCGGTAGCCGTTGTCTCGGATCCGCAGGGTGCTGGTCGACGGCGGGGTAAGGACGTGGACGTACTGGCGGTCCGGGTCGTCCTTGGCGATCGTCGTCACGCCGTGCGCGCCGTCGTTCCAGAAGCCGGGCTTGAGGCCGCCGTACAGGTAGCCGCCGCCCTCGGTGCCGTGCAGGGACTCCCAGACGGGGTCCAGGTAGGAGTTCGCGAAGTTGTTGAAGGCGGCCTGGTTCGCCGGGAACTTGCCGTTGACCTGGGCGGTTTCGGCCATCAGGGCCTTCACCGAGGAGCCCGCGTTGGTGACGAGGCGGCCGAGGGTGAGCTTCCGGTCGACGGTGGGGTCGGAGCCGTCGTACCACCAGGCTCCGGTCGAGGGCAGTTTGAAGTCGGCCTCGGTCAGGCGGGGCTGGGCGGTGTAGACGGCCTGCGGGTAGTCGTAGGCCGGGGTCATCCCCGTCTTCTGCTCGTTGCTGATCATGTCCATGATCGGCGTGTCCTCGTTGTTGTTGCTGAGCGTGTATCCCGGGCGCTTCTGGTAGATCTGCTGGTAGAGGTCGTGGCTCTCCCAGTACGCGTTGTCGTTGTCGATCCAGAAGCCGCCGAGGTCGGGATAGCGGTCCATGACCTCGAAGAAGTTGTCGTAACTGAACTGCCCGAAGCCGTCGTTGGTGGTCAGGTCGATGTTCTTGCCCTTGTAGGCGGAGTAGGCGGCGGAGTCGAGCCACTCGTGGCCGCCCTCGTCGTGCCACTGGGGGTCGTTGGTCATGTAGAGGATGACCTTCATGCCCTTGGCCTTGGCGGCGGTGATCAGCTCGCCGAGGAAGTCCCGTTGGGTGGAGCAGGAGCCGGGGATCTTCGACGGCCAGGGGCGAGCGTAGCCGAGGCGGCTGTGGAAGGTGGCGAGGACCAGGTACTGGGTGTGCAGCTTCTGGGCCTCGTTCACCCAGTAGCCGGGGGTCCAGCCGCCGGCCGTGACGTCGTTCTCCCAGGCGGTGCAGCTGGTGTGGGCGGGGGCGGTGCGCAGGCCCCAGTGCAGGAAGAGGCCGCCGACGGAGTCGCGGAGGAAGTCCTGGCGGGGGTTCTCCAGGTCGAGCGGCCGCGCGGCCGTACCGCAGTCCTGGCCGCCGGAGACGCGGAGCGCGCCGCCCGAGGAGTTGTGGCTGTCCGTCAGGCAGGCACCCGTGACGTCCTGGAGGCCGATGTCGTACGGGGAGTCGCTGCCCTTCTGGGCGGTGAAACGGGTGAGGCGGAGGTCGCTCGCCGCGTTGGCGATGACCGCCGGACGGCCGTCGTTCCCGGCGAACTTCACGCTGCTGTCGGTGAACTGGACGTGGTCGGCGTTGTGCAGGTACCAGCCGTAGGCGGGCCGGGTGCCGATCGCCTTGGGGTTGTAGTCGTTCGGGTCGTTGCTCGGCACGCCGGTGGACATGGTGCCGTTGCCGCCGGGGACCGTGATGTCGACGTTGTCGAAGGTCACTCCGCTGATGCGGTGGCCGCTCTCGCCCCACAGGGTCGGGCTGAAGGAGGGGCTGCTGCCGGTGGCGGTGATGTCGTCGTAGGTGACGTCGCTGATCGATCCGACGCCGGGGCTGTTCCCGCAGCGCTTCCGGGTGCCGATCTTCTCCATGATCGGCGAGTGGACGTTCGTCATCGTGATGTCGCGGTAGTGGACGTCGGAGATCTTCGCGCCGTCCATGGAGACCATGCCGAGGCCGGACTTGCCGGCGCCGTCGATGCGGATGTTCTCGAACTGGTAGTCCGCGAAGTCACCGCAGGTCTCGGAGCCGAACATCAGGGCGTTGCAGCACTTGGCGCCCAGTGTCGAACCGCTCACCCGGACATGCCCGTTGGGCAGCTTGGCGCCGAGCGCGTAGTCGCTCTTGAAGACCAGGGCGTCGTCGTTGGCGTGGATGGTGGCGTCGGTGATCGTGACGTCGGTCGTGGAGATGACGTTCCAGCCGTCGCGGTCGCTCGCGGTGTCGATGGTCAGGTGGTCGGACATCACGTTCTTGCAGCCGTTGATCAGCGCCGCGAAGTGGCCGCCGCGGCGGAGGGTGAGGCCGTCGCCGATCCGGAGGCCGTCGCACCGGGTCAGCGAGATGATCTTGTCGGCCTCGCCGGTCTTCGGGTTGCCGGTGATGAGGTTGCCCGCGCCGTCGATGACACCCTGGCCGACGAAGCCGATGTCGGTGAGCCGGTCGCCGTAGATCATCGCGTCGTGGAAGTGGCTGTGGCCGTAGTCCTGGTAGGCGTCGTACGGGTTGGACTCGGCCTTGTCGTAGGTGTCCGCGCTGGAGCCCTGGAGGGTGGCGCCTCTGTCGAGCTGGAGCGTCACGTGGCTCTTCATGTGGATGGTGTTCTTGGACTTGTAGGTGCCGGCGGTGAAGCGGACGGTGCCGCCGCCCGCCGCGTTCGCGGCCGTGACGGCCTTGTCGATGGCGGGGGTGTCGTTGGCGGAGCCGTCGCCCTTGGCGCCGTAGTCGCGGACGTCGTAGACGGCGCCGGCACGTGGTGCGGTGGATTGCGGGACGGCGAGGGCCGCGGGGTGGGAGAGCCCGAGGACGACGGCGAGGACGAAGAGGACGGTCGCGACAGCGCTGTGCCGTGCGGTGGTGGATGTCGCGTTCATGACACTGAAGCACCTCGCAGTTGCTCGTTCATGATCAGGAAGGCCCCGAGGCCGTGGAAGTCGTTGGTGGCCCGGGTGCGGGCGACGTAGTACGCGTAGTCGCCGACGTTGGTGCCGACGGAGATGCCCGCGAGGTCGGTACGGCCGTCGGCGCCGACCGACAGCTCGGCGAGCACGCCCTGGTAGCCGCGGCGGGCGACGTCCGCGTAGTGCGGGTCGAGGTAGTGCTGCTGAGCGCCGCGCGAGAGGGCGTAGGTGAACATGCTGGAGCAGGAGGTCTCGGTCCAGTCGTCGCTCCGGCCGCCCTTGTCGATCACCTGGAACCAGCGTCCGGTCGCCGGGTCCTGGTACCGCTCCAGGGCGGCCGCCAACCTGCCGAAGATGGTGATGAGTTGCGGGCGCCGGGGCTGGTTCGCCGGGATCGCGTCCAGCACGTTGACGATCGCCATCGCGTACCAGCCGACGGCCCGGCACCAGTGCTCGGGTGCGAGCCCGGTCGCCGGATCCGCCCAACTCGCGCTCTTCGACTCGTCGTAGGCGTGCCTGAGCAGGCCGCCGGCGACCTGGAGGTGGCCGCCGTAGACGGCGAGCTGCCTGGCCGCCTCGTCGTCGGTGTACGTGCCGTCGCCGAACTCCTTGCCGTACTCGACGAGGAACGGGTTCACCATGTAGACGCCGTCCGCCCAGAGTTGATGGGCGCGGCTGCTGGTGTCGGCGTGCCAGAAGCCGCCGTCGCCGGTGCGCGGGTAGGTGTTCAGGCGGTCGCGGATCTTCTGTGCCGCCTTGCGGTAGCGGTCCTGGCCCGTCTCGTGGTGCAGGATCACCAGGAGACGGCCCGCCTGCATGCTGTCCAGGCTGTTGAAGGACTGGTCGATCGAACCGTCGCTCTTCACGAACCGGTCGACGTAGTTCTTGATGTAGGTGAGACAGCGGGCGTCGTGGGTGCGCCGGTAGGTGAGGTACTGGCCGTAGAGGTAGAGGCCGACGGGGTAGGACCAGCCGCCGATGGTGGTCGGGGTGTAGCGGGCCATGGTGGAGTCGACGACCGCGGTGGACCAGTCGGTGGCGGCGGCCGGCCTGGCCGGGGCGGCGGCCGCGGCGAGGGCGACGGCGGGCGGGGGTACGGCCGCGGGGAGTGCGGCCAGGGTGGCGGTGGTGAGCGCGACGGCCGCGAGGGCGGCTCGCAGGCGTTTCATGGTCCTCCTTCTGCTGGAGCTTCTCTGGGGACGGCGGCAGCGGAGGTCCGCCGCAGAGGGACAAGGTGGTGGTCGGGGGCGTGGTGGCAGGCCGGGTCGGTGTTGCGGGCGTCTCCGGTGAGTGCGTACGCCTGGCAGCGGCAGCCGCCGAAGTCGGTGGTGCGCAGGGCGCAGCCGCGGCAGGGCTCGCGCATCCAGGACTCGCCCCGGTAGGCGCTGAAGGCCCTGGACTCACGCCAGATCCAGGCGAGTCGACGGTCCTTGACATTGGGCGGGTCGAGGCCGGGCAGGGCGGCGGCGGCCGGGCAGGGCAGAACGGTGCCGTCGGGGGTCACGGTGAGCGAGATGCGGCCCCAGCCGCCCATGCAGGGTTTCGCCGTGCCAGTGAGCAGGTCGGCCGCGACCCAGACCAACTCCGGTTCCCCACCCAGGCGTTCGCGCCAGCCGAGCACCGTGTCGCGGGCCCGCTCGACCTGTCCTGGCAGGGGTAGCAGGGCAGCGCGGTTGCGGGCCGCCCAGCCGTGGTACTGGGTGTTCGCCAGCTCGATCCGGTCCGCGCCCCAGGCCACGCCGAGCGCGATCAGGTCCTCGACGGCGTCCAGGTTGCCCCGGTGCAGGACGACGTTCAGCCCGAAGGGCAGGCCCGCCGCCCGGATCAGCCGGGCCGCGCGTTCCTTGGCCGCGAACGAGCGGGCACCGGCGATGCGTTCGGCGGCCGTGGGCTCCGCGTGCTGCACGGACAGCTGCACCCCGCGCAGCCCGGCGCCGGCCAGTCCGGCCAGCCGCCGCTCGGTCAGCCCGACTCCGCTGGTGACGAGCTGGGTGTACAGGCCGGCGGTGTCGGCGGCGGCGACCAGTTCGGGCAGATCGCGTCTGAGCAGCGGCTCGCCACCGGACAGATGGGTCTGGACGACGCCCAGCTCACCGGCCTGCCGGAACACCTCCGCCCACTGTCCGGACGTCAACTCCACTGACCGACTGATCAGTCGGACCGGGTTCGAGCAATACCCGCAGCGCAGCGGGCAGGCATGGGTGAGCTCCGCGAGCAGCGCCCAGGGCGGTTCGACGGTGGCCGGCGGGGCCGGTCCCGTGGTGGTCATCGCAGCCACCCCTCCTTCCGTAACGCGGTCAGGAACTCCGGGACCTCAGCCGCGACCGGGGCCCCCGGGAACGCCGCGGAGAGTTCGGCGACGATCTCGGGGACCGCCCGGCTGCCGTCGCACAGCCGGAGCACGCCGCCCGCCCGGCCGTGCAGCACGACCACGCGCTCGGGCAGCAGCAACAGATCGGTGCCGCGGACCCGGTCGTGGCGCAGTACCGCCGTGCGGGCGAGCACGGGCCGCCAGGTCATGGCCCGCCTCCGTCCGGGACGTCGGCGCAGCCTGCGGTGTCCCCCCGGTCCACGGCGTCGAGCAGCGCCCACAGCGCCTCGCACTTGTAGGTGAGCGCGGCGACGGCGCGTTGCTGCTCCTCGCGGGTGCGGGCCCAGGCCAGGACCAGCGCGAGGGCCTCCGCGCCGTCCCGGGCGCCCTGGTCGACGCGGGTGCGGAAGTAGCCGAGGCCGGCCGGGTCGATCCACGGGTAGTGGTGTTCGAAGGCGGTGATGCGGGTGCGCATCAGACCGGGTGCGGACAGTTCGGTGAGGGAGGCGGCGACGGCGTCCAGTGCGGGGCGCAGGCGGCAGAAGGTGACGTACCCCTCGACCGCGAAGCGCACCCCGGGCAGGACCCGGGCGCTGTCCCAGAGCTGTTCGCGGGGGAGGCCGGCCGCTTCGCCGAGGCGAAGCCAGCGCTCGATGCCGCCCTCGCCGTCGGCGGTTCCGTCGTGGTCGCGGATGCGGCGCAGCCACGGACGGCGCAGCTCGGGCCGGTCGAGTTTGGCGAGGATCAGGGCGTCCTTGACGGGGATGTGCCGCTGGTAGTGGAAGCGGTTGGCGATCCAGCGGCGCAGTTCGGCCGGGGTCAACTCACCCCGGTGCATGCGCTGGTTGAAGGGGTGCCGGTCGTGGTAGCGGTCGGCGGTGACGGCGCGCAGCCGTTCGGTGAACTCCGGGACCGGCCAGGGGTCGGCGGCCGTCCCGGAGTCGACGACGGTGACGGCGGTGGCAGCGGTGACGGTCATGGCGGCCCGTCCGGGGCGGATCAGCGGTCGCCGAGGGCGTAGCCGGTCACTTCCAGGGCGGTCTCCACGACCTGATAACCAGGGCTTCGCCAGACCTTTTCATCCGATGTCTGCGCGGCGGCGGGTTCCGGCCGGCGGTCCTCGGAGGTGATCTCGTTCATGGGTGGGTACCTGCTTTCCTGAGGTTGGGGGGTCTCAGAGCGCAGAGAGAGGTTCTTCTTTCACAGGGATCAGCCGGAAAACCCACAGGGATGTTCACATCCCTGCACCGGGTTCAGCGATACGTCCGACGATGCGCACCAGAGTCCCCGCAGAAACCGGCCGCGGTCAATGGTCCGGACCCATAACGTCGGATGCGTTTCCGGCCAATCTCCACATGCAGCGGCTGACCCACCGGTCAGTTCCGGCGGATTCCGCGGTCAGGAATGCATCGGGGCCGGTGATCGTTGACGATGGGTGTACCACCTGTCGACAACCTTAAGGATCGAGAGCTCGTGAGCAGCAAGGTCCCCCCGAAAATCCTCAACAACGGCGTCGAGATGCCCCAGCTGGGCTTCGGCGTGTGGCAGGTGCCGGACGACGAGGCCGAGCGGGCCGTCGCCACCGCGCTGGAGGCCGGGTACCGCAGCATCGACACAGCGGCGATCTACGGCAACGAGGCGGGCACCGGCAAGGCGATCGCCGCCTCCGGCGTACCGCGTGAGGACGTCTTCGTCACCACCAAGCTCTGGAACGCCGACCACGGGTACGACGCCACGCTGCGTGCCTTCGACGCGTCGCTGGCGAAACTGGGTCTGGACTACCTGGACCTGTACCTCATCCACTGGCCGCTGCCGGCCCGGGGCAAGTACATCGACTCGTACAAGGCGTTCGAGAAGCTGCACGCCGACGGCCGCGTCAAGGCGATCGGCGTCTCCAACTTCCTCCCGGAGCACCTGGAGCGACTGATCGCGGAGACCTCGGTCATCCCTGCGGTCAACCAGATCGAGCTGCACCCGCACCTGCAGCAGCACGCGTCCCGGGAGTTCCACGGCGAGCAGGGCATCGCCACCGAGGCCTGGTCGCCACTCGGCCAGGGCAAGGGGCTGCTGGAGGTGCCGGCGATCGTCGCGATCGCACAGAAGCACAACCGCACCCCGGCCCAGATCGTGCTCCGCTGGCACATCCAGCTGGGCAACGTGGTGATCCCGAAGTCCGTGACGCCGTCCCGGATCAAGGAGAACATCGCGGTGTTCGACTTCAGCCTGGACACCGAGGACCTCGCGGCGATCAGCGCGCTCAACGAGGACCGGCGCATCGGCCCGGACCCGGCGACCTTCGACATGGGCTGAGCGAGAGCCCGGTCCACTCCGGCCGTGCCCCCGGACCCACGCCCGGACGGCCCGGAGCGG
>NZ_JBHXLU010000082.1:43663-55566 GCF_042720695.1 Streptomyces sp. NPDC058457 | reverse complement strand
CCGCCCGCCGAATCCTCACCGAACTGCTCCACGGGCAGAACGTGCTCCTCGCCGAACTACGGCAGGCCGACGCGTCCGCCGCACCCCTGCCCGCCGACAACCCGGTGAGTTCAAGGCTGGTCAAGTGACTCGCGCAGGTCGAGTCCCATGGGATTGTCCAGGGGAATGTCGCCCTCGCGCACCACGGCGTGGGTCAGCGGGCGCAGGAGCCGGGTGAGTTCGTCGGTCTCGCCGGTGGTCAGCGTGTCGTAGGCGGTGGCCGCCAGCTGGTCGGTTCGTTCCTCGATCCGGTCCTTGAGCTGGTGTCCACGCCGGGACAGCCGGTTGTCCTCCAGGAGCCCTCGCTGTTCGAGGGCGTCGTGTCTCGATGTCCACTCCACGGCGTCGAAGTCGCGTGCCGGCCCGTAGACATCGCGCGGGATCCCGCTCGCGGTCGCGTGAAGGACGTGTGACTCGCGGCCGCCGATCCCGGCGGCGAGCAGAGCCGCGACGTGACCGTCGCCGCGGTGTTCACGAAGAAGCGTCGCGGCGTGCCACAGTTGGGCGAGGGGCTCCTGAGGCACCGACAGGGAGCGGTTGGCGGCGAAGAGAGCCCTGCCTTCCAAGGGAGCCGACCGAGCGGCGCGCGTGGCAAGCTCCGCCGCCCGGGCCACCTCCGCGCCGTCGGCCGCGGGGCCGAGTGCCCGGCGGAGCGCACGCACCGATCCTCGTACGCGCGCCTGGAGGGCCTCGTTCGGCGGAGCAAAGCCCCAGGCCGCCGGCAGGGCGCGGCTCACCCGCGCGTGGGCGAAGTTGTAGAACAGCGCATGCACGACGTCGGCTCCGGCACTGCCCAGGGGAGCCGCCCGTCCGGCGAAGTAGCCCATCCAGAAGCCGCGGTAACCCGCCGCCCTGAACTCTTCCAACGGCTCCGGGGCGAAGTAGACGACGGCGTGGATCGGCTCGAGCAGCCGCCACAGGTCCCGGGCGACGCCGACCCGAGTGGGCATCGATGCTGGTACTGACATGGCTCCCTTCTACGCCTCGGTCGGGGGCTGTGTCCCGCGCATGGTGTGTCCGGCGGTTCGCCGCAGGCGGGAGTCAGCCGGCCAGGATCGGCAACGCCGGGCTTGTCGCAGGCCGACGGCCGTGAGTGCCAGGGCCAGGGGTCCCGGGGCGAGGAAGGCCAGCGGTACCAGCATCCAGGCGCACAGGGCCGCCGTCGCCGCCGCGAGGAGGACCAGGGCGCTGCCGCCCGGATCCCGTACGGCGTCCCGGGCGGCCTCGCGCACGGCGGCCCGCCAGTCGGTGAGGGACTCGGGGCGGGCGCACGCCCTGAGCCCCACGACCAGCGTGCCCGCGCCGATCACCGCGGCCACCACCGCGAACGGCACCGCTCCCGGCAGCCCCGCCCGGGCCAGCACCAGATCCGCGCCGAACAGCAGCGCACCGGCCAGGGCGACCAGGCCCGCCAGCGCGTCACCGGCCCGCAGCCGCCTTCGCAGGACCGTGAAGTACCTTCCGGCGGTGGCGGGTTGGTCGTCGGCCGCCCCGCGCAGGACCTCGCACGCGCTCGACAGCGCGGCCGGGGCCGTCACCAGCGGCAGGCAGGTCAGGGCCGTGGCGAGGCCGACGCTCAGCATGTCGGCGAACAGGGTCAGGCGCGGCCCGAAGACCTCGCCGGGTTCGCGGGTCTGCAGCCCGCTCATCCCTTCACCCCCGAACTGGCCATGCCCTCCACCAGGAACCGCTGGAAGGCGAGGAAGAACAGCACGATCGGCAGCAGGGCGATGACCGACATCGCGAACATCGGGCCGAACGCCGACTGGCTGGAGGAGTCCACGAAGGAGCTCAGGGCGAGGGTGAGCGTGAACTTGTCCGGGTCGAAGAGGTAGATGAGCTGGGTGAAGAAGTCGTTCCAGGTCCAGATGAAGGTGAAGATCGCCGTGGTGATCAGCGCGGGCCGGGTGAGCGGCAGGATCACGCTGAAGAAGCTGCGGAAGGGGCCGCAGCCGTCGATACGGGCGGCCTCCTCCAGTTCGCGCGGCAGGCCGCGCATGAACTGCACGATGAGGAAGACGAAGAACGCCTCGGTGGCGAGGAACTTCGGCAGGATCAGCGGCCAGTAGGTGTTCACCAGGCCGAGCCGGTTGAACAGGATGTACTGCGGGATCAGTACGACGTGGTGCGGCAGCATGATCGTGGCGATCATGAAGGCGAACAGCGGGCCGCGGAAGCGGAAGCGCAGCCGGGCGAAGGCGTAGGCGGTGAGGGAACAGCTGAGGACGTTGCCTGCGACCGCGCCGCCCGCGATCAGCAGCGAGTTGCCGAGCAGCCGCCAGACGGAGACGTCGTTCACGCCGCCGAAGGCGGTCTTGTAGGTGGACCATTCGAGGTGGCTGGGAAGGAGGTTGATGCTGGCTATCACCTCGTTCGCCGGCTTGAGCGAGGTCGCGAGCAGCCAGGCCAGCGGGTAGAGCATCACCAGCAGGGCGGCCACGCAGCCGACGTGCAGGGCGATCCGACGCCAGGCAACCGGCTTGCGGGGTACTGCGGTTGGCGCGGTGGTCGATACGGCGGTCATCGGTCCCCCTCGGAGGCGTAGAAGACCCACGAGCGTGAGGTCCGGAACAGCACCGCCGTGACGGCGGCGACGACCACCAGCAACACCCAGGCCATGGCGGAGGCGTAGCCCATGTGGGAGGCGACGAAGCCACGGTCGTAGAGGTAGAGGGTGTAGACGAGCGTCGAGTCGGCGGGGCCGCCCTTGCCGGCGCTCACCGCGAAGGCGGGGGTGAAGACCTGGAAGGCCTGGATGGTCTGGAGGACCAGGTTGAAGAACAGCACCGGGGACAGCATCGGGATCGTGACGGACAGGAACTGCCGCCATTTTCCTGCCCCGTCGCAGGCCGCCGCCTCGTACAGCTCGGCGGGGATCTGCTGGAGGCCGGCGAGGAAGATGACCATCGGGGCGCCGAACTGCCACACCGTCAGCAGGGCGACGGCCAGCAGCGCCCAGCCCGGTCGGTTCACCCAGCCGCCGGTGCCGAGCAGGTTGGGCACCGTGCCGCCGTCGTTGAAGACGGCCCGCCAGACGAGGGCGACGGACATGGAGGCGCCGAGCAGCGAGGGGGCGTAGAACGCCGAGCGGTAGAAGCCCTTGCCGCGCTTGATGGGCTTCAGGGCGAGGGCGACGAGGAGCGCGAGGGCCAGTTGCAGGGGGACGGCCATGGTCGGAGAACGACGTCCGCACCCGGATGTTCGGGTGCTGTTTCTCGAACAGGGCGACGGCCTGGTCGGTGCGCGCCGCCCGGTCGGGGTTGCCCCACCATGTGTAGCGCAGCACCACTTTGCCGCCGCCGACCGATTCCCCGGATCCTCCGCAGCCCGCCAGCACCGCGCAGAGCGCCAGTGCGAGGGCCGAGGCGCAGAACCCCGTTGTCCTGTGTTCGGGCATGCCGAGGTCACCTCGTCCTCTCCTCGGACTTCCTGACGGCCCCCCGCGATCCCCCCGGACCTCGGCTATTCGCCGGCGTAGGGGAGTGTCGTCCCCGGCAGGTCGTACTCGTCGCGCCGGCCGCACATCCCGAACCCCCCGAGCCGCGTGGGCGCGGTCTCGTGCGCGGTGGCCTCGGCGAGGTACGACGGCTCCTCGGCCAGCAGCGCGTCCAGCTGGGCTCCGGTGCGCTCGGCGGCGGCCAGCGCACCGGCCCGCCACAGCTCGCGCCAGTGGGGCACCTTGTCGCGCACCAGCCGGGCGGCGGCCCGCTGGAACCCGGCGTACGGTCCGTTGTCCCCGGCGACCAGCGCCTCGCGCAGACCGAGATACCCCTCGACGGCGAGGTCCCGGCGCCGCCGGGCGGCCTGCTCCACCTCGGCTCCGGTACCGGATGGCAACGTTGCCAAGGCCGCGTACCGCTCCGGGTCGGCGAGCACCTCGGGCGGGAAGGTGAAGACGGCGTCACCGGCTTCCGGCAGCCCGCTGTTCTGCATCAGCACGGTGATGCGCAGGTCACCGCCCTGAACCATGCGGTGCACGGTGCCCGGGGTGAACCAGGCGACGGAGCCGGGCTCCAGCGGGATGTCCCGGTAGCCGTCCGGGCTGAGCGTCTGCACGGCACCCCGGCCGCCGGTGACGACGTACGCCTCCGTGCACACCAGGTGCAGATGCGGGCTGCCGCCGCAGACGCCGTCGGCAGCCTCCCAGTCGTAGGCGCTGAGGTGGGACAGGCCGATGGCGCCGGGAAGCGGGTGCGGGAGGGCGGGCTTGGGTGTGTTCACCACGGCAGGCCCTCCAGATGGGCGGCGACGCGGTCGGCGTCCCAGGCGCCGTCGGCGAAGACGATCCGGTAGCGGTAGGCGAAGGACTCGCCGGGCGGCAGGCCGAACTCCTCGAAGAACGCCCAGGAGAACGCGGCCGTGGGGATCGGTTCCGCGCGTACGAACCAGTGCGACTCGTGGACCGGTGTCCGCCCGTCGAGGTTCTCGGGGGCGTGGGCGAAGACGATCGTGGAGTGCCCGTCCACCTCGTCGTGCTCTGCGGTGTACGCCAGCCAGGGGCCCTGGGTGCCCATCAGCTTCTCGGCGCCGGTGACGGAGTCCGGGCCGAACGCGGTGCCGCCGGTGAAGTCACGGGGCCCGCGCCACTGGAGTCCGGTGTATCCGGCCATCTCGCGGCCTTCGGTGGTGGGGGAACCGAAGGTCAGCGGTTCGTCGCGGACGTTGGTGAGATGGATCGACCAGTCGAGCGCCCAGGCGCCGGCCCGCTCGTCGACGGAGTGGACGGTGAGCCCGCGCACCTCCCGTGCCCACTCCGCGCCGCCGTGCTCCACCCAGGTCAGCCGCTCGGTGAAGGCGAACCGGTCGTCCGCGACGGCGAATTCGGTGAAGCCGTCGTGACGCATCGAGCCGACGCGCTCCGGCAGCACCTGGTAACCCCGGCCGTGGACGTAGGTGTTGCCGCCCCAGAAGTTCTGCCCGGAGAGATGGCTGGCCGTCATCTGGAGGCCCTTGTGCCAGCGGTGGTCGCTCGGCCGGTAGCCGGTGACGGTGCGGCCCGCGAGGGTGCGCACCGGGTGGGCGTACGGCTTGCGCGCCTCGTACGCCTCGGGGGCGGGGCGGTAGACGTAACGGAGGATCTCGGTGCCGTCCGGTGCCGCGACCGCGATGTGTTCGCCGTGGACGTGGCTGACGCGGATGCTCATGCGCGCTCCTCGGTGGGGGCCCAGTGGGGGTGGTCGCCGTGCATGGCTGCGTAGTAGGGGTCGCCGGGGCCGATCTCGCCCGCGTGCACGGGGTGGCCCGTGAACGCCGACTTGTAGAGCGCGGCCGCGAATTCGAGGGTGGCGCGGGCGTCCGGGCCGCTGCCCGGCGGCCGTACGCCTTCGTCGTGGGCGTCGAGGAGTACGCCGAGCTGGGCGGTGTGCGAGCTGGGCACGTCCTGGTCAGGGGTGCGCCAGGCGGTGGCGCGGTCGGCGGGGACGTGCGGGGCCGGGGTGTAGACCCAGTCCGCGTTGCGGTGCCCGTAGAGGTGGGTGAGTTCGACGGTGGCGTCCGCGCAGTCGACGCGGATGCGGCTCACCTCCTGCGGGGAGAGCACGCTGTTGACGACGGTGGCGAGCGCGCCGTTCGCGAAGCGGACGAGGGCGGTGGAGACGTCCTCGCTCTCGGTGTCGTGGACCAGGCGGGCGGCCATGGCGCGGATCTCCGTCCAGGGGCCGAGCAGGTGCAGCAGCAGGTCGTACTGGTGGATGCCATGGCCCATGGTGGGCCCGCCGCCCTCACTGGCCCAGGTGCCGCGCCACGGTACGGCGTAGTAGGCGGCGTCCCGGTGCCAGGTGGTCTGGCAGTGCGCGACCAGCGGGGCGCCCAGCCCGCCGCCGGTGATCAGCTCACGGGCGTGCACGGCGCCGGAGCCGTAGCGGTGCTGGAAGACGACGGAGGCGTAGCCGCCGGAGGCCTCCTCGGTGGCGGCGATCTCGTCGTACTCGGCGAGGGACAGGCACAGCGGCTTCTCGCACAGCACCCAGGCACCGGCCTTGAGGGCGGCGGCCGTCTGCTCGCGGTGCAGGGAGGGGGGTGTGCCGACGAGGACGAGGTCGGGGCGTACGGCGTCCAGCATGGCGTCGACCGAGGTGTACCCGGCGACCTCGCCGCCGGCGAGCTTCCGGAAGGCGTCGAGGCGGGTCCGGTCGACGTCGACCGCGGCGACCAGCTCGGTGCGGTCGGCGTGGGCGGTGAGGGCGGGCAGATGGCTGCCGCTGACGATCGCGCCGGTCCCGATCACGGCGACGCGACGGCGGTTCGGGTGGGGGGACATACGGTCCTCCTAGGAGTGCCGGGGACCAAGACGCCGAGAAAGCGCTTGCTCTCGGAGGGACCCTAGATCCGGAGGAATGTCAGGACAACCCCCCGCGCAGCGATGGCGGAAAGAAGCCCTTGGAGAGGTCTTGTACCTCTTTGTCCGCACCGGGCACGGGTGAACGCCGGCCGTCCTGATGGCGGACGGCCGACGCTCTGTGCGGACCGGGACGCGCGGATGCCCAGGCTGAACGTCCCGGCCGTGGCGAGGGCGGTGGGTCAGTCGCCCACCTGCACCACCACCGTCGCCCCGGCGCGCACGGTCGGCGTGGCGTAGGTGTACGTCACGCCGTTCACCGTCTTGGTGCGTGCCCGCTGCGGGACGCCGTTGACCTCGATCTTCTTGTGGACGCCGGGGAAGCGGGCCTCCCAGCGGTAGGCGCCGCTGTGCGCGTTGTCGGTCAGCATGGTCTTCGTCGTGCCGTCGTGCCGGACGGTGACCGTGTCCTTGCCGACGGGCACGTCAGCAGCCTGGAGCCAGCCCATGCCGGAGGGCAGCCGGGACTGCGTGGTCACCGTGCGGTCCGCGGCGTCCGGCGCGATGCCCATCAGCCCCTGGATGGTCTGGCTGACCAGGGTGAACGACACCTCGGGATAGTCGCCGTCGGGGCCCTGGCTGGAGTTGACGTGCTGGATGTCCCGCTCGCCGTAGATCTTCTTCATCCACGCCCAGGCCGTGTCGTTGCGGTTGTTGTTGAAGAACATGTCGGGCAGGTACGTCGTGGACTCGATGTTGGGCGAGCCCTGCGGTCCCAGTTCCTGCGCCTGGATGTAGTCGAGGTAGGCGTCGTTGCGCGGGCCGGGGTCGATGATCTGCTTCATCGGCATGAAGACGCTGTTCTCCTTGCCCCAGCCGGTGACCGGGGTACCGGAGACGGTGTAGGCGCGGACCATGTCGGCGCCGCTTCCGGTGCCGCTCCAGGTGTCATTGAAGTACGTCTTCAGATCGGCGGCCCGCCGGTCGTACGTCCTGGCCAGCTTGGTGTCGCCCTTGCCGCGGGCGAGCACGGCCATCGCCAGGTACGCCTGGTACTCGGTGGCGATGGTGTCCCCGGCCTCGGCGAGGTCGTCGCCGTCCTGCTCGTTGTAGCTGGCGGCGCCGGCGAAGATGCCCTGGCCGGTGCCCTCGGCGACCTTGACCCTGCCGTTGTCCTTGGCGGAGTTGTGCAGGTCGATGAACTGGTCGGTGGCGTGCCGGTAGAAGTCCCAGAGCACCGGGTCGTCGACGTATCTGCGGTCGCCGGTCCAGAGGTAGGCCTGGGCGGCCTTCTCGACGAGTTCGAAGACGGCCGGCACCTCACGCACGAAGTTGTCCGGGCTCTTGTAGTCGATGCTCAGGTACGTCTTGGCGTCGAAGTTGAGGGACCACACCGGGAAGTACTTGTGCTCGGCGGTGGCCGACGCCGCGTAGGAGCGGAGCATCGTCTCGTTCTCGGTGTCGAGGCCGAGGAGGTGGGCGCCGGCGAGCTGATGGGTCATGTCACGGGAGTAGTAGGCGCTGCGGTTGGCGTATCCGGCCCAGTAGGTGGGCTCGTACGTCGCGGTGCCGGTGCCGCCGGTCTGGTACTCGTCGACGTTGACCGGGCCGGTGGTGCCGGGCAGTTGCACCCAGCTGTTGGCCTTCTTCTTGGCCCAGGCGAACATCTCGGCGACCTCGGGATCCGACGAGGTGACCTCGGGGTCGGCGGGCGCGGCCGGCGAGATCATCAGGTCGTCGGCGTTCACCCAGGCGCTGCCGGAGCCGAAGGCGATCTCCAGCCGGTCACCGGTCTTCAGCCGGACGTTGCTGATGGTGTACCTGGCATAGCCGGCGTGCTGCGGCAGGTCGACCGTGCCGACGGTCTCGCCGTTGCGCCGGATCGTGTACGTGCCGCCGGTCCCGGCGCTGCCGATCCACGCGGAGAAGTCGTAACTGCCGTTGCGGGGCGCGACGATGGTCTGTTCGGCGCTCTTGCCCGCGCCGGCGTCGAGGTAGAGGAAATGGGTTCCGCCGTGGCGGTTGCCGGTGCCGACGCCGGTGCCCGGGCCGAAGGTCCAGCCCGCCCCGCCGTTCTCGAAGCCCGGGTCGTCGATGGCGAGTTGGGGGGCGGTGGAGCCGGTGCCGGACGCGGGGGCCGCGCCCTGTCCCGGCGCCGCCGTGGCCGACAGCGCGGGGGCCGTCGACATGAGAAGGGCAACAGCGGTGAGCAGCACGAGTCTTGAGGGCTTCATCGGGACTCCCGGTCTTCGGTGACGGCGGGTGGGGCGGCCGAGTGGCCGCAAGTTAGCAGGGGCCGATGAGGCGGTTCAATGGTCATGCGGAAGAAACATGCAAGACACGCAGTTCACATGCGATCCAGAAGAGAAAGCCGCTCTGAAAGTTTTCACTCGTGTCTTGCAAGTGGGACTGGACGCTTGCTAGCTTCCAGCCGCGTCACGCGTTCGTCGCACATGACCGTCCGTGACGAGCGGGCACGTATCATCGACGGCCGGCACACGGGTGACGGAGGGAACCGCATGAAGGTCGGCATCACCGAGGTCGCGATCCGGGCGCAGGTGAGCGAGGCCACGGTCAGCCGTGTCATCAACCGGCGCCAGGGCGTGTCGCGCAAGACCCGCGAGGCGGTCGAGCAGGCGATGGCCGACCTGGGGTACGAGCGGCAGACACAGGGGCACCTCGTCGCGGTCATCACGGAGTTGGTGTCCAACCCGTTCTTCGCCGACGTCTGCGAGCGGATCGAGTCCACCCTCGCCCCGCACGGACTGAAGACGATCCTGTGCCCGTGCTTCCCCGGCGGGGTACAGGAGCTGGACTTCCTGACGTCCCTCGCCGACCGGGGTGTCGCCGCCGTCGTCTTCCTCTCCGCCAGCAACACGATCGAGGGCGCGGACCCGCAGGCGTACGAACTGCTGCGCTCCCGACGGATCCCGTTCGTCGGGGTCAACGGCCAGTTCGAGGGCGGGGACGAGGCGCCGGTCTTCTCCACCGACGACCTGCTGGCCGCCGAACTCGCCGTCGACCACCTCTACCGGCTCGGTCACCGCAGGATCGGCATGGCGTCGGGCCCGGTCGGCAACCGTCCGGCCGACCGCCGGGTCAGCGGCTTCGTCGCCTCGCTCGCCCGGCGCGGCGTCGAGGACCCGGAGCAGTGGGTGGTCCGGCAGTCGTACACCGTCGAGGGCGGGCAGTCCGCCGCGATCTCGCTGCTCGGCCGTGGCGCCACGGCCGTCGTGGCCGCCAGCGACTACATGGCGCTGGGCGCGATCCGCGGCGCGCGCCGCCAGGGGTACGACGTCCCGGGCGACGTGTCGGTGGTGGGCTACGACGGCGCCATGATCATGGACTTCGTCGACCCCCCGCTCACCACGGTCCGCCAGCCGGCCGACCGCCTGGCCTCGGAAGTGGCGCGCAGCATCATCGCCCTGGTCGGCAACCGTGACGTCCCCGTCGGCGAACTCCTCTTCGACCCCGAACTGGTGATCCGCGCGAGCACCGCGCCGCCGAAGCAGGAGTAAGCGGATCGGATCCCTTCCGACTCATCGGATCTATAGGCACTGACACGTAACTCACGCGCGTCGACACGCCGGAAATACCCGGGTAGTCGACGGCCATTGGCATTAACTCGCACATTCATCGGATGTTTCGTCGCTCACGGATGCTCCGGAGGGGCTATGTCGCGGTTCGTGTTTCTAGGAGTGGCACTCGCGTTGCTGGGAGGTGGTGGAGCCGGTCCCGTCGCCGCGGCACCGAAACCGTCGGCGCCCGTGGTGGTCGACGTGAACGCCTACGGTGCGGATCCCACCGGCCGGACGGACTCGGCGCCCGCGGTCACCGCCGCGCTGCGGCACGCCAAGAGCCTCCACCGGCCGGTCCGGATCGTGTTCGCGAAGGGCACTTACCAGCTCTATCCCGAACGCGCCGAGACGCGTGAGCTCTACGTGTCCAACACCGTGGGCGCCGACCAGCGTTACCGGGACAAGAAGATCGGGCTGCTCATCGAGGACATGCACGACGTCACCGTCGACGGCGGCGGGGCGGAGCTCGTCTACCACGGCCTCCAGACGGCGTTCGCGTCGATCCGCTCCACGAACGTGACCTTCACGGACTTCTCCTTCGACTACGCGGCCCCCGAGGTCGTCGACGCGACCGTGGCCGGCGCCGGCGTCACCGACGGGCACGCCTACCGCGTCCTGTCGATCCCCGCCGGCAGCCCCTACCAGGTGAACGGCACGCACATCACCTGGCTCGGCGAGACCAGTCCGGCCACCGGGCAGCCGTACTGGTCGGGGCTCGACGGACTCCAGTACACCCAGATCCACGACCCCGAGGCGCAGCGGACCCGGCGCGGGGACAACCCGCTGTTCAACGATGTCGCCTCGGTTACCGACCTGGGCCACCGCCGGATCCGGATCGACTACACCACCTCGGCACGGCCTGCGGACGCCGGGCTCGTCTACCAGATGCGCAACATCGAGCGGACGGAACCGGGCGCGTTCATCTGGCAGTCGAAGAACGTCACCCTGCGCAAGATGAACGCCTTCTATCTTCAATCCTTCGGCGTGGTCGGGCAGTTCAGCGAGAACATCACGATCGACCAGGTGAACTTCGCACCGGATCCGGCGTCCGGACGCTCCACGGCCTCCTTCGCGGACTTCGTGCAGATGTCCGGCGTCAAGGGGAAGGTCTCGATCACCAGGAGCGTCTTCGACGGTCCCCAGGACGACCCGATCAACATCCACGGCACCTATCTGGAGGTCGTCGGGAAACCCGGGCCGTCCACCGTCACCCTCGCCTACGAACACCCGCAGACCGCCGGTTTCCCGCAGTTCGCCCCGGGTGACGAGGTCGAGTTCACCGACAAGCGCACGATGACACCGCTGACGGACGCGCACGCGGTGGTCACCGCGGTCGACGGGCCGAGCGGCATGGACCACGACAAGTCCCTCACCACGATGACCGTCACCTTCGACCGGCCGGTCCCGGCCGGGACCGAGATCAACGGCACGGTCGTCGAGAACATCACGGCCACCCCGTCGGTCGTCATCTCGCACAACGTGTTTCGCAACGTCCCGACCCGCGGTGTGCTGGTCACCACCCGCAAGCCCGTCCTCATCACCGACAACCGGTTCGACGGGATGTCCATGGCGAGCATCTACGTCTCCGCCGACGCCTACCAGTGGTACGAGTCAGGTCCGGTCACCGACCTCACGATCCGCGGGAACACCTTCACCCGGCCCACCGGCCCGGTCATCTTCGTGGAGCCGACCAACCAGGTCGTCGACCCGGCACACCCGGTGCACCACGACATCAAGGTCGAGGACAACAGGTTCGACATCGGTGACGTCACGGTCGTCAACGCCAAGAGCGTCGGCGGGTTCGCGTTCACGGGCAACACCGTGCGCCGGCTGGACAAGGCCGACGCACCGCCGTACGCCTCGCCGCTGTTCGTCTTCCACGGCAGTACGGGCATCCGCATCGCCCACAACCACTACGACAAGGGGCTGAACACCTCCGTGGTCACGGACTGAACCGGGCAGCTCCCCGGCGGACGACCCGGCGCCGCAAGCCCCGAAGGGGCCGGCCG
>NZ_JBHXLU010000082.1:0-43653 GCF_042720695.1 Streptomyces sp. NPDC058457 | reverse complement strand
GTAAGGTGCTGCCCCGGGCCTCCCCGCCGGCGCCCCCCCGGGCCCCCCCCCCCCGGCGGGGGGGGGCGGGGCCCCCCGGCGCCCGGGGGTCGGGGGGGGGCACGGGGAGCCGGGGCGACGGGGAGCCGGACCGTACATGTCCGGCTGTCCCGGCTCAGCCGAACTGGCCGACCTGGTAGCTGCCGGCGGGCTGCTGGTTGATGACGTTGATGCGGTTGTAACTGTTGATGACGGCGATGAGGGAGATCAGCGCCACGAGCTGGTCCTCGTCGTAGTGCTTGGCGGCGTCCGCCCAGGCATCGTCCGTGACCCCACCGGCCGCGTCCGCGATCCGGGTGCCCTGCTCGGCCAGCTCCAGCGCGGCGCGCTCGGCCTCGGTGAAGACGGTCGCCTCCCGCCAGGCCGCGATCAGGTTGAGCCGCACCGAGGTCTCGCCCGCGTGGGCCGCCTCCTTGGTGTGCATGTCGGTGCAGAAGCCGCAGCCGTTGATCTGGCTGGCGCGGATTTCCACCAGATGCTGCACGGTGAGCGGCAGCGTCGAGTCCGACAGCGCCTTACTGGCCGAATAGAGGTGCTTCATCACCTTGGTCGCCAGTGCATTGCCGTAGTAGTCGAGACGAGAATCCATGAGATCTCCCAGTCGAGGTGCAGATACACACCACTGACCGGCCGACCCGGCGAAGTGTGACACCCCGGAGACCGTCAGCCTTCGAAGAAGGTGACCGTCTCGTCGAGCGGTGCCCGGCCCGTACGAGGGTGACTCACCGTGACGTCCTCGAAACCTATCGACATGCCACAGAAGAGAATGAGCTCGTCCGGGGGTGACAGGACCTCCGCGACGGTCCGGTGAAACTTCGCCCAGGCCATCTGGGTGCAGCTGTGCAGCCCCTCGGCGCGCAACAGCAGCATGACGCTCTGCAGATACATTCCGACGTCGGACCACTGGGGCCGGCCCAGGTCCCGGTCGATGTAGCAGAACAGGGCGGCAGGGGCACCGAAGCAGTCCCAGTTCGCGGCCGCGGCCCGCTGGCGCGCCTCCACGTCCTCGCGCGGAATGCCGAGCGAGCCGTAGCGCTGCTCGCCGAAGGCGGACCGCCGCTCGCGGTACGGGGACTTCAGTGCGTACGGGTACTGCTGGTACTCCGGCTCGTCCCACGGATCGCCCGCGGCCAGGTGCTCACCGGCGCGCTTCTTGATCTCGGCGAGTGGCCGGCCGGTCACCACGTAGGCGTGCCAGGGCTGGAGGTTCGAACCGGACGGCGCCCAGGCCGCGGCGGACAGCACACGCTCCAGCACCTCTTTGGGGACCTGCCGATCGGTGAATCCACGCACCGCACGCCGGCTGGTGACCGCCTCGTAGACGTCCAAGACCGTCCGCCTCCTTGTCTGCTTGTCGTGTCGACCCATTGACCGGCGGAGATCGGAAAATGTGACAGGGGGCCCTGCATGTCAGGGGGCGGCAGCCGCGTCAGGGCCGTGGGGATCAGCGGAACCGGGCTCATCGGCCCCCGGCGGTCGCTCCTCGGCCTGTATGAACCCGTGGCTACGCTCGACTTTCGCCACATGAAGCGTGTAGCTCCGGTACCACTCTGCCTGCCCGCGCTGTTGCGCCGCGCGGTGCTCGGCGTCGCGCCGCCACCGCGTGAGGGCGTCGGCGTCGCGGAAGTACCCGACGGTGATGGACAGCCCACCGGGAGTGTGCGCCTGGTCCATCCCGAGGAACCCGGGGACGTCCTTCACCAGGTCCTCCATACGTGCGGCGGTCTCGCTGTAGCCGCTCTGGTCCTCGGTTCGCACCGCAGTGAACACAGCCACGTAGTAGGGGGGTTCATAGGCCTCGACGGGCATGACAGGCGCTTCGGCGTGATCGCTCATGGCGCCACATTAGGGCAGGACGTACCCGCCGATCCGGCGTCCGTTCCGCGCGGCTGCCTGCCGGTGGGCTCCGGCAGATGCCCGGGGTCCCGCGGGTAGCCGAGATCGGATCGACATAGGGTACATATCGGACAGTAATCTTCGAGGGAAGGTGCATGCCATGAAGTTCGCAGTCATCGGCGGAACCGGACTGATCGGGTCACGAGTCGTGGCGAACCTCGACGCGGCCGGGCACGAGGCCGCGCCGTACTCCCTGTCCACGGGCGTGGACGTCCTCACCGGTCAGGGGCTGGAGGAAGCCGTCGCGGGCGCCGACGTCGTCGTCAACCTGACGAATTCCCCGACCTTCGACGACGCCTCGCTCGCCTTCTTCCAGACCTCGATGGACAACCTTCTCGGCATGAGCGAGAAGGCCGGGGTCGGGCACTTCGTCATCCTTTCGATCGTCGGCGCGGACCGCGTGCCCGATCTGGACTACTACCGGGCGAAGGTGCTTCAGGAAGACCTTCTCAAGGCCGGGCCGATCCCCTACTCCATCGTCCGGGCCACGCAGTTCATGGAGTTCATGGACGCGACCCTGGCCATGACCGCCGACGGCGACACCGTCCGTCTGCCGCCCACGCCGATCCAGCCGATCGCCGCCGCGGATGTAGCCGCCGCCGTCGCCGATGTCGCCGCAGGAAGGCCTCTGAACGGCGTCCTCAACGTGGCGGGCCCGGACGTCTACCCGCTCGACGAACTCGGCCGGCTCACCCTGTCGGCCAAGGGCGACAGCCGTTCCGTCGTCACCGACGAAACCGCCGGCCTGTTCGCCGCCGCCCACGGCGACGTCCTCACCGCCCCGGAGGGTGCCCGGATCGCCCCCACCCGCTACACCGACTGGCTCTCCTGAACCAGCGTCCCTCCGGGCCACCGTCAGGACCAGGTCCTCGCTGTGCTCCATGCCCTTCTCCTTCCGGTCAGTACTGCGCGTCGTGGGGCACGTCGAGACCGAGGCCGAGCCGGATCCGGCCCGCCAGGCGCTGGGTGCGGCGCCGGTCGAGGGTGATGTGGTTGCGCATCACCTGGGTGTTGCGGCAGATCAGGTCGAGCGGGGTGCCGTCGCGCTGGATGCTCGCGCCGGCCGCCTGCACGATCACGTCCACCGCGTGGAAGGCCTCGGTGGCGCTGCCCGTCACGGACAGGTTGAGCAGGGCCAGTTCCTCGTGCGAGGGGTCGGCCGAGCCACGGCCGTAGAGCCGCTCGGTCCGCTGCACGGCGTCGTCGAGCATGAGCCGTGCGATGTGGGCCGCCTGCGTCGCCTCGCCGTACGCCGCGTGGGTCTCGGCCTCCGCCAGGATCGGCCCGCTGCCGGGGCGGACGCGCTTGGCGACCGCCTCCGGGAACAGCTCCAGCGCGGCTTCGGCGGTGCCCACCGCGACCGCGCCGTGGATGATCGCGAGGATGCGGTACATCGGGTACTGGAGCAGTTCGCAGGACGGGTACAGGGCCACGCCGTCGTTGTCGCGCGAGGCGTACCGGAGGAAGTCGGCGGCCCGGTGCGACGGGATGAAGGCGTCCTTGAGCTCGAAGTCGTTGGAGCCGGTCGCCTTCATGCCCGGGACCTGCCAGGTGTGGACGACGGCGCCCTCGTCGACGCGGGCGACGATCGCGAGCGGCCCCTCGGGACCCGCGGCGGAGACGATCGCCCAGTTGAGTGCATGATCCCGGAGGCGAACCGCCAGCGGCCGGTGACCCGGTAGCCGCCCTCGACGGGCTCCGCGGTACCGGGCGGGGCGGCGGCCGCGGCCGCGAGGCCCGGCCCGCCGTCGGCGAAGATCTCCTCCTGTGCCCGGGCGTTGAGCCTGGTCAGCAGCCAGTTGTGCGAGATGAGGAAGGCGCCGACCCAGCCGGCCGAGGCGTCGCCGCGCGCCAGTGTCTGCACGAGGTCGACGAAGGTGCCGAACCCGATCGCGGCGCCGCCGGTCTCCGGCGGACGCATCGCGGTGAAGAAGCCGGCGTCGCGGAACGCGTCGATCACAGGGTCCGTGAGCCTGCCGATCCGCTCGGCCTCGACCGCCTGCTCACGCAGCATCGGGACGAGTTTCTCGGCGGCGGCCAGCAGATCGGCCGCGGGCGCGGCGGTCAGGGTGTCAGTCATGGAATGTCCTTCTGCGGTGGTCACGGGAGGGTTCCGACGCCTCAGCCGACGCTGGGCAGTCCGCCGGCGAACGTCGGGTCCACGGTGCGACCGAGCGCGTCCCGCCCGGTGAGCTCGGCCAGCGGGTCGAACCGGATGGCGCCGTGGGACGCGAGGACCCGCACATCGCGGTGGTAGCGCTGGACCGGGTTGGAGAGGACCGCGGCCGACGATCCCAGTGCCGTCTCGGCGTCGGCGATCGCCTCGGTCGACAGCCGGATCGAGAAGACCAGGTCCATGTGGAGCCGGGTCGCCTCCACCGGGGTGGCGTCGAGCCCTTCGGCGCTGATCCGGTCGATGCCGTCCGCGATGCGCTCGACGACGGCCCGCGCCGCGTCGACGCGGGTGAGAGCCGCTTGCCGGCCGCCGCGGCGGCCCGTAAGCCCTTCCGTCTGGCAGAAGCCGCCTTGCTCACCGTGCCCGCCCCTCAGGACCCTGAGTGCAACCACGGCACGCGGGGCGACGGCGCCCCGCTCTCAGGGACGGGAACGCCATGCCGCACATCACCGCTTTTGCCAGGAACCAGTGGTACGTCGCCGCCTACAGTCACGAGGTAGGGCGCGAGTTGTTCGGGCGGACGATCCTCGGCGAGCCCCTCGTGTTCTACCGGGCGGAGGAGGACGGTGCGCCCGTCGCCCTCAGCGACCGCTGCGTGCACCGGCGTTACCCGCTGTCGGAGAGCGGGCTCGACGGCGACCGGATCGTGTGCGGGTACCACGGGTTCACCTACGACCGCACCGGCGCGTGCGTGTACGTGCCGGGGCAGAAACGCATCCCGCGCACCGCCCGGGTCGCCTCCTACCCCGTGGTCGAGCAGGACTCACTGGTGTGGGTGTGGGTCGGCGACCCGGCGCTCGCCGACCCGCAGGCGATACCGCGGGCCCGCCACCTCGACGCCCCCGGCTGGACGACCGTCCGGGGCATGGAGCCGATCGACGCCGACTACGGCCTCCTCGTCGACAACCTCCTCGACCTCTCCCACGAGACCTATCTGCACGGCGGCTACATAGGCACCCCCGAGGTCGCCGAGACCCCCATCACCACCGAGGTCGACGAGGGAGCCGGGATCGTGCGGGTCAGCCGGCACATGGACGACGCCGAGTGCCCGCCGTTCTACGCCCGTTCGACCGGGATCGCGGGGCGCATCACGCGCTGGCAGGACATCGAGTACCACGCGCCGTGCCTGTACCTGCTGCACAGCCGGATCGCGCCGGTCGGCGTCCTGCCGGAGCCCGACGGCAGCGACCCGAACGGCTTCCACACCGAGATCACCTACGCGATCACCCCGTCCGCGGACGGCAAGGTGTACGACTTCTGGATGGTCTCCCGGGACTGGGCGACCGACGACGCCGAGGTCACCGAGTTCCTGCGGAGCAACAACCACACGGTGGTGATGCAGGACGTGGACGCCCTCAACCTCCTCCAGAGGACGCTGGGTTCGGAGCGGGCCGGCTACCAGGAACTCAGCATCAACATCGACACCGGCGGCCTCGCCGCCCGCCGTATCCTCGCCCGGCTGGTCGAGGAGGGCGACAAGCCCGTGGAGAAGGTCCTGTGAGCGCACCGACCGGTGAGACCGGTGAGATCTACCGCATCGACTGGCTGCCGGGCACCGACGTCCTGCACGGCACCTGTCACTGCGGCGCCGAGCACACCGCCCAGGACCCGGTCGCGATGTGGGAGTGGATGCTCGGCCACCCCGAAGGCCACCAGCCCCCGGAGAGCACCGCATGAACACGTACGAAGCCGAGCTGGTCGTGGCGGAGAGGGTGCCGGCGGCCGATGGGGTCGTCGTCCTCACCCTTCGGCACCCTCTCGGCGAGGAGCTGCCGGGCTGGGATCCCGGGGCGCACGTCGATGTCGTGCTCGGGCCGGAGTTGGAGCGGCAGTACTCGCTCTGCGGGGACCCCGGGGACCGCTCCGGCTGGCGGGTGGCGGTGCTCAGGGAACCCGACGGGCGGGGTGGATCGGCCTATGTCCACGAGCAGTTGGGCGTCGGCGACAAGGTGCGGGTGCGCGGGCCGCGCAACCACTTCCGGCTCGAATCCGCACCCCGCTACCGGTTCGTCGCGGGCGGCATCGGTATCACCCCGATCCTGCCGATGCTCGCCGCCGCCGAGGCCGCGGGCGCCGAGTGGACGCTGCTGTACGGCGGACGGACCCGTCGGTCCATGGCGTTCACCGGCGAGTTGGCGCGGTTCGGGGACGGGCGGGTCACCGTCGCCCCGCAGGACGAGGCCGGGCTGCTGGACCTGGCCGGCGTCCTCGACGACGTCCCGGACGGCACCCTCGTGTACTGCTGCGGTCCGGGGCCGTTGCTGGACGCGGTGGAGGAGCGCTGCCCGGCCGGGGTGCTGCGGGTCGAGCGGTTCCAGCCCAAGGAGCAACAGGCGGGCGAGGAGCGGGAGTTCGAGGTCGTCCTCGCACAGAGCGGTCGTACCCTCACGGTCGCGCCCGGCGTCTCCGTGCTCGACACCGTCCGGGCCGCCGGGGTCGAGGTGCTCTACTCCTGCACCGAGGGCACCTGCGGGACGTGCGAGACGGATGTCCTGGAGGGCGAGCCGGACCACCGGGACTCGGTGCTCACCGAGGAGGAGCGGGCGGCCGGGGAGACCATGCTCATCTGCGTGTCGCGGTGCCGAGGGGCGCGTCTGGTGCTCGATCTGTGATCCGCAGGCCCGCCTCGATCCGCGCCACCGCCGCCAGCAGGTGCGGCAGCAGATCGCGGCGGGCCGCCACGGCGGACGTCCGGCCGGAGTGGATCGCGAGGGTCGCTCCGGCCATCACCCGGCCGCTCCGGTCCCGTACCGGGGCGGCCAGCGTGCTGACGCCGGCCTCGGGATCGCCTTCCAGCAGGACGCAGCCCTGATGCCTCGCCACCTCGCCCTGAGATAAGCCCGGTTGGGGCTCGTCGGCCAGCAACACCCGCCCCGCCGCCGTCCCGTACGCCGGGAGGCGTGCTCCCACCGCGATCGTCGCCGCCATCACCCGCCGGGGCCGGGCGGCGGCGACCGGTACGACGGCGTCGCCGTCCAGCAGGCACAGCGCCGCCGACTCCCCGGCCTGCTCGGCGAGTCGCTCCAGATGCGGCTGCGCGAGGTTCGGCAGGTCCAGGCCGGAGAGGTAGGCGTAGCCGAGTTCCAGGACGCGCGGGGTGAGGCGGAAGCGGCGGCCGTCCGAATGGACGTAGCCCAGGTCGGCGAGGGTGAGCAGCAGACGGCGGGCGGCGGCGCGGGTCAGGTCGCAGGCGCGGGCCACCTCGCTGAGCGTGCGTGCCGGATGTTCGGCGTCGAAGGCCCGGATGACGGCCAGGCCACGCTCGAAGGACCTGACGAAATGCGGTGCGCGGGCATCCCTCGACATCGTCGCCTCCCGGTCCGGCACGGTCCGACACTGTCCGACTTTCGGTCCGACACGGAGAACACGGTGAGAGCGCGGTTCGATAACTGTCAACAATTTTGTCAGCTAAACCCATTGACCGGGTTGTACGGCCGGTTCTACCTTCCCGCTGAGCACCAACCGAGCACCAGTGTGCGCACAGCGCACAGCCTGTCGGAACACCGTTGTCTGCACAGGAGGAGCCATGCGTCGTCTGCTTGCCGGTCTCGCGACCGGCACCTTCCTGCTCGCCACGGCGGCCTGCGGCTCCTCCGGGGGTTCGTCGTCCACCTCAACCTCGTCGGGCGGCACCACCACCGTCAAGGTGGGGATCATCCCCATCGTCGACGTGGCCCCCCTCTACCTCGGTCAGAAGGAGGGCTTCTTCAGCAAGCGCGGCCTGAAACTGTCGATGACACTCGCCCAGGGCGGCGCGGCCATCGTGCCCGGTGTGACGAGTGGTCAGTTCCAGTTCGGCTTCAGCAACATGACCTCGCTGATGATCGCGCAGTCCAGCAACGTGCCGGTGCAGGCGATCGCCAACGGCGTGGCCTCGACGGGTGTGGCGGGCAAGGACTTCGGCGGGCTCGTCGTGAAGAAGGGCAGCAGCATCACGTCGCCGAAGCAGCTGGAGGGCAAGAAGGTCGCCGTCAACACGCTGAAGAACATCAACGAGACCGCCGTACGCGAGTCCGTGCGCAAGGCCGGCGGCGACCCGGACAAGGTGCAGTTCGTCGAGCTCACCTTCGACCAGATGCCGGCCGCCCTCGACAAGGGCCAGATCGACGCCGCGATGGCGGTCGAACCGGCCCTGGCGACCATGAAGCTCCAGGGCGCCACCGAGATCGCCTCACCGCTCGTCGACGTGGCGGCGAACCTGACCGTCGCCATGTACTTCACCTCGACGTCGTACGCGCAGAGGAACCCAGGCGTCGTGACGAAGTTCCAGGCGGCCGTCGCGGAGTCGCTGTCCTACGCGGACGCGCACCCTGACGAGGTCCGGCAGATCGTCACCACCTACACCAAGACCCCGGCGGACGTCCTGGCCAAGGTGACCCTGCCCAAGTGGCCCGCCGAAGCGAACCGTTCCTCGATCGAGACGCTGGAGAAGCTCAGCGAGCAGGACGGCCTCTTCAAGACCGCGCCCGACCTGGACAAGCTCCTGCCGTGAAAACCGTGAAGGGTCTGAACACCGCACTCGGTGCGGCCGGGCTCGCGGCCTTCCTCGCCCTCGGCGAGGCGGTGCCGCGGCTCGGCCTGGTCAAGGCGGACTACTTCCCGCCGACCAGCCGGATCGCCCGCGCCCTCGGCACCGAACTCGCCGACAAGGCCTTCTGGTCGGCGCTCGGCGACACCCTCACCGGCTGGGCGGTGGGCCTGGCCGTGGCGGTCGGTGCCGGCATCGTGGCCGGGGTGGTCGTCTCGGTCGTCCCGCACCTGCGCGAGGCCACCGCCTCCACGATCGAGTTCCTCCGCCCGATCCCCTCGGTCGCCCTGATCCCGCTCGCGATCCTCCTCTACGGCACCGAACTCCGCTCGGTCCTCCTGCTCGTCGTCTACGCCTCCTTCTGGCAGGTACTGATCCAGGTGATGTACGGCGTCCAGGACGTCGACCCGGTCGCCGAGGAGACGGCACGGTCGTACGGACTCGGCACCTGGGCCCGGGTCCGCCACGTGCTGTGGCCGACCGCGCTGCCGTACGTCATGACCGGCGTCCGGCTGGCCGCCGCGGTCGCGCTGATCCTCACCATCACGGCCGAACTGGTCATCGGCGCACCGGGGTTGGGGCAGCAGATCGCGGTCGCGCAGGCCTCGCAGGCGGTGCCGGACATGTACGCCCTGATCGTGGTGACCGGGCTGCTGGGGCTGGTCATCAACGTGGGCGCCCGGTCGGTGGAGCGGCGGGCGCTGGCCTGGCACCAGTCGGTGCGCGGGGAGGTGGCGGTGTGAGGGCCGTACTGCTGAGGGTGGGGTACGTCCTCGCCCTGCCCGCCGTCCTGGTCGCGCTGTGGTGGCTGGCCTCCGACGGCAGCACGAACGTCTACTGGCCGCCGCTGCGCACGATCCTGAAGACCTTCCCGGACGTGTGGACCGGTCAGCGGCTCCACGACGACCTGCTGCGCAGTGTGCTGCGGCTGCTCGCCGGATACGCGTCGGCTGCCGTCCTGGGCGTGGCCCTGGGCACGGTCATCGGCTCGTACCGGCGGGTGCGGGCGGTGTGCGAACCGGTCCTCGAGTTCCTGCGGGCGGTGCCGCCGCCCGTCCTGGTCCCGGTCATCATGCTGTTCGCGGGCATCGGCGACGTCATGAAGATCGTGGTGATCGCGAGCGGCTGCGTCTGGCCGATCCTGCTCAACACGGTCGAGGGCGTACGGGCTGTCGACCCGGTGATGGCGGAGACGGCCCGCTCCTACGGCATCACCGGCCCGGCCCGGCTGCGTACGCTGGTACTGCGTTCGGCGAGTCCGCAGATCTTCGCGGGCCTGCGGCAGGCGCTGTCGATCGGGATCATCCTGATGGTCATCAGCGAGATGTCCGCTGCCAGCAACGGGCTCGGTTACACCATCGTGCAGTTCCAGCGCAGCTTCGCGATCCCCGACATGTGGACCGGGATCCTGCTGCTGGGTCTGCTCGGCTTCGCGCTGTCGGTGGTCTTCCAGGTGGTCGAGCGGCGGATGCTCGGCTGGTACCACGGGCTGCGCGCGACAACCCGGCGGTCCTGAATGAACCTCGCGAAGGGGCGGTCCATGCTCGACGTACGCGGCTTGCGGAAGGTCTACGACGGATCCGGCCGCCGCATCGAGGCGGTGCGGGACCTCACCTTCACTGTGGAGGCGGGCGAACTCGTCTGTCTGGTCGGCCCGTCGGGCTGCGGCAAGACCACCTTGCTGAAGTGCATGGGCGGCCTGCTCACCCCGACGGGAGGTGAAGTCCTCCTGGAGGGACAGAAGGTGACCGGGCCGCCGCCCGGGATGGCGTTCGTCTTCCAGGAGTACGGGCGCAGCCTGTTCCCCTGGATGCGGGTCGCCGAGAACGTCGAACTCCCGCTGAAGCAGAAGCACCTGCCGCGCGAGCGGCGGAAGGAGCTCGTCGCCGACGCGCTCGGCTCGGTCGGTCTCGCGGACGCCGCCGGCGCCTACCCGTGGCAGCTCTCCGGCGGTATGCAGCAACGGGTGGCGATCGCCCGCGCCCTCGCCTACGAGCCCCAGGTCCTGCTCATGGACGAGCCGTTCGCCGCCGTCGACGCCCAGACCCGGGCCGATCTGGAGGATCTGGTCCGGGGCCTGTGGCGGGAGCGCGGCATCACGATCCTGTTCGTCACGCACGACATCGACGAGGCGGTCTACCTGGGCCAGCGGGTGATCGTCCTGTCCGCCTCCCCCACCGTCGTCCAGGAGCAGCTGAAGGTCGATCTGCCGGACGAGCGCGACCAGTTGCACACGCGGGTCGCCCCGCGCTTCGCCGAACTGCGGACCCACGTCTACGAGCAGATCCAGGCGGCGAAGCGCGGGGGGACCGTTGCCGGTCCCCCCAGGAAGAGCGCGACTTGAGATACGCCTCCACCTCAGTCAACTTCCCGTGATGCGTCACGGTATTGCACAGCAAACGTCACTGGCGGTGACGCGTTGCTTGCGTCCAGCCCCGCGGAGCGGAGCAGAGGTGGCTGACGGCACCCCGCACCTACACGGTCAACGCCCCGTACAACCGGGTCCACCGGTGAATCCGGAGTTGTGCCTTCAGGGGCTCCCGTGTGGGACCACCAACCTACCGCACACATAGGGGAGCCGGTCAACTACACAGCGCTATCTATACCGGAGGTGACGTCCTGCGAGCCGGTGGCGGTCGCCGGGCGGCCCTTGGCGAGGTTGCGGTTGGGGTCCGGGTCGGGGTTGCCCTGCCCGGGTGTCGGCCAGGTGGAGCAGTCCGACCAGGTGCCGGCCCAGCCGGAGTTGCCGCCGCCGGAGACGAACTCGAAGGCGCTGTACGGGCTGTTGCTGATCGTGGTGTTGGTGATGTTGACGGTGGCGTTGATGGCGCTGTCGTAGGAGTCGACGCGCAGCGCGCCCACCGGATGGTTCCAGTTGGGGTTCATCGCGCCCGTGCGCACGAGCGTGTTGCCGTCGACCGTGATGGTGCCGGACAGCGGGGAGAACGGGTCGAGGAACTTCTGGTTGGAGATGGCGATTCCGCTGCCGAGGGCGTTGGTGTCGGAGATCAGGTTGTTCTTCACCGAGATGTCGGTGCCGCCGTAGATCGCGATGCCGTTGGCCAGGTTCGGCTGGGAGATGGTGTTGTTCGCGAAGCTGGAATTGGAGTCGGCCGAGTTCAGGGACCACATGTCGAGGGAGTCGTCGCCTTGGTTCCGCAGGAAGTTGTTGCGGACCTGGACGCCGTGGGCGTTGCCGTTGAGGTTGAGGCCGTCGGCGGTGGTGTCGAGGATGCGGTTGTTCTCGACGACCAGGTTGTCGTTGTTGCCCGTCAGCCAGAACCCGCACTTGAGGTGCTGGATCCACATGCCGGAGACCGAACTGTTCGGCCCGAGCGAGCCGTTGACGAAGTTGTCCGGGTTGGAGTCGACGCGCTCGGTGACCTCGCCGATGACCGCGAAGTTGTTGATGTGGACGTTGCCGGAGGAGCTGGACTGGTCGATGAACCGGGAGGTGTGCACGACCGAGTACCAGCTGCCGGCGCCAAGAAGGGTCACGTTCTGCACCCCGCTGAGCGAGGACGTCAGCCTGTAGTCGCCCGGCGGGATCCACACCGTCCCGCCCTGGGCGGCGGAGATGGCGTCGCGGAAGGCCTGGGTGGAGTCGCCGTTGCCGCTGGGGTCGGCGCCCTTGGAGACGACGGAGACCGATCCGGCGGGCTGTGCGGCGGCCCCGGCGACCTGCTCGAAGTCGGCCACGTCGACGGTGACCTGGGTGCCGGTGGACTCGAAGGCGACCTTGTCGCCCGCCTGGATGTTCTGGCCGAGCAGCAGCCTGGCGTTGTCGAAGAAGTGGTGCTGCTTGGCGCCCGCGATCCAACTGGTGTCGACGTAGGAGTACTTCGACGTGACGGCGAGGGTCTTCGCCAGCTTGACGCCGTTGACGTACACGTTCAGGGCCCCGGTCTGGCCGTCGGGGAAGCTGTAGGAGAGGTTCACGGCGTTGGACGCCTGGGGTGCGGTGAACTCGACCCGCTGCCCGGAGGCCAGCCGTACGGCCTGGCGTCCGGATGCCTCGGAGGCGAGGGTGCCCTGCGTGTAGTCCGGGCCGATCTTCGTGCCGGTGGTGGTCGCCGACTCCGCCTCGACCGAGGTGAAGGGGAGGCCCGCGCCCGCGGCCGCGTGGGCGGCGGGCGCGACGGCGACGAGCATGCCCGCGGCGAGCGCTACGGCGGCGCGACGACTGGCATGCTCCTGACAGCTCTGCCTGTGGTGCTCTGCATGTGCTGATCCCTTCGAGGTGGGGGACGGGGATAGCGAGAGCGGCACCGGCGGCTCAGTCGGTCAACCAGGCCGCCGTGTCCTGCGGCAGCCGACCGGCGTCGTCCAACGGGCCGCTGCTGAGCAGGAGTCGGGAGTGGGCGGGGAGTTCGACGGGGGTCATCCCGAGGTTGACCACGCACGTCACGCCCTCGGCACGGGTGAAGGCGAGGATGCCCTCGGGGGCGGGCAGCCAGGTCAGCGGGCCGTCGCCGAAGCGCGGGCGCAGGGCGACGGCACGGCGGTAGAGGGCGAGCACGGAGTCCGCGTCCTCCTGCTGCCGGTCGACCGCGTACGACTCCCAGCCGGCCGGCTGCGGCAGCCACGGCTCCTCGCGCGAGCCGAATCCGGCGTACGGCGCCCCGGCCGCCCAGGGCAGCGGCACCCGGCAGCCGTCCCGGCCGGGGTCGGTGCCGCCGGACCGGAAGTACATCGGGTCCTGGATGCGGTCGACGGGGATCTCGGCCTCGGGCAGCCCCAGCTCCTCGCCCTGGTAGATGTACACCGCGCCGGGCAGGGCCAGGGAGAGCAGGGCGGCCGCGCGGGCCCGGCGCGTCCCGAGGGCGAGATCCGTCGGGACGCCGAAGGCCTTGGCCGCGAAGTCGAAGCCGGTGTCCTCGCGGCCGTACCGGGTGGCCGTACGGGTCACGTCGTGGTTGCACAGCACCCAGGTGGCGGGGGCGCCGACCGGGGCGTGCTCGGCGAGGGTGGTGTCGATCGAGTTCCGCAGCCGGGCCGCGTCCCAGGGGCAGGACAGGAACGAGAAGTTGAAGGCGGTGTGCAGTTCGTCGGGGCGCAGGTAGCGGGCGAAGCGTTCGGCGTCGGGGAGCCAGACCTCGCCGACGAAGACACCGTCGTAGAGGTCGGCGACCGCGCGCCAGGAGCGGTAGATGCCGTGGAGTTCGTCGCGGTCCACGAAGGGGTGGGGGTGCGGGTGCGAGGCCAGGTCGGGCAGGTCCGGGTCCTTGGCGAGCAGGGCGGCCGAGTCGATGCGGACGCCCGCGACGCCCCGCTCGAACCAGAAGCGCAGGATGTCCTCGTGCTCCTGGTGGACGGCCGGGTGCGCCCAGTTGAGGTCGGGCTGTTCGGGGGTGAAGAGGTGGAGGTACCACTCGCCGTCGGGCAGCCGGGTCCACACCGGTTCGGTGGAGCCGACGAACTGCGACGGCCAGTCGTTGGGCGGGAGGTCGCCGTTCGGGCCGCGGCCGGGCCGGAAGTGGAACAGCTCGCGCTCCGGGCTGCCGGGCCCGGCGGCCAACGCGGCCTGGAACCACGGGTGCTGGTCGGAGACATGGTTGGGGACGATGTCGACGATCGTCCGGATGCCCAGCTCCCGGGCCTCCGAGATGAGTTTCTCGGCCTCGGCGAGGGTGCCGAAGGCCGGGTCGATCGCCCGGTAGTCGGCGACGTCGTAACCGCCGTCCTTCATGGGCGACGGGTACCAGGGGCTGAACCACAGTGCGTCCACGCCGAGTTCGGCGAGGTACGGCAGCTTGGCGCGGACGCCCGCCAGGTCGCCGGTGCCGTCGCCGTCGTTGTCGGCGAAGCTGCGGACGTACACCTGGTAGATGACGGCCGAACGCCACCAGTCGTGGTCCTTCGGGGCATGGCTGGGCTGTCCCACTGTGCGAACCTTTCTGTCGGAGGAAGGGCCGTCAGCCCTTGGTGCTGCCCGCGCTGATCCCGGCGATGATGTGCCGCTGGAAGACGAGGAACAGCGCGACCATCGGGATGCTGGCGATCACCATCGCGGCGATGAGCACGGTGAGCTGGATGTTCTGCGACAGCTGGACCAAGGCCACGCTGATGGGCTGCTTGTCGGTGTCGGAGAAGACCATCAGCGGCCACAGGAAGTCCTGCCAGACCGCGACCAGGGCGAAGATCGACACCACCCCGAGGACCGGACGGGACATGGGCAGGACCACGGACCAGAGGATGCGCAGCTTTCCGGCGCCGTCGATCTCGGCGGCCTCCAGCACGTCGCGGGGCAGCTGGTCGAAGAACCGCTTGAGGAGATAGAGGTTGAAGGCGTTGGCGACCGCGGGCAGCCAGATGCCGAGCGGGTCGTTGAGCAGGCTGGTGTGGATGAAGGGGAGATCGGCGGCGGTCAGGTACTTGGGTACGACCAGGGCCTGGGCCGGGACCATCAGGGTGGCCAGGATGCCGCCGAGGATCACCTTCCCGAAGGCCGGTTTGAGTTTGGACAGGGCGTAGGCGGCGGCCGTGCAGAACACCAGCTGGAAGGCCCAGGCGCCGGCGGCCTGCACCACCGTGTTCCACAGGTGCTCCGGGAGCTGCATCAGGTCCCAGGCGTCGGTGTAGCCGGACAGGTGCCAGTGCTTGGGGACGAGGGTGGGCGGGGTCTGGGCGACCTCGTCCGGTGACTTCATCGCCCCGGTCACCATCCAGTACACGGGGAAGAGGAAGGCGAGCGCGAAGAGGACGACGACACCGGTGAAGACGGTCCAGTAGACCGCCCTGCCGCGCGGGCGGGCCAGCGTCGCCGGCGAGATCAGGGTGCGGGTGGCGCTGCTCATCCGTCCTCCCCGGAGCGGGTCAGCCGCAGGTACCCGGCCGAGAAGATGCCGAGCAGCACCAGGAGCATCACGCTGAGCGCGCAGGCGCCGCCGAAGTCGTTGTAGAGGAACGCGTACTTGTAGATCAGGTAGAGCACGGTGACCGTGGCGTTCTCGGGGCCGCCCCCCGTGATGACGAACGGTTCGGTGAACACCTGCATGGTGGCGATGATCTGAAGCAACATCAGCATGAGGATGACGAACCGGGTCTGAGGGATCGTCACGTGCCGGATGCGCTGGAGCAGGTTGGCGCCGTCGAGCTCGGCGGCCTCGTAGAGCTCGCCGGGGATGGGCTGGAGGGCGGCCAGGTAGATCAGGACGGTGCCGCCCATGTTGGCCCAGGTGGCCACGATCACCAGGGAGATGAGCGCGGTGCCGGTGCCGTTGGTCCAGTTCGAGGTGGGCAGGTGCAGGAAGCGCAGGGTCTCGTTGGCGAGGCCGGCTCCCGGGTCGTAGAACCACTTCCACAGCAGGGCGCTGACCACCGGCGGGATCATCACCGGGAGGTAGACCACGACCCGGAAGAACGACTTCGCGTGTCGCAGTTCGTTCAGGACCAGGGCGAGCACGAACGGGATCGCGAAGCCGATCAGCAGGGCCAGCAGCGTGAAGGTCAGGGTGTTGCGCCAGGCCGCCGAGAACTCGGGATCGTGCAGGACCCGGGTGAAGTTGGCGGTGCCGACCCACTCGGCGGACGAGCCGGGCGTGTACTTCTGGAAGGAGATCACGACCGCGCGGATCGCCGGGTACCAGGAGAACAGGGCGAAGCAGATCAGTCCGCCGAGCAGGAAGCCGTAGGCGCGGGCCTGGTCGGTGATCCGGCGCCGCCTCCGGTCCCCTGCCGGGGGCGGCGCCGGGGCCTGTCGGGCGCCGACCGCCGCCGGGGCAGGTCGGTGCTCGGCCGTCTTGGTCATCGTGGTCAGCCCCGGGCCAGGATGCCGTCGATCTTGTCGTTGGCGTCCTTGAGGAGCTGGTCGATGTCGGCGTCCTTCTTGGTGAGGACGGCGGAGACGGTGCCGTCGAGGACGGAGTAGATCTGCTGGGCGTCCGGCGGCTCGATCTTCATCTGCAGGGACTGGTTGCCGTCCAGGAACGCCTGGTAGTTCTCCACCGGCACGTTGGCGTTGGCCTTCTTGACCGCCTGGTCCTTGGCGTCGGCGGCGCCGGTGAACAGGCGAGGCTCGGGCAGGCCGACGGGCGCGTTGTTCTTCTTGGCGCGGGCGTAGTCGCCGAGGAAGCCGTCACCGGGGGTGAGGAACATGGAGTCGAGCCACTTGAGGCCGGCGCGGATCTGGGCCGGGGTGTCCTTCTTGTTGAACATGTAGCCGTCGCCGCCGATGAGGGTGCCCTTGCCGCCGGGCATCGGGCCGAGGGCGAGGTCCTTGTAGTTGCCGCCCTTCTCCTTGACCAGGATCGGGATGTTGTCCGGCGCGGAGAGGTACATGCCGAGCTTGCCCGAACCCATCATCTGCTGCACGTCGTTGATGATGAGGAGCTGCTTGCTGCCCATCGAGTTGTCGGTCCAGCGCATGTCGTGCAGGTTCTGCAGGACCGCGTGGCCCTCGGGGGTGTCGACGGTCGCCGACTTGCCGTCGGCCGACACCACGTCGCCGCCCTGCGAGTACATCTCCGCGGTGAAGTGCCAGCCGCCCTGGTTCTGGGCGCTGTAGTCGGCGTATCCGACGGTCCCGCTGCCGAGCGCGGCGATCTTCTTGGCGTCGGCGCGGACCTCGTCCCAGGTGGTCGGCGGCTGGTCGGGGTCGAGGCCGGCCTGCTGGAAGAGCTTGCGGTTGTAGATCAGGCCCATCGAGTAGCCGGTGCGCGGGATGCCGTAGACCTTGCCGTCGACGGTGTAGATGTCCCGCAGCTGCTTCTGGATGGTGTCGTAGCTCTTGAGCTCCTTGAGGTACGGCGTGAGATCGGCCGCCTGGTTGATGTCCACGACGTGCTTGGCGTCGGTGAAGTAGGTGTAGAAGACGTCTTCCATCTGGCCGCCGGCCAGCTTGGCGTCGAAGGTCTTCGGGTCCTGGCAGGGGAACGCGTCGTGCGCGACGACGTCGATGTCCGGGTTCTTCTTCTCGAAGCCGGCGATGTCCTGGTCGAAGAACGACCGGTCGACCTTGGCGCTCTTCGGCGGCTCGCAGTTGACGGTGATGCGCGTCTTGCCGCTCCCCGCGTCGTCGCCGCTCGACCCGCAGGCCGAGGCGGAGAGTGCGAGCGAGGAACAGACGCCGAACGCGACGAGAGCACGGCGGAACCCGGTGCTGGACATCGGTGGACCCCCCAGAACAGGAGCAGTTGGGCGCCGCACCGGGACCGGTGGGCGCCGCACACTCAAGCACCGGCAGCACCGCCGCGCAAGATGTCACGCAGAATCTGTAATTATTCGACAGCAGATTGGATCTGCTACGCCTCAGGCTTTCGGCGCTTGCGCGGTCGACCCCCTGACAACCAGCTCCGGCTCGAACAGCAGCTCCTCCGCCGGCACGACCGTGCCGCCGATCTGAGCGTTCAGGAGTTCGACGGCGGCCCGGCCCATGGCTTCGATCGGCTGGCGGACGGTGGTGAGCGGGGGTTCGGTGCAGTTCATGAACGCGGAGTCGTCGTAGCCGACGACCGAGACGCGGGCCGGGACCTCGAGCCCCTTGCGGCGGGCCGCGCGGACGGCACCCAGGGCGAGGGGGTCGCTGGCGCAGATGATGCCGGTGACACCCCGGTCGATGAGCCGGGACGCGGCCGCGTGACCGCCCTCGATGGAGAAGATCGCGCGGGCCACGAACTCGTCGGGCACGTCGCCGATCGCCCGCGCGGCGGCCAGTTTCCGGGCCGAGGGGACGTGGTCGCCGGGGCCGAGGACCAGGCCGATGCGCTCGTGCCCCAACGAGGCCAGGTGCCGCCAGGCCTGCTCCACGGCCACCGCGTCGTCGCAGGACACGCCAGGGAAGCCGAGGTGCTCTATGGCCGCGTTGACCAGCACCACCGGGATGTTGCGGTCGGCGAGCAGCCGGTAGTGGTCGTGCGGCGCCTCGGCCTGGGCGTAGAGCCCGCCGGCGAACACCACGCCGGACACCTGCTGTTGCAGCAGCAACTCCACGTAGTCCGCCTCGGAGACCCCGCCCTTGGTCTGCGTGCACAGCACCGGCGTGAGGCCGAGCTGGGCCAGGGCGCCGCCGATGACCTCGGCGAACGCCGGGAAGATGGGGTTCTGCAGCTCGGGCAGGACCAGACCGACGAGCCGGGCGCGTTCACCGCGCAGCTGGGTCGGGCGCTCGTAGCCGAGCACGTCGAGGGCCGACAGCACCGCCTGCCGGGTCGCCTCGGACACCCCCGGCTTGCCGTTGAGCACCCGGCTGACCGTGGCCTCGCTTACCCCGACCTTTTTGGCCACTTCCGCAAGTCGTCGCGTCATGCCCGCAAGACTAGCGCAAGTTTCGCAAGTCTTTTGCGTAACATCTCGGAAGAGGATCAGACCCGGCTGGCGGTCGCCGTGTCCGCCGACAGTCTTTGCGCAACGTAGATCGGGACGACGGACAGCAGTACGAGCACGGCCGCCACCACGTTCACCACCGGTGCCTGCTGCGGGCGGGTCATGTTGTCGAAGATCCACAGGGGCAGGGTCTGGACGCCCGGTCCGGCGGTGAAGGTGGTGACCACGATCTCGTCGAAGGAGAGCGCGAAGGCGAGCAGTCCGCCCGCGAGCAGCGCCGAGCGCACCAGCGGGAAGGTGACGTCGACGAACGCGCGGAAGGTGTCGGCGCCCAGGTCGGCCGCCGCCTCCTCGTAGGTGCCCGAGGTGCGGCGCAGCCGGGCGACTACGTTGTTGAAGACGATCACCACGCAGAAGGTGGCGTGTCCGACGACCACGGTGAACAGGCCGAGCCCGACGCCGAGCGGCTCCAGGACCGTGCTGAACGCCGAATTGAGGGCGATGCCGGTGACGATGCCGGGCAGGGCGATCGGCAGGACGACCACGAAGGACAGGGCGTCCCGGCCGAAGAAGCGGTACCGGGCGACCGCGAAGGCGATCAGGGTGCCGAGCACCAGGGCGATCGCGGTGGCGCCGAGCCCGGCCTTCACCGAGGTCCACAGGGCCTCGCGGGCGCCCAGGCTGTGCCAGGCGGCCGACCACCAGCGGGTGGTCAGGCCGGGCGGCGGCCAGCTCGCGCTGCGGTCGGGGTTGAGGGAGTTGACGAGGACGAGGAGCAGGGGGACGTAGATGACGGCGAAGCCCAGGGCGGCGGCGACGCGGATGGCGATACGGGCGGACCGGGAGAGTGTCATGTGTGACATGTGACATAGCACCCTGTTGTCAGAGGCTGCTCAACGCCCCCGTCCGCCGCATCGCCAGCAGATACAGCACGATGACGACGACGGGTACGGTGGCGAGCGCGGCGGCCATGGGCAGGTTGAGTTCGATGTTGGCGTAGACGAGGTTGCCGATGAGCTGGGTCTTGCCGCCGACGATCTGCACGGTGATGTAGTCGCCGAGGCTGAGCGAGAACGTGAACACCGATCCGGCGGCGACCGACGGCAGCACCATCGGCAGCACCACGGACCGGAAGGTCCGCCCGGCGCGGGCGCCCAGGTCGGCCGACGCGTCCAGCAGGTTGTCGGGCAGCTGCTCCAGCGCGGTGTGGATCGGCAGGATCATGTACGGCAGCCACAGGTAGGTCAGGGTCAGCACGGTGGCCGGCAGTCCGAAGCCGGGCCCGCTCAGCCCGAGCGGCTTCAGCAGCCAGTCGGCGAGACCGCCCTCCGAGAGAATCAGCCGCCACGCGTACACCTTCACCAGGTAACTCGCCCACAGCGGCGTGAGGATGGCGACCACGAGGAGCGGGCGCCGGCTCGGCTTGGCGACCCTGGCCGTGTAGAAGGCGACCGGGAAGGCGATCACCGCGCACAGGGCGGTCACCGCGAGGGCGACGCCGACGCTGCGCAGGATCACCTGCCGGAACACCGGCGTGGTGAACAGCTCGTGGAAGTTGTCGGTCGACCAGACCTTGACGACCTCGGAGGTGAAGGAGTCCGTCGTCCAGAACGCGGAGACGAACAGCACGCCCAGCGAGCCGAGGTAGAGCACGGCCAGCCACAGCAGCGGGGCGGTCAGCAGCAGGGCGAGGCGGAGCCGGGGGCGCCGGTGCAGCGCCCCCGCGGTCCGGGTGAGCAGGGCCATGGGTCAGCCCTTGATCTCGGTCCAGGCCTGCACCCACTTGGCGTACGGCACGCACTTGACGTCGGTGCGGCCGTCCAGGCACTGCTCGATGGGCGTGTTCCAGAAGGCGATGTTCTTCCAGTAGGTCTCGTCGGCCGCGTGGTAGGTGGTGCAGAAGTTCTTGTCGCTGGTCAGCTCGCACGCCTTGGCGTTGGCCGGGGCCTCGCCGAAGTACTCGGCGACCTCGGCGTTGACCTTCGGGGAGACGATCCAGTTCAGCCACTGGTAGGCGCAGTTGGGGTGCTTGGCCTTGGCGGACACCATCCAGGTGTCGGACCAGCCGGTGGAACCCTCCTTGGGTACGAAGGCTTTCACCTTCGCGCCCTCGTCGGCGGCCAGGTTGGCGATGACCTGCCAGGTGGTGCCGACCACGGAGTCGCCGCTCTTGAAGGCGGAGATCTCCTTGAGGTAGTCGCTCCAGTACTCGCCGATGTCCGCGTTCTGCTTCTTCAGCAGGGCGACGGCCGCGTCGAACTGCTTCTGGTCGAGCGCGTAGGGGTCCTTGATCTTCAGCTCGGGCTTGGTGGCCTTGAGGTAGAGGGCCGCGTCGGCGATGTAGATCGGCGAGTCGTAGGCGGTGACGTGGCCCTTGTACGTGCCGGCGTCGTCGAAGACGGCGGACCAGGAGGTGGGGGCGGGGCTGACCTTCTGGGTGTTGTACATCAGCAGGTTGGCGCCGCGGCCGTGCGGGATGCCGTACATCTGGCCCTTGACCGAGTTCCAGGCGCCGTTCTTCAGGCCGCTGAAGATGTCCTTGTAGTTCGGTACGAGCTTGGTGTTGACCGGGGCTGCGTCGCCGGAGGCGATCAGGCGCAGGGAGGCGTCGCCGGAGGCGGAGACGGCGTCGTACTGGCCGGTCTTCATCAGCTTGACCATCTCGTCGGAGCTTGCGGCGACCTTGGAGTTGACCTGGCAGCCGGTCTGCTTCTCGAAGTCGGTGACCCAGTCCACCTTGGGGTCGTCGGAGCCGTCCTCGACGTAGCCGGCCCAGGCGATCAGGTTGACCTCGCCCTCGGACTTGCCGAGCTTGGCGAGGGGTTTGAGGTCGGGCGGGTTGAGGCCGGTCGAGGAGCCGGAGCCGGAGGAGCCGCAGGCGGTGGCGGCCAGCAGCAGCGCGGCGAAGGCGGCCGCGGTGAGGGGACGGGTGAGGCGCACGGCGTACTCCATGACGTGAGGGACGGCGGATCCAGACATGAGGGACGGCGGGTCAGTCGGGGACGTGGACGGTGTGCCGGCGCTGCCAGCGCAGCCGGACGCGGGTGCCGCGGTAGGCGGCGACGTCCTCGGCGGAGGTGTCGAGGTTCTGCTGGAGCGCGGTGAGCCGGCCGCCGCCGTCCAGGTCGACCAGGAAGCGGGTGGCGTCGCCGAGGTAGACCACCTCGGCGACGGTGCCCACGGCGGTGGCGTGCCCCTCCTCGTCCGGGTCGGCGGTCTCCTTCAGGACCCGGATCTTCTCGGGCCGGATGCTGTGGGTGCCGCTCTCGCCGAGCACGCGCAGGGCGGCCTCGCCGGTGAGCAGGTTGGAGGTGCCGACGAAGGAGGCGACGAAGGTGGTGGCGGGGCGTTCGTAGATCTCGGCGGGGGTGCCGACCTGTTCGATGCGGCCCTGGTGGAAGACGGCGACGCGGTCGCTCATGGTCAGGGCCTCCTCCTGGTCGTGGGTGACGAAGACGAAGGTGATGCCGACCTCGCGTTGCAGCGCCTTGAGTTCGATCTGCATCTGCTCGCGCAGCTTGAGGTCGAGGGCGCCGAGGGGCTCGTCGAGGAGCAGGACGCGGGGGCGGCCGACGAGGGCTCGGGCGAGGGCGACGCGCTGGCGCTGGCCGCCGGAGAGCTGGGAGGGGCGGCGGGTGCCGAAGCCTTCGAGGCGGACCTCGGCGAGGGCCTTGCGGGCCCGGACCAGGCGTTCGGCCTTGGGGACCCGGCGGACCTTGAGGGAGTAGGCGACGTTCTGCTCGACGGTCATGTGCGGGAACAGGGCGTAGTCCTGGAAGACGGTGTGCACGTCCCGTTCGAAGGGGGCGCGGCGGGTGACGTCCTGCCCGGCGAGTTCGATCGTGCCCGAGGTGGGGCTCTCGAAGCCGGCGACCATGCGCAGGACGGTGGTCTTGCCGGATCCGGAGGGGCCGAGCATCGAGAAGAACTCGCCGTCCCGGATCTCCAGGTCGACCCCGGCCACGGCGGTCGTGTCGCCGAACGACTTCCGCAGATCCCGCAACCGGATCGCGCTGGCCTCCATGGGCGGGAACCTTTCTGCCGCTCTCTTGCGTTGCACCTGGTGACCGGAAAGATATGAAGTCATAGTTCAAAGCTCAAGACCCTTCTGAGGTAAAGCTTGGGTCAACGCATAGGGTGGTGGGCCGTGAGACAGCACCAGACGGACGGCGGCGCCCGAAAGGCCGTCTTCGCCCCGGTGGACAGCGGGGCCCGGGTCGCCGCCGTCGTACGCCGGATCGGCGACGCCATCGAGCTCGGCCTGCTCGCCGACGGGGAGCAGCTGCCCGGCGAGACCGAGCTGGCCGGACAGCTCGGGGTGTCCACGGTGACCCTGCGGGAGGCGCTGATGGCACTGCGCCAGCAGGGTCTGGTGGTCACCCGCCGGGGCCGGGGCGGCGGCAGCTTCGTGTCCTCCCCCGAGGTGCCCGACCTGGAGCGGCTCACGGAGCGGCTGCGCGGCTGGAGCCCCGAGGAGCTGCGCGACCTCGGCGACCACTGGGCGGCCCTGTCCGGCACCGCGGCCCACCTCGCCGCGCAGCGCACCGAGGACCACGACCTCGACCAGCTCCGGCGCACCACCGAGGAGTTGCGCGGGGCGCCGGACGCGGCGGCGCGCAGCCGGGTGTACGGCCGCTTCCACGTGGAGCTGGCCGCCGCCGCCCAGTCGGCCCGGCTCACCCGGGAACAGGTCGCGCTCCAGACGGAGATCGGTGCGCTGCTCTGCCTTGTGCTCGGTGACGACGAATATCGTGAAGAGGTGGCGGACCGTCACCGGTCCGTAATCTCCGCCGTGCAGGATGGGGCGCACGCACCGGCCAGGGAGCTGGCCGAGCGGTGCGTACGGGACTCGACGGCACGGCTCATCGCCCTGCGGCTGGCCCTGTAGCCGCGCCGCGCCCGCTCCCCCGTCCGCTGGAGGGCACCATGAGCCGCAGCACCGTCCCCTCCGGCCCGTCGACGGCCACGCTCGACGCCGCCGAGGAGTACGTGGCCGCGCGGGTCGGCCATGCCCTGGAGTCGGTGTTCGACGCCGTCGCGGCCACCCGCGCCGACACGGCCGCGCTGCTGGCCCGGGTGGCCGCGCAGGGCCGCCGGCCGGTGACCGCGGACCTGGCCGCGCTCCGGCCCGGGCTGCATCTGCGGCTGGCCCGGCAGGAGCTGGTCTCCGGTGTCGGGTTCGTGGCCGCACCCGGGGTGCTGGCCGACGTCCCGGCCTGGCTGGAGTGGTGGCAGAGCGACGCCTGCGGGGACGTACGGCCGCTGCTCCTCGACCTCGACCCGCGTACCTCGGCCTACTCGGACTACACGCACTGGGACTGGTTCGCGCTGCCCCGGGACACCGGGCGGCGGGCGGTGGCCGGGCCGTACGTCGACTACCTCTGCTCGGACGAGTACAGCCTCACGCTGTCGGCGCCGGTGGAGGCGGGCGGCCGGTTCCTGGGCGTGGCCGCCGCCGACGTGTATCTGCGGCACTTCGAGGCGGCCGCGCTGCCGCTGCTGCGCGAGCTGCCCGGACCCGCGCGGCTGGTCAACGCCCGCGGCCGGGTGGCGGCGTCGGCGGACCCGGCACAGCTGGCCGGTTCGCTGACCAAGGGGCCGGACTTCGCGGCCGTCCTGGAGAGCGGGCGGCCGGGCACGTTCGGCGGGGTGCGGCTGGTGCCGTGCCGGGGCGTGCCGCTGGTCCTGGTCGTGGCGGGCGGCTGAGACGGGGCCGGGGCAGCGGCGCGGCAGGCGCCTGAGCAGGGGCAGGGGCGAGGCGGCGGTCGGGACGTCGCGGGCTTCCGGCCCGGCGCCGTCGGCGACCTGAACGCCGACGGTGCCGGGTCAGCCTTCGGGGGCCGGGACGACGGTCAGATGGGCGCCCAGGCCGCCGGGCCGGCGGGAGCGGCGCGGGGCGGCGGGGCGGGGGACGGCGCGCAGCACCAGGGTGTAACGCGCGTAGCCCATGTCCTGGAGGGTCTTGGGGGTTTCACCGACGACCCGGCACTCGGTGGCGCCCAGCAGCGGGTCCGGGTGCAGCAGCGGCCGCACGGCTCCGTCGAGCTGTGCGCCGTCCTCGCCGACCACGCGCAGCCAGTGCGGCAGGCCCTGCCGGAAGGCGGCCTCCATGATGGGGTCCTGGGCGATCTCCCGGCGGATCGACTGGAGTTCGTGGTCGTGGCCGTACTGCTCCAGGGTGGTCTTGAACTGCGCCAGCATCGGCAGGCACCAGCCCGCCTCGTGGGCGCCGAGGACCGCTCCGGCATCCGGGTGGAACAGGACGAAGCGCAGGAAGTTGTCCCCGGGCATCGCGGTCGGATGCGGGGCGACCTCCCGGAAAAGTGTCTCGAACGCGCCGTTGGCCAGCACCACGTCCCAGCGGTGGTCCACCACCAGGGACGGGAAGGGGACCGCGTCCAGCAGTAACGCGTAGTCCTGGAGATACGCCTGGGCCTCCAGGCCCTCGGGGACGGGCCGCGGCACCGGCCGCCGCCCACCTGCCTGATATGCCATCGGGAGGTCACCCCTCTTGCCTATGCGGCCTTCTCGCGGCGATGTGATCCTGCTGCCCCACCCTGAGTCATGTCAACTATCGTGGCATTTCATGCCTGTTGACGTCCGAAATTGGCCACAGTTGTGGCGAGCCCTGGATGTGAGTTCGAACGACCCGCTAATCTCCGGGGGGTTCATGCCGGGAGGTTCACGGCAGTGCCTGTGAGAAGCCCCTGATTCCCCTGATTCCCCTGAGAGACGTAGGAGTTCTGTCGGTGACGGATGGCTACGAGGATCCGGGCGCCGCGGCGACCGCCCAGCTGCCGGCCGCCGTCGCCCGCGTCACCGCGCTCGCCGACCGGCTGGGCGTGCCGCACGCCGAGGTCTTCCACGTCGGACGGCTCTCCTTCGCCTGCGGTGTCCCCGAGCCCGTGGTCCGGGCCCTGCTGACCGGCCGCCCGGCGGGCGAGCCCGATGTCCAGGCCCGCTTCCTGCAACGCCTCGACCTGCTGCGCCGCACCCGGCTCAAGCCGAACGGCCGAAAGCACACCCAGCAGGAGATCGCCGACGGCGCGGGCATGTCCCGGCAGCAGGCCGGCGCCCTGATCAACGGTGACCGGCGGCCGACCATGGAGCACTGCGACGCCCTCCAGCGCTTCTTCCGCGTGCACGCGGGCTTCCTCACCGCCGAGGACCCCGAGGCCCTCGCCGGCGCCCTGCAGCGCGTCGAGCAGGAGCTGCTGCAGAAGCTGGCCGACCGGGAGCGGGCCGCGGCGGAGGCGGCCGAGGACCCGCTGGAGCGGCTGCTGCAGGACCACGGGGTGCGCGGCATCGCCTGGCGGGCCGCGCAGCTGCCCACCGACCAGCACCGGGACAAGGTCGCGGAATGGCTGGACATGCTCCTGGAGAGCGTCAAGCGACCCGAGTCGTGAGCCGAGAGTCGTGAGCCGAGGGAGAAGAGTGGGCATCGGCAGGGACATGCGCCGGCTGAGCGGTGAGCTGGTCGGGGAGCTGACCCTGCCCGCGCCCGCGCCGCCGCAGGAGCTGTACCGGGCGCTGTGTGACGCGCTGGGCCGCCGCCGCGGCCGTCCCGTCCAGTTCCGTACGGCGGTCTTCCCGCCCGGCACGGCCAGCGGGCTCTGGCTCGACCTGGCCGACCGCGACCTGGTCGTCGTCGAGGAACGTACCGTGCCCGACCACCAGTTGGTGATCCTCGGCCACGAACTGTGGCACATGCACGCCGAGCACTGCGGCCACGACGTGGAGGGGGTCGGGGTGGCCGCGCGGCTCCTCGGCACGGCCACCGGCGCCGTTACGGGCACCGGTACCGAGGCCGACCAGGCCGCGCTGCAGGCCGCCGTCCAGCGGGTGGCCGCCCGGACCCGCTTCGACCGGGCCGAGGAACGGGACGCGGAGACCTTCGGGCTGCTGCTGGCCAGCAAGTGCCGGACCTGGCTCGCGGGTTCGGCCCTGCGCGGGCCGGTGCGGCGGCACGACGTGGCGGGCCGCATCGAGGTGTCGCTGGGGTACCTCGGGAAGTAGGCGTCGCAGCCTCGGGGCCGCGACCGGCGCGGCACCGGCTCAGGTGGCGCTGCGCTCGCTCGCCTCGCGCAGGTCCTGCTGTGCGGCCGGGCCGTGGCCGGCGTCGGGGCGGCCGTCGAGGAGCAGAGTGCGCCAGTGCTCACGGCTCCAGTCCGCCGGGGCGGTGGTGGCGGTGAACTCCTGGACCAGGGCGACGAACCGGGCCGGGTCGGCGTGGAACGGGAAGTGCCCGGCGCCCTCGAAGATCTCCAGCCGGGCGCCGGGCATCGCCTCGCGGGCGCGATGGGCGTGCCGTACCGGGACCACGCTGTCGCGGTCGCCCCACAGGAGCATGGTCGGCATGCCCTCGGTGAGATAGCAGCGGTCCAGCATGGTGACGACCTGGCCGCGCCAGTCGACGACCGCGCGCAGGGTACGGATGAAGGCGTTGCGGGAGGTCTCGTCGGGGAGCGCGTCGACCAGGGTGAGCAGTTCCGGGGCGTCCTGGCCGAGGCCGGTGTCCAGCAGCCTCAGCAGGCGTACGGCCAGGCCCACCTGGAGGCGCATACCGGGCAGCCGCAGCGCGGACAGCATCAGATGGGCGCCGGGGAGCGAGACGAGCCGGAGCACCGGGTTGACCTCGCGGCCCACCCCGCCCGCGCTGACCAGGATGAGCCGTTCGGTGCGCTCGGGGAACTGGTAGGCGAACTGCATCGCGACTCCCCCGCCGAGCGAGTGCCCGACGAGGGTCGCGGACTCGATGCCCAGGGTGGTCAGCAGATCCCTCACCCCGTTGGCGTAGGCGGCGACCGAGTAGTCGGCCCGCGGTTTGTCCGACTCGCCGTGGCCGAGCAGGTCGGGGGCGATCACGGTGTGGGTGCGGGCGAGGTCGGGGATGAGTCGTGCCCAGGTCGCCGAGGAGTCCCCGATGCCGTGGATGAGGACCAGGGCGGGACCGTCACCGGCGATGCGGTAGGCACGCCGGTAGCCGTGCACGACCCGGTGGCGCGCCTCGAGTTCCCCGTCGCCCACCGGGCGCAGGTGCGCGGTGCGCTGCGGACGGTTGGGCACCGCTTCTGGCACGGCTCGGCCTCCCCCGCTGTCCCGGGCGCGCTGCGGCCCGGCCGGATTCCTCTCCTTCCAGGGTAGGAAGACATTTCCCCGGGGAGTTTCGGTGAGGTTTCACCTCCGCTAAGCGAGCGAACCGAGGCCTGGCACGGGGGCGTTGTCAGTGGCGACCGGCAAGCTGGGGGGTGCGCACCGCACACACGGTGTGCCCGCGCCGTCCGGGCGCGTGACCTCGACGACCGACGGGGAGAGCCGACCGATGCACACCGCCGTACTGACCGACCGTGAACGCGCCGCCGTCCAGGCCTATCTGCGGCTGCTGCACACCGTGCGCGCGGCCTTCGACGGGCCGCCGGACGCCCCTCGCCCCTTCGTGGTGCCGCCGGCCGTGCTCGCCGAGGCCGAGGAGGCGCTGGCCGGGGCCGGACTGGCCGGCAACGAGGAGGCGTTCTTCCGGCTGCTGCACGACTGGTGTCCACCCACCTGAGCCGGCGTGGCGCGTCAGGGGTGCGGCACGACCACGGCCGAGGTCAGTATGCCGTGCCCCACGCTCCAGCGGCCCTCGAAGGCCTGCAGCCGCCGCCCGCCGACCTCCGGGCCGGGGACGAGGAGACGGGCGCGCAGGATGCCGTGCGGCCGCTCACCGGGCTCCGGGACGAGCTCGATGTCGGCTTCCATGAAGTCCAGCCACTTCCCGGTGAGGGGGAACCACGCCTTGTAGACGGATTCCTTGGCGCTGAACAGCAGGCGGTCCCAGTGCACGCCGGGCCGCTCGGCCGCGAGCAGGGCGAGCCGCTGCTGCTCGGCGGGCAGCGACACCGACTCGGCGACGCCCTCGGGGAGCGCGGCGTGCGGTTCGGCGTCGATGCCGAGGGAGGCCAGGTCGGTGGCGCGGACCAGGGCGGCGGCGCAGTAGCCGTCGCAGTGGGTCATGCTGCCGGCCAGCCCGTCCGGCCAGCGCGGAGCGCCGCGCTCGCCGCTCACGACGGGCTGCGGCGGGACTCCGAGCTTCTCCATGGCACTGCGGGCACAGGCGCGCACCGCGGAGAACTCACGGCGGCGCTTGGGCACCGCCCGGGCGACCAGCGCCGCCTCCTCGGGGTAGAGCGGGGCCTCGCGGATCGCCTCGTCACCGAGCATCTCCACGGCCACCACCGAGTCCGGGAGCAGCTCCTCGATCACCGGTTCCGACCTCCATCGGCAGAATTCGGCGCAGCCGGCCCGGTTCCCCGGAACGCTTGCGCCACTCGCGGGGGTATCCCACGGAGACCTCTTCGAAGCGGACCCCGTCGTGCCAGGTGGTCCGGGGGATGTGCAGATGACCGTAGACCATGGCTGCGACGCGGAACCGGCGGTGCCAGTCGGCGGTGCGGGTGGTGCCGCACCACATGGCGAACTCGGGGTACCAGAGCACGTCGGTGGGGTGCCGGTCCAGCGGATAGTGCCCCGCCAGCACGGTCGGCAGGTCCTCCGGCAGCTCGGCGAGCCGGCGCTCGGTGGCCTCGACCCGGGCCCGGCACCAGTCCTCGCGCGTCGGGTACGGGTCGGGGTGCAGCAGGTACTCGTCGTTGCAGACGATGCCGGTGCCGTGCGCGTAGGAGAGGCCCTCCTCCTTGGTGGCGCAGCCGGCCGGCAGGAAGGAGTAGTCGTACAGCAGGAACAGCGGTGCCACGACGACCGGGCCGCCCGGGCCCTCCCAGAGCGGGTACGGGTCCTCGGGGGTGACCACGCCCAGTTCCCGGCAGAGGTCGACGAGGTGCTCGTAGCGGGCGACTCCGCGCAGGGTGACCGGGTCCTTGGGGTGGGTCCACAGGTCGTGGTTGCCGGGCGCCCACAGCACCTTGGAGAAGCGGCCGGCGAGGGTCTCCAGCGTCCAGCGGATGTCGGCGACGGTCTCCGCGACGTCCCCGGCGACGATCAGCCAGTCCTCGTCCGTCTCCGGGCGCATCTTCTCGACGAGCTCGCGGTTCTCGGGGTACGAGATGTGCAGGTCGCTGATGGCCAGCAGTTGCCCGGCACCGGCCGTGGACTCCACCCCGTACCCCTTCCGATCATGTCGTCGGCCCCCACCACAACACACTTCGGGGGCCGGGAACAAGACCGCCTGTCCAGGGGCCTGTCGGCCGTCACCCGACCGGTCCCGAGGCGGTCCCGGGCCGGCTTCGGACCGCTTTCGGGCCGTCAAGGAAACCGGCGCGGACGGTGCAGGAAAACGCGCGTGGACAGTACGGGGAAATCCGTAACACTGGCGTTGCACGCGGGGCCCCTTGAAAGCCGTATGATCCCCCCAACACCACCGCCACGAACTTCCCTTCGTCCAGGGCGGTTTGGTGACCCTCCAACCACCCTGCCCGGGCACGGGCACGCTGACCCCTGCCCGAAAACCCCGAAAGGCGGCTTTAATGCGCTCTCGCGTACGCGTCTGGCTCAACCGCACGTACGCGGAGAACGTGTTCTTCATGGATCAGCTGCGGAGAAATCCCAGCGACCGGGCGGTCGAGATCCACGCGACGCACGGTGACGCCGACTCCCCCGTGCTGGCCGCCGCCGACACCGCCGACCTGGAGCCGGAGGGCCTGTCCCCGGCCGGCTACGTCGAGTACGCCCTCGACCAGTGCCAGCGCCGCGGCATCGACGTCTTCGTGCCCCGGCTGCACCAGTCGGCGATCGTCGCCCACCGGGCCGACTTCGAGTCGGTCGGTACGGCCCTGCTGGCGCCGACGCCGGAGGCGACCGCGGTCTTCGAGGACAAGGCGACCGCGTACGAGGCGGTGAGCTCGGTGGGGGTCCCGGTGCCGCCCTGGTCGCGGGTCCGCACGGCGGACGAACTGGTCGCCGCGGTCGAGGAGTTGGAGGCCGACGGGCACAAGGCGTGCTTCAAGCCGGCCGCCGGTGCGGGTGGTGTGGGCTTCCGGGTGATCACACGCGCCCCCTTCTCGCTCTTTCACCTCAACGGGTTCCCGGGGCCGTACGTCCAACTCGACATGGTCGTGGACGCGCTGCGCCGCGCCGACCAGCCGGTGGACTGGCTGGTGATGCCGCGGCTGGAGGAGCCGGAGGTGTCCGTCGACTGCCTCACCGGGCCCGACAACCGGGTCCGCCTGACCGTGGGCCGCACCAAGAAGGGCCGCCGGCGCGGGTTCACCCTCGACGAGCAGTGGCTGAAGCCGGCGCGGATCATCGCCGAGGGCTTCGGGCTGCACTACCTGTCCAACATCCAGTTCCGGATGTACGGCGACCAGCCCGTGCTGCTCGATGTCAACACGCGGCCGGCGGGCGGGTTGCACCAGCTGTCGCTCTGCGGGGTCAACGCGCCGTGGGCCGCGGTGCAGTTGGCGCTGGGCGAGGACCCCGGGGTGATCGAGCCGCCGTTCCTGGGGCAGGACTACGCGGTGGTGTCGGGGCCGCGGCACGTGCTGCCGAGCGGGCCGGTGGCCCGGGAGGAGGCCGACGTGGTGTTGGCGCCGGCGTTGCCCATGGAAGTGGAGTCTGTCGACGCTGCGGCTGCGGTGATGCCGCTCTAGGTTGTCGGCCGGGTGCGGGTTGTACGTGGTTGCTCGCGCAGTTCCCCGCGCCCCCAGGTAAGTCACCTCACCGGTATGGACCAATTTCCGTTCGTCACCTTGACAGGTTCATTGGTCCATACCAACTTGGTTGCGCACCCCCCTGCACTTTCGTGCACTCCCGAACACCCCCATTCCTTCAGGGAGATCGTGTGCGCAACTCGCTCAGACGTTCCAGACGTCGGATATTCGCCCTGCTCGGGTCCGCCGCTCTCGCGCTCGCCGGGGCCATCGCGTTGCCCGGTACCGCGCAGGCGGCCAACATCCTCTCCAACCCCGGTTTCGAGTCGGGGAGTCTCTCGCCGTGGTCCTGCACCGGGAACCTCGGCTCGGTCGTGTCCTCCCCCGTGCACAGCGGCTCCAAGGCGCTCGCGGGGGCCCCGAGTTCCAGTGACACCGCCCAGTGCACGCAGACCGTCGCCGTGCAGCCCAACACGACGTACTCGCTCAGCGGCTGGGTCCGCGGCTCGTACGTCTATCTCGGGGTGACCGGCGGCGCCTCCACCTGGACGACCTCGGCGTCCCAGTTCAGCCAGCTGAGCGTCTCCTTCACCACCGGGGCCTCGCAGACCAGCGCCCAGATCTACGTCCACGGGTGGTACGCCCAGGGGACGTACTACGCGGACGACATCAGCCTCGACGGGCCCGGCGGCAGCTCCGACACGCAGGCGCCCACCGCACCCACGAACCTCACCTCCACCGGGAAGACCTCGTCGAGCGTGTCCCTGTCGTGGTCGGCCTCGACGGACAACGTCGGGGTGACGGCGTACGACATCTACCGCGGGTCGACCCTGGCGACGAGCGTCTCCGGGACCTCCGGCACGGTGAGCGGGCTGGCGGCCAGTACGGCGTACACGTTCACGGTGAAGGCGCGGGACGCGGCCGGGAACGTGTCGGCCGCGTCCAACTCCGTGTCCGTGACCACGAGCGCGGGCAGCGGCGGCGGGACCGGCTTCAAGCAGGCCGCGCCCTACCTCTACGAGGGCTGGGGGGATCCGCCGAACCCGTCCACGGTGATGAGCGCGACCGGCATCAAGAACTTCACCATGGCCTTCGTGCTTGACTCGGGCGGCTGCACGCCGGCCTGGGACGGCAGCCGGGCGCTGACCGGCGGCGCCGACCAGACCGCGATCAACCAGATCCGGGCGGCCGGCGGTGACGTCACACCGTCGTTCGGCGGCTGGCAGGGCAGCAAGCTCGGCGCCAACTGCTCCTCCGCGAGCGCGCTGGCCGCGGCGATCCAGAAGGTGATCGACGCCTACGGTCTCAAGTCCGTCGACATGGACATCGAGAACACCGACGAGTTCGAGAACGAGGCCGTGCAGGCGAAGATCCTGACCGCCCTGAAGACGGTCAAGGCCAACAACTCCGGCCTGAAGACGATCGTCACCTTCGGGACGTCCACCACCGGTCCGACGTACTACGGCAACCGGCTGATCGAACAGGCTCAGTCGATCGGCGCCGACATCGACGTCTTCACGATCATGCCGTTCGACTTCGGCGGCGGTTCCGACATGTACGGCAACACCGTCGCCGCGGCCGAGGGGCTGAAGACCAAGCTGAAGTCCACGTTCGGCTGGGACGACGCGACGGCCTACGCGCACATCGGGATCTCCGGCATGAACGGCCTGTCCGACCAGCAGGAGAACACCACTCCGGCGATCTGGACGCAGATCCGTGACTGGGGGAACTCGCACCACATCGCCCGGCTCGCGTTCTGGGCGGCGAACCGGGACCGTGGCTGCGCCGGCGGCGGAGTGGTGAGCAACTGCTCCGGGATCAGTCAGAGCGACTGGCAGTTCACCTCGATCACGGCCGGCTTCACCGGCTGAGCATCGGGACCGACGGCGTGGGGATGCCTAGACCGGGTATCCCCACGCCTTCGCTATCTCGGCGAGCCGAGGCGGGAGTTCGGCGGTCGGGTCGGCCTGGCGGGCGGCCTGGATGCGGCCGGACCTGATCTCCTTGCTCCAGTCGCCGAGCTTCGGCCGGAACGTGCCGTGGTCCTGCTTGCCGTAGTCGAGCATGCCGCTCTCCCACGGGACGCCGAGGTATGCGCACAGGCCGCGGGTGACCCGCTCCGGGTCGGCGGTGAGGTCCTCGTACGTGATCACATGGGCGCCGGTGAGGCCCTGGCGGGCTTCTTCGAGCTTCTCCGCGTAGCCCAGGACCTCGGCGCGGATCGCCTCGTGGTCGGGTTCGGCACGGCGGCTGGTCAGGGACTGGATGACGGCGCCGGGGTGGCGCAGCAGCAGGACGAAGCGGGCGTCGGGCCAACATCGGTGCAGCCGGGGCCAGATGAGGGTGTTCGGCGGGGTCTTGTCGACGATGACGTCCTTGCCGCTGCGGCTGAGCTCCAGGTGCAGCACCCGGTCCCACAGCACGTGCTCCAGTTCCTCGCGGTCGAGGGCGAGCTCCTTCATGGCGTCCGCGGTGAACTCCCGGGACATGCGGACGTGGACCGTGCGCAGGTGCATCTCGTGCGGGGCGCGGATCCGGCTGTGGCTGTTCAGCAGGACCCGCAGCAGGGTGGACCCGGAGCGCACCGAGGACAGCACGAAGGCCGGGGACGCCACCAGGCGCGGGGCGAGTGGGGCCGTATAACCGTCGGACGCCTGCTGCGGCCGCTGGGCCGGACGCTGGGTAGGGATGGCGTCCAGGGTCTTGCGCGGCGGGCTCACCGCCTGCGCCATGAGCCGGCCCCGGCGCTTGAGCCCCTTGGCGATCGCTGACATTCGCGGGTCTCGCACGGTGATGCCTTTCTGTCGTCCCTGCCGTCCCGCATCCCAGGGGTGTCAGGCGAACTCAAGGTGTCCACGAGGCGAACCAACAGGGTCACGGCAGCCCGAAAGACCGCCGTGACCTGCCTACTTACCGTTCTCTTAATTCTTCATATGAGAAATTCCGGCTTACCGCGCGAACCGCCTCAGAACCGGCCGGATCCCCGGTACAGCTCCAGTTCGCCGTCCAGTTCGACGGCGAGGACGGTGGCGTACGGGTCGAGGTCGGCCGCGGCCGGCGGGTCGATCCACAGCACGCCGACCGCCTCGTGCAGTCCGCCGGTCACCCGGTGGCCGAGTTCGGTGCCGGTGCCAAGGACGGTGATCCTGCGGACCGCCGTCGCCAGGCCCCGGACGCCGATCTCGGCGCGCGGGACGTCGAACAGGGTGAGGTAGAGGGTGCGCCGGTCGGCGGAGAGGGTGCTCGGACCGTAGTGGTGCCCGGCCGGCAGGCCGCGCCCGGTCCCGTACACCGCCTCCGCGTGCCTGCGGATCCACTCCCCCAGCCCTTCGAGGCGCTCGACCTGCGGCTGCGGGACGGTGCCGTCCTCCATGGGGCCGACGTCGAGCAGCAGGTTGCCGCCGCCCCCGATGGTCTCGGTGAAGTAGCGGATCAGCTGGGCGAGGGACTTGTGGTTGTGGTCGTGGTGCTGGTAGCCCCACGAGTCGTTGATCGTCAGGCACAGCTCCCAGGGGCCGTCCGGCGGCACGACGGGGGCACCCTGCTCGGGCGTCGCGTAGTCGCCCTCACTGAGCATGCGCGCGTTGAAGACGACATGAGGGACGTACGACCGGACGAGCGCGGCGAGTTCGGGGATCCGCCACTGCTCCTCGCTGCGGTCCCACTCCCCGTCGAACCACATCAGGTCCGGCCGGTAGCGGGAGGCCAGCTCCGTCATCTGGCCGTCCCGGTAGGCGATGAAGCGTTCCCAGGCGGCCAGGTCCTCGTGTTCGGCCGCCACCTCCGAGTAGCGGTTGTCCTCCAGCTCCGGCGGGCGGCCCGGCTTGCGCGTGGAGGCGTAGTCGGGGTGGTTCCAGTCGGAGTGCGAGTAGTAGAGGCCGACCTTGAGGCCTTTCTCGCGCAGGGCCTCGGCATACGGCCCGAGGTAGTCCTTGCCGAGGTTGAGGTCTCCGTACGCCGTATCCCACAGGGCCACACCGTCGTGGTGACGGCTCGTCAGCACGGCGTACTTCGCGCCGGCGCGGGCGAACAGGTCCGCCCACGCCTTCGGGTCGTACCGGGCGCCGGTGAAGCGGTCCAGCTGGGACATGTACTGGTCGTGCGGCACGATGTCGTCGTAGAAGGACCAGGATTCCTGGACCCCGTCGACGGCGTAGATGCCCCAGTGCACGAAGATCCCCAACTTGGCGTCGGTGAACCAGGGTTGCATGGCCATCCGGTCAGCTCCTGCGCAGCCGGAGGGTCAGGATCTGGAAGGGGCGCAGCTCGACGGAGACGCTGTCGCCGTCGGTGGCCGCTTCCTCCAGGGGGCGCTCCAGGAGGTCGGTCACCTGGGCGCCGGCCAGCGGGAAGCCGGTGCGCAGGACGCCCTGCGCGCGGCCGCCCCGGGACTCGTAGAGCCGGACCACGACATCGCCGGAGGCGTCGTCTGCGAGCTTGACCGCCTCGACGGTCACGCCTTCGCCGTCCACCGAGACGACCGGCTGCGGCTCGCCCGCCGCGTCGGCCACCCGCAGCGGGAGGTTGAGGGCGTAGCCCGCCGCGACCGCGTCCTCGATGCTCGCGCCGGGGAGCAGGGAGTAGGTGATGCGGTGGCGGCCCTGGTCGGCGCCGGGGTCCGGGACGCGCGGGGCGCGGACCAGGGAGAGCCGGACCGTGGTGGTCGTACCGCCGTCCTCGCGGACCGTGCGGGAGACGTCGTGGCCGTACGTCGAGTCGTTGACGACGGCGACGCCGTAGCCGGGCTCGGCGAGGTGCACCCAGCGGTGGCCGGAGACCTCGAAGCGGGCCGCCTCCCAGGTGGTGTTGGTGTGCGTGGGCCGCTGGACGTGGCCGAACTGGATCTCGGCGGAGGAGTGCGCGGCGCGGATGTCCACCGGGAAGCCGGCCTTGAGGAACTTCTCGGCCTCGTGCCAGTCGATGTCCGTCTCGAAGTCGATCCGGGGGCTGCCGGCGCGGACGGTGACCGTCTGGGTGATCGTCGAGCCGTTGCCGAACGGGCGCGTGATCCGGATCGAGCCGAGCAGCGGGTCCGCGTCGGCGACCGTGATCTCCGAGGGGTCGAGCAGGTCCGTGTACCGGTTCTTGTAGTGCTTGTCGACGTCCCAGGCGTCCCAGTAGTTCGGGAGGTCGGTGTGCAGGCGGAGCAGGTTGCCCTGCCCGGCGAGGACCTCGCGGTCCGCCCGGTGGTCGTACACGGACGACAGGGTGCCGTCCGCGGCGATCTCCACCCGGACCAGTCCGTTGTCGATGACCCGGCCCTCGACGGTCACCGGCTGCGGGGCCTCGGCGGCGGCCGTCAGCGGGGCACTGCCGCTCGCGGGGACCTCGACGTAGACCGGGGTGCCCGCGGCGTCCCGGACGACCTCGGCGCGGTCGTAGGGGCTGGTGTTGAAGACCCGGGCGGTGCCGCCGCCCAGCGCAGTGACCGCCTCGGTGGTCAGCGCCTCCAGCTCTTCGGCGACGCGGGCGTACTCGGCCTCGGCCTCGCGGTGCACCCAGGCGATCGAGGAGCCGGGCAGGATGTCGTGGAACTGGTGGAGCAGGACCGTCTTCCAGAGCCGGTCGAGCTTCTCGTGCGGGTAGCGGTAGCCGGGCGCGTGCAGCGCGGCCGTCGTGGCCCACAGCTCGGCCTCGCGCAGCTTGTGTTCGCTGCGCCGGTTGCCCTGCTTGGTGCGGGCCTGCGAGGTGTAGGTGGCGCGGTGCAGCTCCAGGTAGAGCTCGCCGACCCAGACCGGGGCGTCCTCGTACTCGGCGCGGGCCTTGGCGAAGAAGGCGTCCGGGTGCTCGACCTCGACCCGCGGGGAGCCCTCCAGGTCCTTCAGGCGGCGGGCCCGTTCCATGATCTCGCGGGTGGGGCCGCCACCGCCGTCGCCCCAGCCGAAGGGGGCCAGCGAGCGGGTGGCGGCGCCCTTCTCGGCGTACTGGCGGACCGCGCGGGACATCTCCTCGCCGCTGAAGCGGGCGTTGTAGGTGTCGACCGGCGGGAAGTGCGTGAAGATGCGGGTGCCGTCGATGCCCTCCCACCAGAAGGTGTGGTGGGGGAACGTGTTGGTCTGGTTCCAGGAGATCTTCTGGGTGAGGAACCACTCGTTGCCGGCCAGCTTGGCGAGCTGCGGGTAGGCCGCGTTGTAGCCGAAGGAGTCGGGCAGCCAGACGCCCTTGGTCTCGATGCCGAAGTGCTCGATGAAGAACCGCTTGCCGTGCACGAGCTGGCGGGCGATCGCCTCGCCGCCGGGGAGATTGCCGTCGGACTCGACCCACATGCCGCCGACCGGCGCCCACTGGCCCTTCTTCACGGACTCCTGGATGCGGGCCCAGACCTGCGGGTAGTTGTCGCGCACCCACTCGTACTGCTGGGCCTGCGAGCAGGCGAAGACGAACTCCTCGTACTCCTCGGCGAGCGAAGTGACGTTGGAGAAGGTCCGGGAGGTCTTGCGCTTCGTCTCGCGGATCGGCCAGAGCCAGGCCGAGTCGATGTGGGCGTGGCCGACGCCGGAGATGCGGTGGGCGCTGGCGTTCGCGGGCTTGGACAGCGCCGGCTTCAGGGCCTCGCGCACGGCGGCGGCCGACCCGGAGATGTCGTCCAGGTCCAGCAGGTCCATCGCGTGGTCGAGGGCGTGCATGATCTCGTGACGGCGCGGGTCGTGCTCGCCGAGCTCCAGCATCAGCTCCTTCAGCACCTGGACGTCCAGGTCGAGGTGCCAGACCTCCTCGTCGAGGACGGCGATGTCGGCGCGCCTGAAGGTGTAGAGCGGCTTGTCGCCGGCCGTCAGCACATCGCCCAGGAGCGTGGGCTCGGCGAAGTCGTTGGCGAGGATGTCGGGGTTGGAGGCGGCCTCGACCAGGTAGTCGATCACCTCGCCGCCGGTCGCCGGGTTCGCGATCCGTACGTACTGGTTGAGCGGGTTGACCGCCTTCAGCGGGGTCCCGTCGGTGAGGTGGACCAGGGCCTCGGCCTGGTTGCCCGGCCAGTCGCCGGTGAAGCCGAGGTCGATGACCGCCTCGACGCGGCGGCCCGCGAACTCCGCGGGCACCCGGCCGCGCATCCGGAACCAGGTGGTGCCCCAGGGCGGGCCCCACGGGGTGTCCATGGCGAACGGCTCGTATGCGGCGGCCGCGGCCTCCTCGAAGGGCACCGGCTCCCCGGGGGCCTGCCAGGCGGACACCTCGAAGGGGACGGTGGCCGCGTAGACCGCGGGCTTGATGCGCTGGTTGTGGAGGCGCTCTACGCGCTCCTCGATCCGGCGGCGTTCGTCGTGCATGGGAAGTCTCCAGAAGAGGGATAGAAAGCGCTTTCCGAGCGGCTGGCTACTTAAGATACGCGAGGCCCGGGTGAACCTCCGTGTATCCCTCCACCAGCCGGCGGGCCACGTTCACCGAGTCGACCAGCGGGTGCAGCGCGAACGCCTTCACGGCCGTCGTACGGGAGCCGGACTCGGCGGCGGCGAGCACCTCGCGCTCGACCGCCTTGACCGCGCAGACGAGACCGTTGGCGTGGTCGGGCAGCGGGGCGACGGCGACCGGGTGGGCGCCGTTGGCGTCGACCAGGCAGGGCACCTCGATGACGGCCTCGCCGTCGAGCACCGAGAGGGTGCCGCGGTTGCGGACGTTGAGGATCAGGGTGGTGCGCTCGTCGCGGGCGATGGCCCGCATCAGGGCCAGGGCGACCTTCTCGTAGCCGCCGGACAGGTCGTCGGCGTCGCGCTCGCCGGCGCCGGCCGTCTCCCGGTTCTCGGCCATGTAGGTGGCCTCGCGCTCGGCGCGGGTGCGGTCCCAGACGTCCAGGGCCTTCGCCCCCGGGTCGGTGACCGCCTCGTAGAAGTGCGCCTGCTGGTCGCGCAGGAAGGCGCCGCGGGTCTTCTCGGCCTGCTGGTAGGACCGGACGGCCTCGCGGTTGAAGTAGTAGTAGTGCAGGTACTCGTTGGGGATGGCGCCGAGGGACTGGAGCCAGTCGACCCCGAAGAGCTTGCCCTCCTCGAAGGAGCCGAGCAGGTCTGGGTCGGCGAGCAGGCGCGGGAGCTCGTCGCGCCCCGCGATGTGCAGGCCGCGGACCCAGCCGAGGTGGTTGAGGCCGACGTAGTCGATCCAGGCCTCCTTCGGGTTCCCGCCGAGCACCCGGGCGATCCGGCGGCCGAGGCCGACCGGGGAGTCGCAGATGCCGATGACGCGGTCGCCGAGGTGCCGGGACATGGCCTCGGTGACCAGTCCTGCCGGGTTGGTGAAGTTGATGACCCAGGCGTCGGGGGCGAGCCGGGCCACCCGCCGGGCGATGTCGACGGCGACCGGCACGGTCCGCAGGCCGTAGGCGATGCCGCCGGCGCCGACCGTCTCCTGGCCGAGGACGCCCTGCGCCAGGGCCACCCGCTCGTCGTTCGCCCTGCCCTCCAGGCCGCCGACCCGGATCGCCGAGAAGACGAAGTCGGCGCCGGTGAGGGCCTCGTCCAGGTCGGTCGTGGCGGTCACGGCGGGGGCGTCGGGGACGCCGGCCGCCTGTTCGGCCAGGACCCGGGCGACCGCGGACAGCCGGCCGGCGTCGAGGTCGTGCAGCACGACCTCGGTGACCCGCCCCTCGGCCCGGTCCGTCAGCAGTGCGCCGTACACGAGCGGCACGCGGAACCCGCCGCCGCCCAGAATCGTCAGTTTCACGCTTCAGCCTTTCCTGCCAGGACCACCTCGACACCGGCCTCCTCCAGGGCGGCTCGGGTCGCCGGGTCCACCGGCGCGTTGGTCACCACCATGTCCAGGTCCCCGGGACCGCAGACCTTCGCCATGCCCGTGCCCGGGAACTTGGCGGTATCGGCGAGCAGCACGACCTTGTCGCTCGCCCCGATCATGGCGCGCTTGACAGGCACCTCCACGACCGTCGTGTCCATCACCTGCCCGCCGGGGCGCACCCCGCTGGTGCCGAGGAACAGCCAGTCGGCGTGCAGCTGGCGCAGGTTGTCCTCGGTGAGGAAACCGACCAGGGAGCGGTACTCGCGGCGGAGCATGCCGCCGAGCAGCACCAGCTCGATGCCCTCGTCGTCGGCGAGCTCCTCGTAGACCACCAGGTTGCTGGTGATCACGGTGAGGCGGCGGCCGTGCAGCTGGCGGGCGAGCCGGAAGGCGGTGGTACCGATGTCGAGCAGCACCGACTGGCCGTCCTGGACCAGCGCCGCGGCACAGGCGGCTATCGCGTCCTTCTCGGCCACCCGCACCTCGGCCACCTCGGCGAAGGGCTGATCGCCCTCGTCGACGACGGCGCCGCCGTGGACACGTGTGAGCAGCCCGTCCTCCTCCAGCTTGACCAGGTCGCGCCGGATCGTGGCCGGGCTCACGTTCAGCTGCTCGGAGAGGTCGGTCACAGAAGCGGGGCCACCGGCGCGCAGGGCCCGCAGGATGAGTTGGTGTCGTCGTTCTGCCAGCACGCGGCGAACACTACTCGTCATCTTCAATCAAATCCATGCTCAGTTCTGCTCGGGTATTGACCAATCTCTCGGAGCAGCGCACGATTCCGGCATCAAAATGACGAGTTTTGACGAGAGGCTGTGCGTGTGGACGACGACAGGCCCGATGTACTGCTGACCGGGCTGCTCTTCTACGACCTCGTCCTCACGGGGCTGGGAAAGCCCCCGACACCGGGCGAGGAGATCTGGACGGCCGGCATGGGCTGCGGCCCCGGCGGCATCGCGAACCTCGCGGTGGCCGCGGCCCGCTTCGGTCTGCGCACCTCGCTGGCCACGGTCTTCGGGGACGACTTCTACGGCGAGTACTGCCGGGACGTGCTGTGCGACCAGGAGGACGTCGACCTGTCGCTCTCCCGCACCGCGGACGGCTGGCCCACCCCCGTCACCGTCTCGCTCGCCGCCGGCCACGACCGGGCCCTCGTCACCCACGGCCAGGAACCCCCGTACTCGCAGGACGCGCTGATGGGCGACCCGCCCGAGGCCCGCACGGCGCTGGTGCACATCGAGGCCGAGCCGCGCGAGTGGATCGCCAAGGCCGCCGCGAACGGCACCCACGTCTACGCCGACGTCGGCTGGGACCCCACCCAGGAGTGGTCCCGCGACCTCCTCGACCAGCTCGCCCTGTGCCACGCCTTCCTCCCCAACGAGACCGAGGCGATGGCCTACACCCGCACCGACAGCGCGGTCGCGGCCCTCGGCACGCTCGCGGAGCTGGTGCCGGTGGCGGTCGTCACCCGGGGCGGGGACGGCGCGGTGGCCGTCGACCAGACCACCGGCGAGTACGCGGAGGTCCCGGCCCTCGACGTCGAGGTCCTGGACGCCACGGGCGCCGGGGACGTCTTCGGGGCGAGCTTCGTCGCGGCCTCCCTCGGCGGCTGGCCGCTGGCGGAACGGCTGCGGTTCGCGGTCCTCGCGGCCGGGCTGTCCGTACAGCACCACGGCGGCGCCCTCGCGGCCCCCGGCTGGTACGGCGTCGACCGCTGGTGGCGCTCACTGACCGACCCCGACCTGAAGAAGACGTACGGCTTCCTCGCCGACCGCCTGCCGGCGGACGTGGGCCCCCCGGTGCACCACGCCCCCGTCACCCCGCCCGCCCGGCCGCACTGACCCGCACCCGATCCACAGCCCCACGCCCCACAGCCCCACAGCCCCACAGCCCCCACGATCCACAGCACCAACGCCCCTCAGTACCACGAACAGGAACAACAGGAGTGACCCGTGGACCTTTCACGTAGAGGCTTCCTCCAGGCCGCCGCGCTCACCGCGGCCGCGTCCGGTCTGACCGTCGCATGCGGCGGCTCCGGATCGGGCGGTACCAAGAACGGCAAGAACCTCACCCTGTGGTACTGGGGCGGTGCGCTCAGCGAGAAGGTGGTCGCGGAGGCGAAGACCCACTTCAGCAGCCAGGTCAAGCTGACCGCCTCGTCCATCGGCGGCGACTTCAAGCAGAAGCTCACCACCACCCTCGCCGCGGGCGGCTCCTCCGTGCCCGACATCACCGGCATCAAGGGCGAGGACATCGCGTCCTTCCTGCCCAACGCCTCCCGCTTCCTCGACCTGAACGACCTGGGCTTCAAGAAGCTCTCCTCGCAGTACCTGGGCTGGAAGACCAAGCTCGCCCAGACCTCCGACGGCAAGCAGATCGGCTTCCCGATCGACATCGGCCCGACCGCGCTCTTCTACCGCGAGGACCTGTTCGCCAAGGCCGGGGTGGACACCGCCCCCGACAAGGTCGCCGCCCTGGTCAAGACCTGGGAGGACTACTTCGCGCTCGGCACCGAGCTGCAGAAGAAGAACCCCGGCAGCTACCTGGTCAACAACATCGGCTCCGTCTTCAACATCGTGGTCGGCCAGGGCACCCAGCGGTTCATCGACAAGAACAACCGCTTCATCGGCGACCAGGACCACATCCGCGCCGCGTGGACCACGGCCGTCCGCCCCTACACCCTGGGCATCGACGCCAAGATCAACGACAACAGCTGGAACGCCGCCATCGGCAAGAACCTGCTCACCGAGCTCGGCGCGGCCTGGCACGCGCTGGACATCGAGCAGGCCGCGCCGCAGACCAAGGGCAAGTGGCGGGTCTGCGCCAACCCCGTCGGACCGTCCAACCAGGGCGGCTCCTACCTGGCCCTGCCCAAGCAGTGCCGGAACCCCGAGGAAGCCTTCAAGATCATCAGCTGGATCCTCAGCCCCGCCAACGACGCCCGCGGCTTCACCGACGCCGCCATCTTCCCGGCCGCTCCGGCCGCGTACGCCATGCCGGCCATGACGGGCCCGGACGCCTTCTTCGGCGGGCAGAAGATCATCGAGGTCTTCGGCCCGGCCGCCCAGGCCATACCGGACAGCTACGAGGCGCCGGCCGACGCGGCCGTCATGGCCCCGTACATGACGGAGCTGACCAACATCGAGGCCAAGGGCAAGAAGCCCGACGACGCCTGGAACGACGCGGTCAGCCAGGCCAAGCAGATCGCCCGGCGCCAGGGGGTGAACTGAGGTGACGTCACCTCCGGTCACCGGTCCCGGCGCGGTGGCCGACGCCCCCGGCGGGGCCGGGCCCGGCCCGGTCCGCCCCCCGCCGGCCCCCCCCCGCTCGCGCCGATCGCCTAAGTACTCGTCCACGACCACATAGCTCTAGAGCTCCTTTTAACAAGCCAGCTTCAGATGGGCTCCAGAGAGATGTCGTACGCCTCCTCGCCGCCCGCCGCCCATGTC
>NZ_JBHXLU010000081.1:0-55970 GCF_042720695.1 Streptomyces sp. NPDC058457 | reverse complement strand
CTGACCTTCTACAACACTCGACGCCGACACACTGCGCTCGCAGGCCAGCCCCCGATCAGCCGCCTGTCACCAAAGTCATGACCGAGTACACCTAGGCGCTCCGCCGGAAGTGCCGTGACATGCCGTCTGTCGACTGCTGCGCCGTAGTGGCTGGTCGCGCGCCCGCGGCGGTAGCCGCATATCGGACAGGGTCCCGCGCCCCTTCAGGGCGCTGCCGCACCACCCGGTGCGCGCAGGTCGCCGTCAGGAGTTCGCCCAGCAGGTCCGGGTCGCCGATCTCCAGGCCGAGGAGCGACTCGATGCGTTCCAGGCGCTGGTAGAGGGACTGGCGGCCGATGTGCAGAAGCGCGGCCGTGCGGGTCGGGGAGCAGCCGTGCCGCAGATGCACCTCCAGGGTGCGGACCAGGTCACTGGGGTGAGCCGCCTCCCAGGCCAGCAGCGGGCCCAGGGTGTGCTGGACGAGGACGGCGAGGCGGTCCCGGTTGGCGGCGACACCGCCCCGGGTCAGCTCCCGCTCCAGGGCGAGGGCGCGGGCCGAGGTCACCGACGGGCCCTCGGGCGGCGCCGGTTCGGCGGGCGGCACGGTCAGCGCGAGTTCGAGAGTGGTCCGGGCCGCCCGCAGCGTCTCGCTCCAGTGCAGCCAGCCGCCGGGGCCGACCGGATGTCCGACGGCGACCGTGGCCCCCGCCTCGGCGGCACCCCGGAACGCCTCCTGCACGGCTCGCACGGGATCGCCGGGGACCGCGGCCGGCACCGCCAGCAGCGCCAGCACGTCCCCCGGGAACACGGCCCGCAGCACCCCGGCCCCGCCCAGCACCCGTACCGCCCGGTCCACCGCGCCCACGCCCCGGCTGCCGTGCAGCGAGACACCGAGGAGCCGGGCGCCTGGGCCGGGATGGAACCCGGCGAGGGCGGCCCGGGCCTCCACCTCGGGCTGGTTGAGGGCCTGTCCGTCGGCCAGGTCGGCGAGCAGCGCCGCCGCGTGGTCGTCGCCCCAGGGCCGGACGACCGTACGGCGGCCGGACAGCCCCCGGGCCACGATCGCCCGGTTGGCGGCCTCGGCGATCCGCACGAAGGGCACCACCCGGTGCAGGGCGAGCAGCGGCAGGTCGAGGCGGCAGGCCTCGTCGGTCACCTCGGGCGGCATGCCGGGCAGCGCCCGCCCGACCTCCACCGCGAGACCGGCCGCACCGCGCGCCGCCAGCTCCCGCACGTACCGGCGGCGGACCTCGTCATCCGCGTCGGTCAGTCCGAAGCCGTTGGTGAGGAGCAGTTCGCCGCCGTCGAGGAAGTTGGCACCCTCGTAGACCTCGCTGGAGTGCACCCAGCGCACCGGGCGGTCCAGGGCGCCCTCCCCGGCGAGCAGTTCGGGGCGGGCCGCCCGCACGGGGTCGAGGGCCAGGACTTCGCGGAGGGTGAGTGCGGGCACGGCGACCTCCAGGGGACGGGCACGGCCGCTGACATTTCGTCCGGCCGAGGGTTGCCCGGAGGGTACTTTCCGCACGTTGCCCTCGTGTTTCGGCCACAGGAGAGTGAAGTCATGCACCCCATGGATCCGCTGGACACCCTGGACCCCCTGGACCCTCTGGACCGGACCCAGGCCCGTGCCTGGCTCGCCACCGCCGTCGCCGAGGCCCGCGCCGGGCTCGCCGAGGGGGGCATCCCGATCGGCGCCGCGCTCTACGGCGCCGACGGCGCGCTGCTCGGCCGCGGCCACAACCGGCGCGTACAGGACGACGACCCCTCCATGCACGCGGAGACGGCCGCCTTCCGCGCGGCGGGCCGCCAGCGCACGTACCGCGGCACCACCATGGTGACCACCCTGTCGCCGTGCTGGTACTGCTCCGGCCTGGTCCGCCAGTTCGGCATCTCCCGGGTCGTGATCGGCGAGGCCGCCACCTTCCACGGCGGCCACGACTGGCTCGCCGACCACGGCGTACAGATCGTCCTGCTGGACGACCCGGAGTGCACCGCCCTGATGCGCGACTTCATCAACGACAACCCGGCCCTGTGGAACGAGGACATTGGTGAGTAAATCGGTGAACAACACGAGCGGCAGCCCCCGTATCCCCACCGTCGACCTGCGCCCCTGGCTCGACGGGGACGAGGACGACCGGCGGGGGATCGCGCGGACCGTCGACGGGGCCCTGCAGACCGCCGGGTTTCTGCTGGTCACCGGGCACGGGGTGGACGCGGAGCTGCGAAACGGGGTCCGGGAGGCCGCGCGGCGGTTCTTCGGGCTGTCCGACGAGGTGAAGCGGGCGTACGAGGTGAAGGTCGGCGGGCGTGGCTGGCTGGGGCCCGGTGCGGAGGCCAACGGGTACTCGGAGGGCACCGAGACCCCGCCCGACCTGAAGGAGTCGCTGACCTTCGCGACCCACGAGCCGTTCGAGGACCCGCTGGTCAACGCCGAGTGGTACGCGCCCAACGTGTGGCCGGCGGAGGTGCCGGAGCTGCGGACGCTCTGCGCGGAGTACCTGGACCGGATGGGCGAGCTGGAGAAGGAGCTGTTGTCGCTCCTCGGGTACGCGCTCGGGCTCGAACAGGACTTCTTCTCGAGGCACATGGACCATCCGACGTACGGCTTCAACATCAACTGGTATCCGGGGACCGAGGTGCTCGGTGAGCCCGCGCCGGGGCAGTTCCGGATCGGGCCGCACACCGACTTCGGGACGGTGACCATCCTGGACCGGCAGGCCGGCAAGGGCGGGCTGCAGGTGTACACGGACGAGGGCGGCTGGGAGGACGCGCCGTACGACGCCGACGCCTTCACCATCAACATCGGTGACCTGATGGCCCGTTGGACCGGCGACCGGTGGCGGTCGGGGCGGCACCGGGTGCTGCCGCCGCCCACGGACGCGCCCGCCGAGGAGCTGATGTCCCTCGTCTACTTCGGCGAGTGCACCCCCGGCACCACCGTCGAGTCCGTGCCGGCGCCGGTCGGCCGGGTGGCGTACCCGCCGGTCGACTCGCACGTCTACCTGCGGGAGAAGCTGGACTCCATCACCGTCGGCTGATCTCACAGAGTCAGGATTCGTAACCCAACAGTCATCACGCGATCTGGCCCGAAGCAACTCCCCCTTCCTACACTCGTGTTGAGGGGGGACTGCCTTGCACAGACGGTTGCACGGGCGTGGGGCGCTGTTCGATGTCGAGCCGGCCGGGCTCGTTCCGAGAATCGTCGGGTTACGGCCGTACCAGCATCGTGCCCTCCCCCTCGAACACCCCGGTGAGCTGCCGTTCGTCGTGCTGACCGGGGCCCGGGGGCTCGGCAAGAGTGCGGTGCTCGCCAAGTTGCGGGACGCCTACAAGGGGCACACCCCGGTCGCGCTCGTCGACTGTGCGGACGAGCAGTTCGCGGCCCCGCCGCCGGAGCGGCCCGCCGCGTCCTGGTCGCCGGTCGGGCAGGCGCTGCTGGTCGTCGCCGAGCAGCTCGCCGAACCGGTCACCGGCGCCGGACGGATCACCTTCCCCCGGCTGATGTCGGGCCTGGTCGCGGTGGCCGCCGGCGGCTGGGGCGACGCGGACTCGGAGCGGATCCGGCGCGAGGTGGAGCGGATCCTGCTGCTGAACGAGAGCGGTTCGTGGATCAGCGGGTTCGCGGGGCGGTGGGCCGGGAAGGTGGCGGCCAAGGTCGTCGCCGCCGCGACCGGCACCGGGCCGCTGGTCTCCGGCGCCATCGAGGCCACCCTGGAGTCGATCGCCGAGGGCTTCAGCAGCCGCCGGCACCAGAAGGCGTCGATCTGGTACCGGACCTACCCCAACGCGGGCGGGCACGCCCAGCGCGGCCTGATCCTGCTCTCGGGCCACTTCCGCGCGGGCGGCACCTCCCGCGAGCACGCGGAGCGGTACCTCGTCCGGGCCCTGCTCGCCGACCTGACCGAGGCGTACGCGGGGGTGCTGCCGCGGATGCAGCGGCTCGGCCGGCCGCTGGTGCTGGTCGACAACGTGCAGACCGGGCCGGGGCCCGGCCTGGTGGAGGCGGTGCTCAGGGACCGCGCCGAGGGCATCACCGACCAGGTGGCGTTCGTCGCCGGACTGCGCGGCGACGGCCGGGAGCTGCTGCGCGGCGGGGTACGGCGGGAGCTGGCCGGGGTCGCCCGGCGCAGCGAGTGGACGCCGGACCCGGCCGTACCCTCCTCGCGGGCCCTGCTGGTCGCGCTGCCGCCGCTGAATCCCGACGACACCCTGCACCTGGTCGGCGCCCCGGCCGCACCCCAGCTCCCGCACGCCGTCCACCGGCTGACCGGCGGCAACCCGCTGGGCATCGCCCTGCTCGCCGAGGCCGCGGCCCAGCACCCGGAGCGGGCCGGATCGCTGGTCGGCCTGCTCACCGCCGACGTACAGCCGGTGGAGGACGGTCCCGCCTCGCCTGCGTACCTCCTGCTCCTCGACCGGCTCGTCCCCGCCGACCGCCTCGACGAACTGACGGTCCTGGCCGCCGCCCACGACCACGACTCGGCGTGCGCCCTGGCCGCCGCGCTGCTCCCGGACGACTTCGGCCCGGCCGACGTACGGGCCCTGCAGAACCGGCTCGCCCGGGAAGGGCTACCGGCCGTGCCCGGCCAGTTCGTCGGTGACCCCTTCGTACGGACCCTGCTACTGCTCCGGCTGCATCTGCGGGACGCCGACCACAGCGGCTGGCGCACCGCCCACGAGACGCTGATCGCGTACTACACCGAGGACCGGCCGGACGGGCGGGCCCGGTTCCGGCTGCACCACCAACTGGCCCTGGGACAGAGCGGACCGGCGGTCGCCCACCTGCGCGACGGCTTCCCGGTCCTGGACACCCGCAGCTGGCTGCACACCCTGCGGTTCATCGCCGCCGCGCCCTACTTCCACGCCCATGACGCCGAGGGCCGCGACTTCTCCGGCCAGGGCGACCGGCGGGCGGCGGTGGCGCTCGGCCGCACGGACGCGCAGCAGCGGGTACCGGACGGCGTGGACGCCGTACTGCACCTGCGGATACGGCGGTTGCTGCACGCGGTGTGGCTGCTGACCGATCCGCTGGTGCTGCCCGACCCGAAGGTGGGCGACCGGCTGCGATTCGAGCTGGAGCAGCTGTCCAACCTGCGGCCGGCCGGCAACGCGCTGCTGTGGCGGGCCTCCCGGGACTGGCCGGCGGCCGCGCTGGCGGGACGCCCGCCGGCGGACCCGGCGGACGACGACGAGACCGACGAAGGCGACTCGGGCGACGACGAGCGGAGCGGGGTGGCGTGATGGCACGGCGGGGCGAGGTGGCGTGATGGCACGGCGGGGCGAGGTGGCGTGATGGCACGGCGGAGCGGGGTGGCGTGATGGCGGGTCGGGGCGTGGGCACGTGGTTGCGGGAGGGCGTCTGGGAGATTCCGCTGCGCCGGTATCTCGCCCTGCTGGTCACCGCCGCGGTGATCGCCGGCCTGGTCGTCGGGGTACGCGTGGTCCTCCACGACGACCGGTCCTGCGCGCCGGGGGTGGCCCGGCCCGAGGGCAGCGACGAGTGTGTGGGCGTGGCGACGACCGCGTTCGACTTCGGGCATCCGCAGCTGCGGGACACCGTGCAGGCGATCGCCCGCGAGAACTCCCGCCTGAAGCCCGGGAGTTATGTCACGGTCGCGGTGATGCTGCCGTACACCTCGACGGCGACGGCGAACCTCGCCGACATCCAGCACGAGCTCCAGGGCGCCTATCTGGCCCAGTACCAGGCCAACCACGACTCCAACGGCCAGTCCCCGGTGATCCGGCTGGTACTGGCCAACCCCGGTGCGACCAGCCAGTACTGGCAGCGGATGGTCACGCAGCTGGCGGGCATGACGGGCGGCACGGACCGGTTGCGGGCGGTCGCCGGGGTCGGGCAGAGCACCGACAACAACAAGAAGGCCGTCAAGGAGCTGACCCGGCTGGGCATTCCGGTGGTGGGGTCGTCGATCACCGCCGACGACCTCGCCAACGGGCAGGGCGGCAAGGACCCCTACCCCGGCCTGGCCCGGGTCTCCCCCACCAACACCGACGAGGCCCGCGCCCTGGCCTCCTTCGCGAAGGTGAGCGCGGGCCGGGCGCTGCTCGTCTACGACAAGCCGGGCGATCCGTACACCCGGACGCTCCAGACGTCGTTCGCGGCGCTGATCAAGGGCTCGCCGTACGAGCCGCAGCCGTTCACGCCGCCGGCCGACCGCAGCCAGGAGGGGACCACCGCGAACACGTTCCGGCAGATCACCAACCTGGTCTGCGACACCTCGCGGACGACGGACACGATCCTCTTCGCCGGCCGCCACACCCAGCTGCGGCAGTTCATCAACGCACTGGGCGGACGGGGCTGCCAGGACCGGAAGTTCACGGTGCTGACCGGGGACGAGGGGTCGTACCTGACCGGCGAGAAGAAGCTGGACCGCAGTGCCCTGCGGCACAACCTCGCCGTCCGCTACACCGCCCTCGCCCATCCGGACGCGTGGGGCAGGGGCAGCCCGGCCACGGGCGGTTCGGCGGCCGACATGGCGACGCTGACCGGGCTGCTGAAGAGCGCGGAGAAGACACCGGTCGGGCCCATCGGGACGGTGGCCCTGGACGACGGGCAGCTGATCATCGCGTACGACGCGATGCGGCTCGCGGTGCACGGGATCCGCGAGGCGGTGCCGGAGGGGAAGGCGGTGCCGACGCTGGCCGACGTGGGGTTGCAGTGGCCGCAGGTGAAGGGGTCGCTGCGGGTGGACGGGGCGAGCGGCTGGATCTGCCTGGACGCGCACGGGAATCCGTACGACAAGGCGGTGCCGATCGTCGAGCTGCGGGCGGAGGGTGGGTCGCGGTTCGTTCGTATCGCGTGGCCGGAGGGGAAGGCGCCCAGTGGGGAGTGCTTGCCGCCGTCGTGAGCTGCGGGCCCGGTGGGGGCTGGTCGCGCCCACGCGGCGGAGCCGCATATTGATACGGCCCCGCGCCCCTTACGGGGCGCTTCAGCCGAGGCGCCTCAAGAGTTCATGATGTCGATCAAACGCTCGAATCTGGTACGCCATGCCGGTTCCGTCTCGCCCTCGCCCTTGAACTCGTGGGTGAAGCGCAGGGTGCTGCCGGTGTCGCCGTCGCGTTCCAGGTGGAAGCGGATCCTGCCGCCGCCCTCCACCGTGTACTCGGCGATCCGGTCGACGTCCCAGGCGGTCACCCGGCCCGTGCCCAGGTCACCGAGGGTGACCGTGCCGCCCAGTCTCGGTTGCAGGACGTCGACCGGGGTGAACCAGGCGGCCAGGCCCTCCGGGGTGGAGAGGCTCCGCCAGACCTGGTCCGTCGGCCTCGGCAGTCGTACCAGGAAGTGGAGGATGTGCGTTCTCCCGTGGGTCTGACTGATGCCCTGTTCTACGGAACCGGCCATGACACCAGCCTGACCCCGGCCCCCGGGATCCGCACCCCCTACGGACGCTCCCCCGCCTTGTCGACCACGGCCCGCGTGACGATCGACGTGCCGCCCATCGACGTACCGTGCAGGTCGTACACCCGCTCTCCGAGGAACGCGTACGTCTTCTCGTCGAAGATCAACTGGACCTTCTCCTGGCCGGCGAGACGTGCTCGTTGTCCGGCGTGTTCTCCTCCAGCAAGCCTTCCCGGGTGCCGTCCACCGACTGCCAGACCTCCCGGTCGTGGACGGGCTGGAGCTTCGCGGGTCCGCCGTTCTCGGAGACGGTGAAGGCGGTCCGGCTCTTGATGTACACGAACTGGTCGTCGCGGACGCCGGCCGGCGCCTTCTCGCGCTCGGCGGCCGGCGCGATGTGGCCGAGGAGGGCTGCCGCCTCCTGGGACGCGTGCGGCCCGGCGCTGGACGGGGGTCCCCCCGCTCGAGCGAAGCCGAGAGTGGGGGAGGGCGATGTTGGTGGCGATGCCCAGCAGCCAGGGGCGGGGTGAGCCGCCGTCCTCGTCGAGGCTCGCGCGCAGCCGCCAGGCCTCCAGGAACGTCAGCGAGACGACCTCCTCGGCGGTCGTCCACTGCCCCGTCAGCCGGAAGGCGTGGTTGTAGACCGAGCGCGCGTAGGCGTCGAAGAGGGCGGCGAAGGCGTCGTGGTCTCCGGCGCGGATGCGTCTTCGCAGATGTGTGTCCACGTCCTCGTACCTGTCCGTACGACGAAGGCCGGTTCCCGTGACCTGGGTCACGGGAACCGGCCTGGGCCGCAGCGGGGTCAGACGCCCGCGTAGGAGTGCTTGCCGGTCACGAAGATGTTGACGCCGTAGTAGTTGAAGAGCCAGCAGCCGAAGGCGATCATCGCCAGGTAGGCGGCCTTGCGGCCCTTCCAGCCGGCGGTGGCGCGGGCGTGCAGGTAGCAGGCGTAGGCGACCCAGGTGATGAAGGACCAGGTCTCCTTGGGGTCCCAGTTCCAGTAGCGGCCCCAGGCGCTGCCCGCCCAGATCGCGCCCGCGATGATCGTGAAGGTCCACAGGGGGAAGACCGCCGCGTTGACGCGGTAGGCGAACTTGTCGAGCGAGGCCGAGGCGGGGAGGCGCTCCAGGACCGAGGTGGCGAAGTTGCCGGGCTTGCCGCCGTTCTCCAGCTTGCTCTCGTACGCGTCCTTGAAGAGGTAGAGGATCGTGGCCACCGCGCCGACGTAGAAGACCGCGCCGCAGAAGATCGCCGTCGAGACGTGGATGTACAGCCAGTACGAGTGCAGGGCCGGGACCAGCGGCTCGCTCGCCGTGTAGAGGACGGTGACCGCGAGGCCGAGGTCGAGGAGGACCGTGGTGATCAGGAAGAGGCCGAGCCAGCGGACGTTCTTCTTCAGGGCCAGCAGGGTCAGGTAGACGGCGACCGCGACCGTGGAGAACGTGATGTTGAACTCGTACATGTTGCCCCACGGCGCCCGCTGCACGGAGGCCGCGCGGGTGACCACGCCCGCCAGCTCCACGAGGAAGGCGAGGACCGTGAGGGAGATCGCGATCCGGCCGTAGAGGTCGCCCTGCTCGTCGCCGCCGTGGGCGCCGGGCCCGTCCGGCACGTCCCGGGAGCCCGCCGCGGAGCGGACCACGACCTGCGGGCGCTCCAGTACGGCGGTGCCGCCGGCCTTCTTGACCGTGACGGCGGGCGCCTTCTTCGCCTCCGCCTTGGTGGTGAGCGCGTTGGCGGTGCGCGCCACCCGGCTGCGGCTGCCGAGCAGCCACTCGAAGATGTAGGCGAAGAAGGCCAGCGTGTAGACGGCCATCGAGGAGTAGACGAGCGTGTTGCTCATGCTCGCCAGGTGCTCGTTGGCCGCGGCGAGGGTCGTTGCGGCGGCGGAAGTCATCGCTTCTCAGCCCCTTCGGCAGGTACGACTTCGGGGTCGGGGGAGGGTGAAGAGTCGTCGTCGGGATCGTCGTCGGGATCGGGAGCCCCCGACGCCTGGTCGTAGAGGATTCCCGCGAGGTCGCCGAGCTCCTCCGGCACCTTCGCGGACTCGCTGCGGCCCAGCCCGGCCATCTCGACCACCGTGACGCCGTCGGGGCCCGGAACCGCGCGCACCCACACCCGGCGGCGCTGGATGAACAGCGAGGCGGCGAGGCCGAAGATCGCGGAGAGGGCACCGCCCAGCGCCCAGCCGCTGCCGGGCTCCTGGACGATCTCGAAGCCGGCCCACTCCTTGACGTCCTTCTCGAACGTCACGGAACCGGCGCCGTTCGGCAGCTGCATGGTCTGGCCGGGCTTCAGGTTGTCCCGGTACTGCGCTCCCTTGGAGTTCTTGAACTCCTTCATGTGCGTCTTGTCGAGCTGGTACACGCTCTGCGGGATGCCCGAGTTGACGCCGAGGTCGCCGTGGTACGGCGTCAGGTTCAGCACCGGGTTGTCCAGCGCCGGGAAGGAGGAGAGGACGGAGGAGCCGCCGCTGTAGGTCGGCAGGAAGAACAGCGAGATGCCGAGCTGTTCGCTGACGCCCTGGGCGTTCTGGTAGCCGTCCATCACCTTCACCACACCCTGGGAGGTGACGTTGCTGTCGAGCGGGAGCAGCGGGACGGCGTCGTGGTAGACGACCTTGCCCTTGCTGTCGCGGACGGTGATGACGGGCGCGTAGCCGTGGCTGACGAGGTAGACCTTGGCGTCGCCGATGTGCAGCGGCTCGTTCACCTTGATGGTGGTCCGCTTCGACTTGCCGTAGGCCCCCTCGCTGTAGTCGATGTCCGCGGTGAAGGAGACCGCCGTGCCCTTGCTGGGGCCGCTGGTCTGGTAGGTGGCGCTGAAGTTCTTCAGGTCGAAGCTGAACGGCACCAGGTCGTCGGTGCTGAACATGGAGCCGGACTTGAAGTCGTCGTACTGGAGGATCGAGTTGGCGAACCCGTCGCCCTCGACGACCAGCTTGGTGCCGTCCGACTTGTACATCTGGCCGGACGCGAAGGCGATCAGCAGCACGATCAGCGCGATGTGGAAGACCAGGTTGCCGAACTCGCGGACGTAGCCCTTCTCGGCGGCGACCGCGTCCCCGGCGATGTGCGAGCGGAAGTGCCGCTTCTTCAGCAGCACGAGGGCGGCCGCCCGGACCTCCTCCGGCTCGGCCGTCGTCCGCCAGGTCGTGTACGCCGGGAGCCGGTCCAGCCGCTTCGGCGCGCCCGGCGGACGGCCGCGCAGCTGGCCCACGAACTGCCAGGCACGCGGGATGATGCAGCCGACGAGCGAGACGAACAGCAGGATGTAGATCGCCGAGAACCACACCGAGCTGTAGACGTGGAACAGGCCGAGCTTGTCGTAGACCGGCGACAGCGTCTTGTGGGCCTTGCGGAAGTCGTCGACCTTGGAGATGTCGGCGCCGCTCTGCGGGATCAGCGAGCCGGGGATCGCGCCCAGCGACAGCAGCAGGAGCAGCAGCAGCGCGACCCGCATGGAGGTGAGCTGCCGCCAGAACCAGCGGGCCCAGCCGACGACACCGATGCCGGCGACGATCGGCGGCTCGTCCTGGGAGGGCGCGGTGGACAGCTGCGAGCCCGCCGCGCCGAGATCCTGATCGTCGGAGGCGTTCTGCGAAGTCGTACTCATCGATCAGATCCCTACAGTGAAGCCGTCGGACCAGCCCTGCATCTCCTGCACGAGGCCGTTCCAGGCCCCGGTCAGCAGCAGCACACCGGTCACGATCATCATCGTGCCGCCGATGCGCATCACCCAGACATAGTGGCGCTTGACCCAGCCGAAGGCACCGAGGGCCTTGCGGAAGGCGACCGCGGCCACCACGAAGGGCACGCCGAGGCCCAGGCAGTAGGCGACGGTCAGTATGGCGCCACGGCCGGCGCTCGCCTGGTTGAAGGACAGGGCCGTGACGGACGCCAGGGTCGGGCCGATGCACGGCGTCCAGCCGATCCCGAACAGCGCGCCGAGCACGGGCGCACCTATGAGCCCGGCCACCGGCCGCTTGTGAAAGCGGAACTCGCGCTGGGTGAACCAGGGCATCATGCCCATGAAGAACACGCCCATCGCGATCATCAGCACGCCGAGCACCTTGCTGAGGGTGCCTGACTGCTCCTGCAGGTTCTGGCCGAAGTAGCCGAACAGCGCCCCGCCGGAGACGAACACGGCGGTGAAGCCGAGCACGAAGAGGGATGCGCCGGCCGCCATCCGCCCGCGCCGGGCCTCGGCGAGGTCGGTGCCGGCGACCCCGGTGACGTAGGACAGGTACCCGGGCACCAGGGGCAGCACGCAAGGAGAGAAGAAGGAGACAAGGCCGCCGAACAGCGCCACCGGCAGGGCGACCAGCAGGGCGCCGCTGAATACCGTCTCGTTCTTGCCCGTCTCGGCCGCGAGGGTGAGGAGTGCGCTCACGTCACTTCTCCGAAACGACCGGCTTGATCATCTTCAGCAGGTTCTCCTCGCTGAGCGCCGCCAGCGAGCGTGCCGCGACCTTCCCCTGCCGGTCGAGTACCAGGGTGGAGGGGATGGCCTGCGGGTTGAGCGTGCCCTTCTTGAAGCGGAGCATCAGCTTGCCCGTCGGGTCGTACAGGCTCGGGTAGTCGATGCCGTTCTGCTTCTCGAAGGCGACCGCGGAACCGGTGCTGGTGTCGCGGGTGTTGATGCCGACGAACTGGACGCCCTTGCCCGCGTACTCCTTGGAGACGGAGGCGAAGTAGGGCGCCTCGGCCCGGCAGGGGCTGCACCAGGAGCCCCAGACGTTGATGACGACGACCTTGCCCTTGTAGTCGGCGACGTCCAGGGCCTTGCCGTCGATGGTCTTCCCGGACAGGTCGGGGGCCGCCGTGCGGTGGCCCTCCGCGACCGTGTCGATGCCGTCCTTGCCGGTGACGAAGTTGGTGTTGCCGCCTCCGCCGGAGGTGCCGCCGTTGCCGCACGCGGACAGGGTCAGGGCCGCCGTGGCGGCCATGGCGCCGAGCAGGAGGGCGCGGCTACGGGTACTCATGTGAAAAGTTTCGCATGCCCGTTCTGAGGATCTTGCGCACCCCCCTCGGTCCGGGATTCGCCCCTTTTCAGGCCGCCGCCCCCTGCTTGAGGAAGGTCTTCCAGCCGGCGGCCGGCTGCTGCCCCACGTCCAGCGTGCGCAGCTTCGCCAGGACCTCCGGCTTCTGCACGTCCAGCCAGTCCGCGAACTGCCGGAAGGAGACCATCCGGACGTCGGCGCCCTTCTCCTTCTCCCGGGCGATGTGCTTGAAGGCCTCCTCCACGGAGTCCATGTAGATGCCGCCGTTCCACTGCTCGAAGTGGTTGCCTATGAAGAAGGGCGCCCGGTTCGTCGTGTACGCCCGCTGGAATCCGGCTATGTACGACTGCGCGGACTGGCGCCGCCAGCCCGGGTAGTTGTAGGCGGGGGCCTTGGTCGAGTTGACCGACTGGTTGGCGAGCATGTTGTAGTCCATGGAGAGGACCTCGAAGGAGCGGCCCGGGAACGGTATCTGCTGCAGCGGCAGGTCCCAGACGCCCAGCTTCTTCTCCGGCCAGACCTGGCGGCCGCCGGGCGAGGAGGCGTCGTAGCGCCAGCCGAGCTCGCGGGCGGTGGGCAGCAGGTTGTTCTGGCCGAGGAGGCAGGGGGTACGGCCGCCGACCAGCTCCTTGTCGTAGTCGAAGGGGAGCGGGGGCAGGTCGGTCCAGCCGGTGTTGGTCCGCCACTCCTTCACGAAAGCCTTGGCCTGGCCTATCTCGCTCAGCCACTGCCTGGGCGTCCAGTTGCCGACGGTGCCGTAGCCGCCGCAGAAGTGCCCGTTGAAGTGGGTGCCTATCTCGTGCCCTTCGAGCCAGGCCCGGCGGACGTTGGTGAGCGTCGCCCTGATGTGCTCGTCGGTGAGGTAGCCGATGTCGGAGGCGCCGCGGGGGTTGTTCGGGGGGTCGTAGAGCCGCTTCTTCGACTCGGGGAGGAGATAGAGCCCCGAGAGGAAGAAGGTCATCGACGCGCCGTGCTCCCTGGCCAGGTCGAGGAAGCGCGGGAAGAGGCCGGTGCCGACCTCGCCGGCGCCGTCCCAGGAGAAGATCACGAACTGCGGCGGGGTCTGGCCGGGCTCCAGCGGCTCGGGGGCGGCGGGCTGGTGGGGTTGCCTGCCGGTGCGGGAGGTGGAGCCGTCACCGAGCGGGCGGGCGTCGGGCGTCTTCGACGGCTTCTTCGACGGCTCCCCGGTGGAACCGGAGGCATGGGTCGAGCCGTCCGAACCGGTGGGTGTGCCGCAGCCGGTGAGGCCGAGTGCGAGTCCGGCCGTGGCGCCCGCACCGACGCCGAGCATGCCCCTTCGCGTGATGCTGGTCCGCATGGTTCCCCGATTCGTCACGTCCTCTGGTGGTCACCCAGTCAGAGGCCGCGACGAACGGACAGGTTCCGTTACTTCCCGGAGATTTCACGCCAGAACATGACGAACGATGCTCAAGTGACGTGCGTCACCTGAGGCTGGGGCTGGGGCTGGGGCTGAGGCTGACGCTCACGCGCCGAAGGCCTTGTCCTTCCCCTTCACCGGCTTGGCGCCGGCGCGCAGGTGGGCCGGAACGAGGTCGATGGCCGGCTCGCTGTACCCGACGGAAACGATCCTGTCGCCCTCGTATGTGAAAGTCGTCAGCGAGGCGAGGGTGCACTGCCGCTTGCGCGGGTCGTGCCACAGCCGGCGCCGCTCGACGTACGACCGCAGGATCCAGATCGGCAGCTGATGGCTGACCAGCACCGCCTCGTGCCCCCGCGCCCGGTCCCTGGCCGCGTCCAGGGCGCCCCGCATTCGCACGACCTGGTCGACGTACGGCTCGCCCCAGGACGGCCGGAACGGGTTGACGAGGTATTTCCAGTTGGCCGGGTTCTTCAGCGCCCCGTCGCCGACCCCGAAGGTCTTGCCCTGGAAGATGTTCTCGGCCTCGATGAGCCGCTCGTCGGTGCCGAGGTCGAGCCCGTGCGCCTTGGCGATCGGGGTCGCGGTCTCCTGCGCGCGCTCCAGCGGGGAGGCGATGACGTGGGTGACGTCCCGGGCGGCGAGGTGCTCGGCGACCCGGTCGGCCATCTTCCGGCCGAGCTCGGAGAGGTGGTAGCCGGGGAGTCTGCCGTACAGGACCCCGTCCGGGTTGGCCACCTCCCCGTGCCGCATCACGTGAACGACGGTGATGTCACCGTTGTTGCCGTTGCCGTTGCCGTCGCCGTTGCTGTTGCTGTTGCCGCTCACGCCGTGGCCTCCGCGGCCGCTCGGGCCGCCGCCGGAAGGGCGTCGGCGATCTTCTGGACGGCACGCTCGTCGTGGGCCGTGGAGACGAACCAGGACTCGAAGGACGACGGCGGCAGGTAGACGCCGTCGGCGAGGAGGGAGTGGAAGAAGGCGGTGAACCGGAACGACTCCTGGCCCCGCGCGTCCTCGTAGTTGCGCACCGGGCGGTTGGTGAAGAAGACGGAGAACATGTTGGAGGCGGTCTGCACCTGGTGCGCGACGCCCTCCTTGTTCAGCGCCTGGCCGACCAGCCCCCGGATCTGCTCCGACACGGCGTTGACCTTGTCGTACGCCGCGTCGTCGAGCAGCCGCAACTGGGCGAGACCGGCGGCGGTGGCGACGGGGTTGCCGGAGAGGGTGCCGGCCTGGTAGACGGGCCCGGCCGGGGCGAGGTGCGCCATGACGTCGGCACGACCACCGAAGGCGGCCGCGGGGAACCCGCCACCCATCACCTTCCCGAAGGTCATCAGGTCGGGCACCACCCCGTCGATCCCGAACCACCCGGCCCGGCTGGTCCGGAACCCGGTCATGACCTCGTCGGAGATGTAGAGGGCGCCGTTCTCGCGGCAGGCGTTCTTGAGCCCCTGGTTGAACCCGGTCGCGGGCGGCACGACGCCCATGTTGCCCGGCGAGGCCTCGGTGATCACACAGGCGATCTCCCCCGGGTGCCGGTGGAAGGCCTCCTGCACCGCCTCCAGATCGTTGTACGGCAGCACGATCGTGTCGCCGGCCTGCGCACCGGTGACACCGGGGGTGTCGGGCAGCGCGAAGGTGGCGACGCCGGACCCGGCGGCGGCCAGGAGGCTGTCGACGTGTCCGTGATAACAGCCGGCGAACTTGATCACCTTGGTGCGCCGGGTGAACCCGCGGGCGAGCCGGATGGCGGACATGGTCGCCTCCGTCCCGCTGCTGACCAGCCGGACCTGCTCCAGCGGCTCGATCCGGGCGACCATCTCCTCCGCGAGGGCGACCTCGCCCTCACCGGGCGTACCGAAGGAGGTACCGCGGGAGACGGCTTCCTGGACGGCGGCGATGACCTCGGGGTGGGAGTGCCCGAGGATCATCGGCCCCCAGGAACAGACGAGATCGACGTACTCGCGCCCGTCGGCATCCGTCAGGTAGGGCCCCTTGCCGGAGACCATGAAACGGGGGGTGCCGCCGACGGCACGGAAGGCGCGCACCGGGGAGTTCACGCCGCCGGGCGTGACGACGGAGGCGCGGTCGAAGAGCGCCTGTGAGACGGGCGCGTCGTAGGGATAGGGCGTTTCGCTCTGGGCACTCATGACGTGCGACTTCTCCGACTTCTCGGACTCCGGATGCTTGGTGACCTCCTCAGGGTAGGCCGAGGACCGCGGTCTCCTTGCAGCAGAGGACCGCGGTCCCCGCGCAGCGCCCGGGGCATCTGCGAGACTGTGACCCGATACACCCAGCTCATCCGGCACGCAGGCGGCCGGAGGCTGTAAAGATCCTGCGGACTGATGTTTCGACGCACGTTTCGGCGGGCGGCCGTGGGGGAGGTCACTGACACGATGATCGGGTTGCGCGGCGGGGGCCACGCGTCCTAGAAAAGCAGTCGGGTGGAGATATGCATCGCGGTGGCGGACTGGGCGAGGGGACTGATGATCTGGGTCCTCGACGTGCCCATCGGGGAAGGCACCGGCGCGACGCGGAGGAATCGGCCGAAGCAGCACGTCAGGAACAAGGCGTACCGGGTGAGTCGGAGCGGCGCGAGCGACGTATCGATCAGCGGGACCGCGATCAGAGGGATCGGGACCAGCAGAGCGATCGGCGGATCGACCGTCTGCAGACCGGGAGCAGGAATGGTGGTCGGGTGGGGGTGACGTACAAATACTTCGGCGCACCGGACGGCGCGACCGCGGCCCGTGTCCCGATCTCGATGCGCCCCGAGGAACTCGGCGGCGACGAGCTCGGCATGAACGGCATGTTCACCAAGATCAAGCCGGAGACGATGGCCGCGATGGTGCTGACGGGCATCGAAGGCGTGCCTCTGCACAAGGTGCCGCCGCTGGAGCTGGTGGTGCTGCACCCCGACTACGCGGTCGTGAAACTTCCCATGACGGTGGTCGACCCCCTGCGCGGCATCGGCGAGGAAGCGGTCGGCGCGGCGGCCTTCATCTGGTCGACGGTCCCGGACCGGGGCGGCCCGAGAGACGCGTTCAACGTGTACCAGCTGCTGCACGAGTGGCAGGACTTCTCGCACCGGCTGCATGAGGCGGGGCATCAGCCGTACTGCCTGGTGTGGCCCTGAGCTGGGGTTTCTTGCGGATCGGGCGGGGTCTTCGGGCCTCGCCCTTTTTGGTGCCGGAGAGGGGCCGCCAGCCGGTCAAGGCACTTTGGTTTGGGCGGGGGCACTGATGTGCCCTCCGGCTCGGCCTCCTCGGTGAAGGCGTCGTCGATCGCCTTGCGGGGTGGCGACGACTCCGACGCCCCAGTTCCGTTCCTGCGCGGCGGTGATCAGCTTGCCGACGTCACCGGCGATGCCGCACGCGCAGACGACGACGTACAGGAAGGGCTTCTTGGCCGGTTCCTTGGTGGTGGGCTCTGTCACGCGTGGGCTCCAGGATGGTGGGCTTCTCGTTGAGCGGCCAGCTGATCGGCCAGCGCATCGGGCCCGATCTTGCTCAGGGCCCACAGGCTGCTGGATCGACGTGCCCACCGCCAGAGCGGGTTGTCCACAGGGGTGTGGAAGGGCAGCACGGGAATGCCGTGGGCGTCGAAAGGACCAGCGTCGAGGTAACGCAGACCACCGGTGCCGCACAGATAGTGGGTGCTGCCGGTGGCTGCCGCGAGGTCGGCGAGGCGCTCGGAGCGGCCTTGCCGGGTCGGGATCCCGCTGCTGTCCCGCACCTTGCCCGACCAGCCGAGAGCGCCGAGCAGGGCGATCGTCGATGTCCTCGCCAGGTCGGCCACACGGTCCGACTCGTCGAGCGCCTCCAGCACCTCGGACACAGCACCCCAGTAGGGACTGCGGCCGTAGTACTGGCGGACGAGAAGCTGGACCGTCCGGCGCGAGCGACGCGGATCAACAAGCCGTGCCTGGCTGATCAGCGTCGGGCGCCCGTGGGGAAGGTGCGTCGGGAGCGTGAGCCACTGCTGTCGGGATGGATCGTCCAGGGCGGCGAGACGGGCGCGGTGCTGGTAGTCGCGCCGGGCGAACTGCACGTCGTCCAGGACGATCCACAGGTCGGCGGAGAACAGCTTCGCCAGCGTGGACAGCCGGGGAAACAGGTTCGGTTGGTGGATCGCGCACAGCCCGTCCAACGCATCGGCGCTGGGCGGCTCAGGTGCTGATGAGGCGGCTGTCGAAGCTGGCGCCCAGGAGGCGCTCGTAAGCGTCATACACATCCCCCGGTACGTCCTGCTCGACGGCGAAGCCGAGCTTCGGGTACTCGATCACCCGTTGCAGGTCCCCGACGAGCATGTCGACGACGAGCTTCTCGTCGCCGATGGACTTGATGTAGTCGTCCAACTCCAGCGGCTCGGAGGCGCACACAACCTCAGCCTCGGGCCAAAGCTTGCGGCAGGTCGCATACGAGCGGCGCTCCATGTACGGCTTGGAGATCAGCAGCAGCGACTGCACTTCCACCCCGGCCTCGGCCAGCAGCTCGCGGGAGAAGGTGATGTTCTGGCCGGTGTTTGCGGCCTTCGACTCCACGATGATCGCCTCGTCCGGCACCCCCAGGCTCAGCGCGTGCTCGCGGTAGTGGACGGCCTCGCCGCGCGGGAAGCGAGCGCGGGTGGTGGGGCTGTTGCCGCCGCTGAAGACCACGACCGGGAAAAGGTCAGCGCGATAAAGGTCGACCGCAGTAGTCGCGACCCCGAGGTCGTGGCTGCCCAAGCCGATCGCCGCCGAGCAGGGCCGCAGCTCGTGGCCCATCTGGTGGTAATTCCAGATCAGCGTCGCGTCGTGGAACTGCTCGTCGGTGATCTGGCGCTGCTGGTGCTCCGGCACTGGCACTCCCTGGCTCATCCTTGCTGGCCCTTTCGGATGCCCTCAATACTGCGCAGCTGGTGGCTCAGCCCGTACTGCCGGGCCACCTGTGCCGCCTGGTCGAGGACGGACAGCCCATCATTCCGGGTCGCCGCATCCGACAGAAGGATGTGCCCGTACGCGGTGTCCAGCCGCACCCGCTGCATCGGGGAGTCGACCGTGCCGGTGGTGCGCGCGATGTCGATGTAGTGCAGTGCCTGCTTCAGGTCGCCGGCACCGCGATGGGCCAGGGCCAGCTTCTGGTGGGCGACCGACCAGTCCTCCGGCTCGCCCAGGTCCTCGAAGGCACGAGTGGCGGCCGTCATCGCGTTGGTGGCGTACTCGTTGTCGCCCTCCTTGCTCAGCGCCGTACCCACCCACAGCCGCGCCCTGGCACGGTCACGCGGGCTCAGGCGCTGGTCCCCGGCGAGGAGTTCGTAGTGGCGAGTGGAGGATTCCAACTCGCCCGACATCTCCTGAACGACGGCCAGGGACAGCTCGATCTGAGCCTCTCGGCGTGGGATGTCGAGCTCGGTGAACATGCCGCGGGCGGTCAGGTAGGAGTGGCGGGCGGAGAGTGGGCCGAGGATCGCGCCCTGATCGCGCTGGAGGTCGCCCAGGAGCACGAGGGAACGGCCGTACAAATAGAGACCCTTGTCGTCCAGCTGCTGGGGTGCACGGCTGCCCAACCAGCGGTTCAACAGGGTTGAGGCGAACGGGAAGTCCTGACGGCTGATGCAGACAACAGCGCGCTCGATGTCCTCGGTCCAGGTCTCGTAGTCCGCCGGCCGCGCGCTCTTCCGCTCAGGGAACAGCATTACCTCGAAGCGGGCTTGGGCGGCGGAATCCGCCCGTGCGAGTCCGGTGTCGAGGATGGCCTGGGTGTCCGGTCGGGGCTGTGTCTCCGCGCCAAGGCTCTCCCACTTCGCAACCGTGCGCAGCGCGACACCGAGGTGCTCGGCGAAAGCGCGCGTGCTCATACGCAACGCGGCCCGCAGGGCGCTCGCCTCCCGACCTGTCCATTGCTGCACGCTGACCACGGATGACCTCCCTCCGTCACGTATGGAAGCACTGTCGGTGACGACGTGGGATGGGAAGTGCAACGGAAGTACAACAGCAGGTCATTTCGAGGCCGTTCACGACGGCCGACGCTATGGGCATGGACGACGACCTCATCACCGAACGCCGCCCCGTCGCCTTCCCCCAGGTCTTCGGCTACCTACGCCACGTCACCGGCGGGCTGCCCCGCCACACGGCGCTCGTCGACTGCCTCACCGAGTACTGCGAACGGCACGAACTGGCCCTGTGCGGTGTCTTCACCGAACGCGACTCCACGGTGATCATCCGGTCCCCGGCCTTCGTCGGTCTGCTCGACGCGCTCGAACTCCCCGATGCCTACGGTGCCGTGGTTCCGGCTCACAGCCACCTCGGCCCGAAGGGCCTCGGCACCGAGCGCAAGCGGCAGATAACAGCAGCAGGCGCTCGTCTGATCGTGGTCCGCCACTTCACGCCGACCACGGAATCCGCTTCTTCGCTCGGCGCGAGCCACAGCTTCTGGCCGCAGGGGGATTCGTGATGTCCGTGCGCGATGCGTTGCGAAGGGCTCCCATGGTGAACGGCGTGCCGGGGCTGCGGCTGCTGAAGGTCGGCGACGGCTGGGACGTCGTGCGCACCTCCGCCGAGATCGGCCTCCTGGCCCTGGCCTTCCTGCGCTGCACTGGTACTTCCGTCGGCCCCGTGCTCTACGACAGGCCCAACGGGCGTCTCTACTACGCCGTCCCGACCGGCTCCGCAGCCAGCTGGGACGATCTGCCGGTACGGCACCTCTCCACCAACTCCTGGCTCGTCGCGCCCGGCCTGGAGCTGCTCGACGACCGGTTCGGCGGGTGGTGCGAGCTGCCTGACGACGACACCCTCACCGACACGGAGGCCCTCCGCGCTGCTCTCCAGCACCCCTACGTCGCCACAGCTCTGGAGGCGGTTCGATGACCAGCCGCACGATCATGCGCCACCAGGAGTGGACCCTCCAGCCCGACCGGGAACCCGACGCAGAGCCCACCACGTACGCGATGCAGTGCGCGGTCTGTGGCGAGACCTCGCCGCCCGGCACCGACTTCGCCGAACCGCAGAGCTGGGTGTTCACGCACGGTGGCCGCAATCCCTCGCACCATACGTACCGGGAGATCATCACCCGCCCGTGGAGGGCCTGGTGGAAGCCGTAAACGGCCTTCTCACCGCCCAGGTCACGCAGGGTGACCGCTACGCCGGACCACTGCTGATCTTGCTCGTGTCCGCCTCGTAAGGCCTCGCGATCGACGTGACCGCCTCGACACGCACGGATCAAACCCCTGACCCGCGCTTGGCGGGGGTCCACCGGCTGAGCTGGCGGCCAACCTGATCGCCGCCCACTACCAGGCCCGACCGACCACTCATACCCAACCAGCGGAGGTTCCATGACCGAGACGAACACCAGCGCCGAGAGGCAGGGGGCCAAAACAGCTCCGCGGCTCGTGGCCAGCCCGTTTCTCGCCCAGTACCTCCTCGTCCAGCCCGGCCGGGCAGTCGGCGTGCGTATCCCGGAGGTCCGCTACGAGGAGCTGCGGGCCGCGGGCGCGGAAGGCCGATCCGTCCCGGACTGGCTGGCCGACGCGGCGAGGGAGGCGTGGGGGATCGAACTGTCCTCGTCGTCAGTCAGCGACGTCGTCCTCGTCCGCGAGCGGTCCCGGTACGGGTACGGCAAGGCGTCGTGGGAGATCAACCTCGGCTGTGACTACGACTGCGTTCATTAGGCAAGCGGGTTGTCGGAATCAAGGTTGTCGGGCTGTTCCGGAGTCTCGAAGAGAGCCCGGGATCCTCTGGGGTACTGGCGGTGACTTTCGTCCGGTGGGCTACGCTGCGCGGCATGACTACCGGGACGGCATTGCGCCACACACGGATTGGTGACCCGGTGCTCTTCTGAGCGCCGTCCGGGCCGGTGAGGGCCCGCTGTTAGATCTGGAATCTTGCGCTGCTGCGCGGGCTCCGCCTCCTGTCGTGTTGATCACAGCTCGACTCGTCAACCATGACAGGAGAACTCATGCCCACCAAGACGCTGCACATTGCCACCGCGGACGGCCAGGCCGACGCTTTCGCCGCCTTCCCCGACAATGGTGAGCGGCACCCAGGGGTGCTGATGTACGCGGACGGCTTCGGCATCCGGCCCGTGCTGCGGGAGATGGCCCGCGAACTGGCCAGGCACGGGTACTACGTGCTCGTCCCCAACTACTTCTACCGGCACGGCCCTGCACCGGTGATCGAACTTCCCGAGCACATCGGAGAAGAGGTCCGGCCCGCGGTCTTCGCTCGGCTGATGCCCTTGATCGAGGCGCACATCGCCGACGAACGTGTCCTGAGCGACGCAGACGCCTACCTCAGGTTCCTCACCGCACAGCCCGAGGTCGGCGCCGGACCGGTCGCGGTGACCGGCTACTGCATCGGCGGCCTCCTGGCGATGCGCACGGCCTCGGCCCACCCCGGCCAGGTGGCCGCCGTCGCAGGATTCCACTGCCCCGTGGTCGCAGACGGGCCCGACGGCCTGCACCGCCTCCTCTCCAAGATCACCGCCCAGGTCCACCTCGGCCACGCCGAAGGCGACCTGACGCCCGAGGCCCTCGGTGAGCTCAACCAGGCCCTGGACGCCGCGGGGGTCGGCTACACCTCCGAGATCTACCCCGGCACCATCCACGGCTTCACCATGTCCGACACCGACGCCTTCAACCCCGCCGCGCTGCAGCGCCACTGGGACCGCCTGCTGCCCCTCCTCGACCGCACCCTGGCCAACCGCTGAGGCTCCGGCTCGGAAACCAAACCTGAAGTACACGGCTCCGGAGTCCAAGGGGTTCAGAAGTCGGTGTGAGGGCGGGCTGAGCCCGCCCTCACGTCCTCGCTGCACCTGCCGAGGAAAGGACCCCAGGGGCCTGCGGGTTGATCAGCGCTGCCAGGACGGGGAGTTGGTGCGGCTGCCAGGCAGTCGCACCACGTCCGCGTTCTGGGCGAGTTCCTCTTTCGCCTGCTCCAACTCCAGAGACAGTTCGACGGCGACCCTGGTCAGGGTTTTGTTCCTCTCCCGCTCGGCGGCCAGGTCGGCTTTGAGGGCGGCGTTCTCCTCCTTGAGTGCCCGGTTCTGCTCGGCGATCTTCTGGGCGGCAGCGGGAACCGTGTGCTGGGCTTTGACGCGGGCCTGGAACTCTTCGACCAACTCTTTGTGGTCGCCGTAGACGACGTCGCGTCGCAGACCGGACTCGGTGATCAGCTCGCTGCCGGTGAGCTTGCCGCTGGTGGACCGCAATGGGGTGCCCGCGAGCAGGCGGTCTGCGGCGGCGCGGACGGCCGTGCGTTCGGCGTCGTGGTCACGGGGCTGACGGGTCATGAGGTGCGCTCCTGGGCGGACTCGGTGGCGGGGGTGACAGTGCCGTGGCGGTCCAGGATCTTCCGTACCCGGGCGACCTGGGCGGCAGCGCGGTCGCGTAGGGGACGGGGAGCCAGCAGGTCAGCGGCTCCCGTCTCCAGCACGACCAGCCGTTCGCGGAGTTGGGCGATGTCGCGGTCGGTGTAGGCGAGGTTCTGGCAGGACGACTGGCACTCGGCCTCGTCGGGGGCATCGTTGGCGGGCAGTCCTTGGGCGAGTCTTGTGTTGCGGCAGGCGGCTGTCTCGGCTCGCCATACGCACGTCATCCCTTCCCCGTGATGGATGCTGGGGTCGACCTGCGCCAGGAACCTCTCGATGTTGCGGGTCCGGCTGATGGCCCGGCCGACGAACTGACGAGCACGGGTGACACGGCTCTTGTACTCCGACGCGGACGGGCCGCTGATGTGCTATCCCTCTCCGAGGAGCCGCCAGTCCTCCTCGCTCTGCTCGACCAGCAGCTCCAGCCGTTCGACGGCGAGATCTTCCATCCAAGAAGTGTTCGACGCTCCCGCATAACTCGGCGTTACTTTTGTGGCCACATGTCCGTATTGAAGAGCGGCGGCCACCAGCCCGCGAGGGCGGCGCACGATGAAGTACGCCAATGTGCGCCGGAACCGCGAGGGGTGCACCCGCCGAGTGGGGTCCGGCGGGATGGGCGGTTGCCCGTCAGGCTGCACGAAGATGCTGTTGATCCAGGTGATGAACTCGTTGAGGTCGCGAGTCACCGCAGCACCGGCTCGTGCGTGATCCTCAGCCGGTCGGCTGGTCTGGGCACTGACGAAGCTGGAGGGGAAGAGGAACGGGGAGGAGGCGAGAGCTTCCAGCACGGCGATGGCGTCGTGGACGGGTTGGACCACGACCCAGGAGCGTCCCCACAAGTCATCCTCCGCCTCCGCGGTGCGTGGCTGACGCCCGGCTCCTTTGCCTCGCCGGCCGTCGACCAGCAACTGCCCGGTGGCTTCGTCGCGTCGGCTGCAGCCACGCTGCAGATTGAGCGCCTCTCCAGGTCGCATTCCGGACAGATAAGAGATGATCACGAAGCAGGCGGCAGTCAGATAGCGGATCAGGAGTGGGAGTTCCCGCAAGGTGATCGGCCTGTCCCGCCAGGGGACACCGTCGATCCGGCCGGTCACCGTCCCCAGATCGACGTCCTCAGCGACCGGTAGTGCGCTGTTGCGTACGAGTTTCCGCGAGCCCGGTGCGGTCACTCCTCCGGCGCCCACCAAGCGGCCGAGATGCCTCCAGTTCACGTCGTGCCTGCTCGCGGTTCGGTATCCGGGCAGGGTGCGGCCTTCGCGTACCGCTTGCTCCATGAAGAGCTTCAGTGCCGCAGCTGGCCGTAGGCCCAGGTAGGGCGCCTGATCTGGATGCGTACCGCTCTCGAGCATCTGGAACTCGCGGTGCGCGGCGAGGATGTCCGGACCGATGTCCTCCAGCATGCGCAGGCTCCAGGCCGGCTTCACGCACACGCTGTACTTCGAGATGGTCGACGAGGGCGGCAGGATGCTGAACCTGATCTTCGGCACCCAGCACGAACTGGGGCTGGAAAAGATGAAAGACGCCATGTGGAAGGTGGACCCTTCCTATGGCGTCCGCTACCGCGACCCCAGGGACACCCAACAGCAGATGCTTGACCTCGTATTCGAACCGGATACGGCTCCGCTGCGACGGATCCTGCACGACTTCATCTCCGAAACGCCCGATGGGCGAACCATCCCCGAGCTCAAGCGATACGCCCTCTTGGAAACCGTCTATCGCCCCGCCCAAGTGATCGAGGCCGTCAGACAGTTGCGTGAGGCGGGGGCCGTGACAACGGAACCTCGTGCCATCAACTCCAAGACGCGAGTGAGCCTGGCGACGACGCCGCCCACTACCCGTCCGTCAGCCGAGCAAGGCGCTCTCTGGTGAGAGGCCGCGAGGGCACATCCAGGGCACATGAGCCCGGGAAACGGCGTTGACCTGTGAGAACTACCGAGAGGACTTTTCCCAGGTCAACGCGCATTCCCTTACGAAACCCCAGGTCAGCGCCCTCCCGCCCTCAATCGCTGCACGAGTGGCAGGACTTCTCGCATCGGCTGCATGAGGCGGGGCATCAGCCGTACTGCCTGGTGTGGCCCTGAGCTGGGGTTTCTTGCGGATCGGGCGGGGTCTTCGGGCCTCGCCCTTTTTGGTGCCGGAGAGGGGCCGCCAGCCGGTCAAGGCACATTGGTTTGGGCGGGGGCACTGATGTGCCCTCCGGCTCGGCCTCCTCGGTGAAGGCGTCGTCGGTCGCCTTGCGGGTGCGGGTCTCGCTGGACGGCAGCAGGTGCGGGTACGTCCGCAGCGTGAAGCCCGGGTCCGAGTGGCCGAGGTATTCGGAGAGCGCCTTGATGCTCTCCCCCGCGTCCAGGAGCACGGAGGCGTAGGCGTGCCGGAGGGCGTGCATGCCGTCCTCTGGGGCCGCCTGGAGGTAGCGCGCGCCCCACTCGCGGGGAGGAATCACGCCTGCGGCTGCCAGGGCGCGCTTCCCGTCGCCCATGTTGAAGACACTGCGGTTGCAGGCACGTCCCTTCTCGTCGACGAAAAGGAGACGGAAGGTCTTCTGCTCGTCGGCCGGCTCGGCCCAGGGCAGGGCGACATCGACCGGCGGGAACTACAACTCCGTGACTCCGCCCAGGCCTTCGAAAGGGCCGGTCCTTCCCACACCCGAGCCGACCACCCCCGTCCACGACCGGTACGCCACCCAGCTCCGAACAGCCTTGCCGGACCTGGCCGGGACGGTCCTCGCCGAGCCCGACCGGCCTGCGCTCGCAGCCACCCTCGCCCAGGTTCAGCAGGCTGGCGGAGCCCCAGGCGCACTGCTTGTGGATGCGGCGGGCCGGCGGGAACCGGTCAGCGCCGACTCCGTCGGCGACGTTCCCGTGTGGCGCCTGCACCGGATGGCGCACCTGCCTGCTGACACTCGCATGCCCTACCAGCGGAACCCTGTGGGCCAGGGGCCGACCACGACGACGCTGCCCTCCCCTCAGCCGCGTTCACTGCGGGCCGGGCGCTGAGCGGCAACGCCGCCTGCCCTCCCCCACCACGTTCGAATCGCGAGATTTCGGACGAGCCGCCTCTTTGGGGATCCGGCCTCCGGGCGGGGCCGCCGATGCCCGATGATGGCCGGGCCATGACCATGCTCCGTCCGACGACGCACCACGCGCCGCTGCCCGCCCTTCGGGCCGTGGTGTTCGCGCTCGTCGGGACGGTGCTCGGGGTGAGCGCGCACCATCTGGTCGCCGAAGGGCCCATGCCGTGGCGGCAGTCCGCGCTGGCGGCCACGGTGCTCTTCGCGGTGGGCCTGGCCGGTGCGCGACGCCCGCAGTCGCTTGCCGCGGTGGTGGCGGTGTGCGGTGCCGCGCAGGCGGGGCTGCATCTGTGGCTCATGGCGGAACATCCGGACGCTTCGCCGCCTACGGCCGCCATGCCCATGGCCATGCCCGCGCACATGCAGCAGGGCGCGGATGCTCATACGGCCTGGCACGACCAGGTGCACAACTCGTCGGCGATGACCGCCGTACACGCGGTGGCCGCCGTACTCGTCGGCGTACTCCTGCATCGTGCTGACACCGTCTGCTGGACGCTGGCGCGCGGCCTGACAACCGCCGTCGACACGGCACACGCGCGCGTCGCCACGACATGGACGCTGCTCACGGGACGAACGGCGCCGGCTGACACCGGACTCCCGGCGCTCGTCTACGCCTGGCTCGAATGCCCGCTCCTCAAGGGCGAGGTGCTCGCGGACGTGGTGATGCGGAGGGGCCCTCCCCGGGCGGGGCTCACTCACGTCATCTGACCCTGCCGGAACGGCCGGAGCGCCGTTCCGCGCCACCCCACGCCCGGAGACACCGATGTTCCATGCCACGAGCAAGCACAGCACCGCCCGCCGTCTGACCCTCGTCACGGCGGCGACCGCCACGGCCGTCCTCCTCACCGCGGGCCCGGCCTTCGCCCACGTCGAGGTGGAGTCCGAGAAGGCCCAGGCCCTCGCCGAGAACGTCGAGATCAGCTTCGACGCCGAGTCGGAGTCCGCCACCGCGGGCATCACCAGGATCCGCGTGGCGCTGCCGGAGGGCATCGCGCCCGCCGACGTGGCCTACGGCGAAGGCCCCAAGGGCTGGAAGTTCACGGCCCTCGACGACGGATACACCGTCGAGGGCCCGGCGCTGAAGGCCGGCGTCAACGCCGAATACTCCGTCGTCGTCAAGCAGTTGCCGGACGCGAAGGAGCTGGCCTTCAAGACGCTCCAGACCTACGGCGACGGCCAGACCGACCGCTGGATCGAGCTGGACGAGAACGGCGAGAACCCGGCGCCCGTCCTGAAGCTGAAGGCGGCCGCGCCGGGCGCGACGCCGGCCGCCCCCTCCCCGAGCAGGACCAGTGCGGCGGCCTCGCCGTCAGCCGCCCCCGAGGAGACACAGCCCTCGTCCTCCCCCGCGGCCCAGGCCGAGGCGAAGGACGATGAGGGCGGTCTGTCGGCCGGTGCCTGGGTCGGTATCGGTCTCGCGGCGGTCATCGTGGGGGGCGGCGCCGGGTATCTCGTACGCCGCCGGGCCGGCACCCAGGAGTAGCCCTCGGTAAAGGCCCTCACCGGGAGCAACCCTCGACGGAGGCCCTCAGTCGTGCGACGCCTTGCCGCTCACGCGGTGGTCGGCATGGCTGAGGGCCTCCGTCACCAGCCGCCGCAGGTGCCCGTCGCGGAGGCTGTAGTGGATGTACCGCCCCTCGCGTCGCGTCTGCACCAGCCCCGCGAGCCGCAGTTTCGCCAGATGCTGGCTCACCGCCGTCCGGGACGCCTCGCAGCGCTCGGCCAGCGAGCCGACGTCGGACTCGCCCTGCGCGAGCAGCCACAGCAGATGCAGCCGGGTCACGTCGGACAGCATCGCGAAGACCTCGGTCGCCTCCGCGAGCCGGGCGCTGTCCGGCGGGCGCAGATGCGCATCTGGTGCAGTTGGCAGAGGTTCGCGAGCAGGCATGCAGACAGCGTAAGGGCCACGGAGGGCGGGCGTGAGTGTCGTCCGGGTCGGCTTGAAATCAACATGTGCGCAGCTGCGCATCTATATGTGCAATTGCTGTCGATGTCCCGTCTCGCCTACGACCTGGAGAGCCTGTTCAGCCCGGCCCTCGCCGCCGCGCCGCTCTCCGTGATCACGTACAACTGGCTCTTGAGTGCCGAAGAAGAGACAGGTGCCGGCGGTTGCCTTGGCGTAGACGCCGGCCGTGCGGGGCGTCTCGGGGGCGGCCGGTTTCGGGAGCACCGCCGGGACCACCAGGGCGGCGGAACCGAGGAACCCGACGACCGTGCCGAGGAATGCTGCGGGGCGCTCTGCTGCTCACGCTCGTCTTCGCCGGAGTCGGCGCGGTCACCGCGGCCGACAGCGGTGACTGGCGCTGGCCCGCGCTGCTGCTCACCTGGGCGGCTTTCGGCGGCGCCTGCTCGATGGTGCTCACGCCGACCGGCCGGCTGATCCGCCGCGCGGCCCCGCCGGACGAGCGGGCCCAGGCGTTCGCCGCCCAGTTCTCCCTCTCCCACAGCTGCTGGCTGCTGACGTATCCGCTGGCCGGCTGGCTCGGTGCCGAGGCGGGACCGGGGGCCGCCGTGGCCGCCCTCGGCGTGATCGCCCTGGCCGCCGGGCTGCTGGCGGCACGGCTGTGGCCGGCCGGGGAGCCCGCGCCCACGGAGCACGAGCACACCGGTCCGCACGACGGCCATCCCCACCTCACCGGAGCCGTGCGCGTCCCGAGCGGATGGCGGCACAGCCACGACCGCCTTGCCGACAGCCTGCACGCACACTGACCCCCGGAGGCCGACGAACCGGCCCTCCAGCGCGTCGCGCAGGCGGCCCGGCCGCCGCGGAGGCGGCCGGGACCCGCTGGACCTCACGCAGGAACGGCCACCGCGGCCGGCTCCGAGGTGAGGTGCCCGGCCCGGTGCAGCCGGGCCACCAGCGCCGCGCACACGAATCCGGTGGCGACCAGTACCGTCCACGGCAGCCAGCGCACACCGGTGTCGAACAGTGCGCCGACAGCCAGGTTGCCGAGGGAGATCGCGATGCCGGAGGCGGTGTTGTAGGCGCCGTAGTACGTCGCGACCAGCCGGTCACCGGACAGGCGTACCACGGTGTCCATCTCGAACGGATAGAGCAGCGCACCGCCCCAGGCCAGCAGCGCCGCGCACACCGTCAGGGCGGCCACCCCGGCCACGACGCCGTGGGAGCCGTGCAGCATCGGCAGGAAGGCCGCCCCCATCACCACCAGCCCGCACACGATCGCCCTCGGTCCGGGCAGGTTCCGTTTCGCCCAGGCCGTCAGTTTCAGCTGGCCCGAGAGCGCGGCCAGTGCCGAGACGGCGAAGACCGCTCCGGTCACCACCCCGGTCCGCTCCCCGAAGAGTTCACGGGCGCGGAGCGGGAGCGCCAGGTAGACCTGGAAGGCCAGGAGGTACGAGCCGCTCATCGCGGCGGCGAAGAGGAGGAACGGCCGGTTGGCGGCGACGGCGCGCCAGTCGGCGGCCACCGTCCGCCAGGCGGGTCCGGCACCCCGGTCGACCGGGGGGCGGGCGGGCAGGGCGCGGGCCTGGAGCACGGCCAGCGCCCCGAAGATGAGCGCGGCGACCGCGCACACCGCGCCGAAGTCCCAGGCCAGCAGGGCGAGTCCGGCGAGCGGGCCGACCAGTACCCCGGCCTGGTAGAAGACGTTGAAGGCGGCGAACGCCTCCACCCGCCGTGCCTCGCCCGCGTCCGCCGCCAGATACGCCCGTACGGCCGGGTTGAACAGCGCGCCCGCCAGGCCCGTGAGCGCGGACGCCACGATCAGCGCGGGCAGGCTGCTCGCCACCGCGAGCAGTGCGAAGGCGACCGTCCGCAGCACGCACCCGGCCAGGATCATCGGCTTGCATCCGTACCGGTCGGCGAGGGTGCCGCCGACCAGGAACATGCCCTGCTGGGAGAGGTTGCGCACGCCCAGCACCAGGCCCACGGCCCAGGCGGCCAGGCCGAGGCCGTGGGCGAGGTGGTCGGCGAGGTAGGGCATCAGCATGTAGAAGCCGAGGTTGATGGCGAACTGGTTCACCATCAGCAGCCGGGCCGGCCGGTCGAAGGAGGCCACCTGGGCCCGCAGCCCCCTCATCGCACGCCTGCCTTCGGCACGTCGCGCCCGAGCGGATCACCGACCTGGCTGCACCGCGTCCATGCCGTCACCTCGCACTCGTCCGGCGCGGCGATCTCGTCCGGCTCCGCCGGCGGTTCCTGGTCGAGCAGCCGGTGCTCACGGCACCAGGCGTCGTTGTAGACGGTCTCCAGGTAGCGGTGCGGGCCGTCGGGGAAGATCGCGGCGATGCGCGTCCCGAGGGGGTACGTCCGTGCCGCCCATCCGGCCACCAGCGCAACCGCGCCGACACTCCAGCCTCCGGACGCGTAGTGCCGGCGGGCCAGTTGCCGGCAGGCCCATACCGCCTCGGCCGGGCCCACCCAGTGGACCTCGGTGAAGGCGCCGTAGTCGACGTTGGACGGATGGATGCTGGAGCCGAGTCCGCGCATGAGGCGCGGGCGTGCGGGCTGCCCGAAGATCGTCGAGCCGGTCGCGTCCACGCCGATGAGCCGCAGGCCGGGGAAGGACTCGCGCAGCCCCGCCGCGACCCCGGCCGAGTGGCCGCCCGTGCCCACGGCGGCCACCAGGACGTCGATCCGGCCGATCTGGGCGACGAGTTCGGCGGCCAGCGGGCGGTAGGCGGCCCTGTTGTCGGGGTTGTGGTACTGGTCCGGGCAGTAGGCGTCGGGGGCCCTGTCCAGGAGCTCGGCCACGCGCTCGCGGCGGGCCTGCTGCCAGCCGCCGTCGGCATGCGGTGCGGCGACCTGGTCGACGTGTGCGCCCAGGGCGGTGAGCAGCCGGATCATCGACGGCTCCATGCCGGGGTCGGTCACGACGGTGACCGGATGGCCGTAGGTCAGTCCGGCCAGGGCGAGGCCCAGGCCGAGGGTGCCGCTGGAGGACTCGACGACGGGCGCGCCGGGCAGGAGTTCGCCGCGCCGACGCGCTTCACGGACCATGTGCAGGCCGGGGCGGTCCTTGATACCGCCGGGATTGGTGCCTTCCAGCTTGGCGTAGAAGCCGCGTCCCGGCGGGGCGAACGGCTTCTCGATCCACAGGGCGGGTGTGTTGCCGACCAGGTCGGCGGGGCGGCGGGCGATCAGAGGGACGGGGGCAGTGGCCCTGATGGGCAGGGCGGATTCGAGCAGGGAAAGATCCATGGTCGTACGGCTCCTTCACGCCCGCCTCTCGGGCGGGCGCGGTGCAGGCGGTGCGGGGGCGCGCGGGCACGCCGAGCCGCGATCCGGCGCCTGCGCGGCGCGGAACCGGCCGGAACGGCGTGCGGGGTGCGCCTATTGCCGCCAGAGGCAGTGCCGTACGCACGCGGATCTGCCGCCGTCCGGTGCGGAATCACTGTCCGTCGGACCTGCGCGGCCGAGCGAGGGGTGCGTGTCGGGGCGATCGAGGACCGGTGCGACGAGGTCGGGGATGTGGACCGGAAGGTCGGCGGAGTCCCGGACGCGGTCGACCGCGTGCTGCAAGGAGTCCTCGTCGGAGGCGTCGCCGTGATGGTGACCGTGATCGGTGCCGGACGCCACCTGCTCCTTCGCCGTCGACACCGGGACGTGCGTGGTGGTGATCGGCTGGTGCGGGCCGAGGAATCCCGGCCCGTGCAGGGCGCCCACCAAGTGTGCCGCCACCAGCAGGATCAGTCCGAGAAGCAGGACGGACGGCAGGGAACCACGCCGAGCGCGTCTGCCGACCATCGTACGGATCACGTACGGATCGTAGTCGATCGATTACTCAACGGCATTTTGTGGCAGTGCCGTCAGGGCCTCCGGGCCTGGGTGATGGGACGGCCAGCAGTTCCGGGGCCAGGAAGTCGACGGCGTCGAGCCGGACCCGGTAGCCGGTGGCGGCCAGGACGTGATCGGTCTCGATGGCGTGGATCCGTCCGTCGGCGTCCCGCTCGCAGGCGGGCTCCGTGGCCATGGGAACCAGCAGGCACCGAGCACCTGCGTCACCGAGGCAGGCGTCAACTGGCGTGCGACCCGGCCTGGTCGACGAGAACCGGGAAAGGCCAGGGCGAACAGCAGTCCCGCCAGGACCCCTCGGGCAGGGGCGGGTCGGCACCCTGTCACTGCCGCGCCCGCGTCGCCCGCACGTAGCACAGCCAGGGTCGTACGTCGCCGTGTCCGCGCACCTCGAAGCCCGCGTCCGCGATGAGACCGTCCAGCAGGTCCACGCGGTTGTGCGCCATGGCGTGCCCTCCTCCGCCGTGCACCAGGTGCTGCCCCAGGCGGCTCCTCGGCGGCCGGAACTCCACGACCAGCAGCCGGCCGCCGGGGCGCAGAACGCGATACATCTCGCGCAGGGCGGCGGGCCGAAGATCCTCCGGCAGGTGATGCAGCAGCAGACTGGTCACGACGGTGTCGAACGACGAGTCCGGCAGGTCGAGCGACTCCGCGATGCCCTCCCGGTAGGTGCAGGGCGCGCTGCCGGGGCGCTGCTTCCTGCGCCGGGCGTACTCCAGGACCGGCGGCGAGGGATCCACGCCGGTCACCGCGCCGTTCCGGCCGACCCGGGCGGCCATGCACCGGGTCAGGTAGCCGGTGCCGCAGCCGACGTCGAGGACGCGGTCGCCCGGTTCCGCGCCGCCGAGTTCGGCGAGGTGGGTGAAGGCGTGTTTGCGGCGGCCGTAGAAGCAGAGGTCGCCGAAGAGTTCGTAGGCGCGAGGGGTTGCGATGGTCACGCCGGGGGTGTCCGTGCGGGGTTTGCCTTGCATGAGCTGTCCGAGGTTCATGACTTGCCCCTTCTAACTTAGTCACGACTAAGTTGCTGCCACTAACTTAGTCGCGACTAAGAAAAACGGCAAGGGCCGCATACGATGGCTGTTGTGACCGAGTCCCGCCCGCGCCCGGATACCCGCCGGCGTACCCGCCTGCCCGCCGCCGAACGGCGTGCGTCGATCCTGGCCGCGGCCACGGAGGTGTTCTCCGAGACGGGCTACCAGCGCGGCAAGGTCTCCGACATCGCCAAGAAGGTCGGCGTCACCGAACCGGTCGTCTTCCAGAACTTCGGCTCCAAGTCGGCGCTGTACCGGGCGGCCCTCGACCACGCCACCGACGCGGTCTCCGCCCTCCTGCACCGGGCCGCCGACGCCGGCCGGCCGGTTCCCGAAGTGCTGGCGGTGTTCCTCGACCCGGCCCACATGGACCACTTCCACCGGCCCGGCGCTCACGGCTTCCTCTTCGCCGACGCCACCGCCCTGGCCCACGACCCGGACCTCAGCGAGGCCCTGCGCCAGGTCCACCAGCACCTCGCCGACACGCTCGCCGAACTGATCCGCCGCGGTCAGTCGGCCGGCGACGTCCGGACCGACATCGAACCGCACTCGGCCGCCTGGTGGCTGGTCTCCTTCCTGGCGGGCCGCTCCTTCCGTGCGGCCGTCGTACCGGACCGGGACACGGTGGAGGCCGACCTGACGAAGATGGTGCTTCGGTCGCTGCTGCCGGACGAGCGCTCGCGACCGCCTGCCTGAGAACACAGCGCCGGCGGTCGGCCGCCACCTGCTCGTTTCCTCCAGCATGCGAATGCGCTGTGCGACCGCTGTCCTCCCGGCACAGGCAACTGTGGATTCATGGTCGTCCGGAGCGAACGCGTACGTCCCGGGACGGACCTGACGAGAGCGAGTGCACGAGCATGGGCATGAGGCGTTCCCTGAAGCCGGCTGTCGGACTCACGTGCGCGGTGGTACTGGCCTGCGCGGCCTGCTCGTCGGGCGGGGACGACTCCGCCGCCACGGACCGGACGGCACCGCCGAAGGCCGAGTCGGCCGCCCCGTCGAGGGGCACGTCCTCGACCCTGTTCGCGCCGTACGTCAGCGCCACCACCGCGTCCGACACCGACTCGGCGGGCTCACCGTCGACGTACAACCTGGAGTTCGTGCTCTCCAACGGCACCAACTGCGCCCCGAAGTGGAGCGGCACCTACCCCGTCAGCAACTCCGCCGTGCGGACGAGGATCGACGCGCTGAAGCAGTCGGGCGCTGCGGTCCGCGTCTCCTTCGGCGGAGCGACCGGGACCGAACTCGCCCAGACCTGCGACAGCGCCTCCGCACTGGCCGAGGCGTACGGCAAGGCCCTGGACGCGGCGGGCGCCACCCAGGCCGACTTCGACGTCGAGGGCGACGCACTCACCGACTCGGCCTGGATCGCCCGACGCTCCCAGGCGATCGCCGTCCTCCAGAAGGAACGCGCCGACCTGAAGGTGTCCTTCACCCTCCCCGTGACACCCAAGGGGCTCGACGCCGACGCTCTCGCCGTCCTCGACTCCGCCGACACGAACGCCGTCAAGGTGTCCACCGTCAACATCATGGCGATGGACTACGGGACCAAGTCTGACCACCAGCCCGGTTACGGGTGAAGAGCAAGACGTGGTTCCAGGAGATCCAGAGCCTCTTCCCGGCGAAAGCGGTCGGCCCCACCTCCACCCTTGGGCTTGTGGGGCTCGTACGACCCACCGCGGTGCCCATCACGTGCGGGCGCCCACCCTGGCCGTAGGCGGAGTTCAGACGGCCGACGCAGAGCCTGAGGTGTGGCGCTGGCGTCCAGGGCTGCCCATGACTTACGTTTGGCATAGGACAAACTTTGGCATAGGACGAATCCTTTTGTGCGGGCGGAGCTGATCACGTGCGTATCCGGGGCACCACCGCGGCCGAGATCGCAGGGAGTGTGCGGGACCAGGTCGCCTCGGGCGAGCTGGCGCCGCAGTCGAGCCTGCCCCCGGTGCGCGCGCTCGCGGCCGAACTGGGGGTCAACCGGAATACGGTCGCCCTTGCGTACCGGCGGCTTGTCGAGGCGGGAGTGGCCGAGACGCGAGGTCGCGGCGGCACGGTGGTCGCGGCGGTACCGCAGCTCGCACGCGAAGGCGTCGGTGTCGGCGTCGGTGGCGACCGCATCGACCTGGCCAGCGGCAACCCCGACCCGGAGCTGCTGCCCGACACCCTGGCCGCCGCCCGGCGCGGAGACTACAACCGGCCGCTGTACGGTGTGCCCGCTGTCGATGCGGGGCTGGACGCATGGGCCCGTGCCGATTTCGCCGAGGACATCGACCGTCCGTTCCGCACGCTGGTGACGCACGGAGCGGTGGACGCCACCGAGCGGCTGCTGGACTCCCACCTCACCCGCGGGGATCTGGTGGCGATCGAGGACCCCTGCTTCCTGGCGAGCATCGGCACCCTGCGCCTGAGTGGTTACCGCTCGGCGCCCGTCAGGGTCGACGGTGCCGGCATGCGCCCCGACGCTCTGCGGGCCGCTCTTGAGGCCGGTGCCCGCGCGGTCGTCTGCACGCCCCGTGCCCACAACCCGACCGGTGCGAGTCTCACCGCGGAACGGGCGGCCGACCTGCGGGCGATCCTCGCGGAGCACCCCCAGGTTCTCGTCATCGAGGACGACCACTTCTCGGCGGTCTCCGCGCGGCCGTACCACCGGATCACACCACCGAGCAGTGCGCGCTGGGCGTTGGTGCGGTCCGTGTCCAAGTTCCTCGGACCGGACCTGCGGCTCGCTCTCGTGGCCGCCGACGCCGAGTCCACCGTGCACCTGGAGGCGCGGCTGAGCGCCGGCACCACATGGGTCAGCCGCCTGCTGCAGCACATCGCCCGTGAACTCCTGCTCGACCCCCGCGTCCACGAACTCCACGAACGGGCCCGCGAGGTCTACGCACGGCGCAGCGGTCTGCTCGTCGAGCGGCTGCACGCCCAGGGCATCGAGGTCCCGCACCGGCCCGACGGACTGAACGTATGGGTCCAGCTCGACGTCGACGCACGGGCCGCGGTCGCGGCCCTGGCCCAGCGCGGCTGGGCGGTACGGCCAGGGCACCTCTTCTCGCCGGATCCGGCCGCCCACCCGGGCTCGATCCGGGTCACCTCCGCCACCGTCACCGAGCCACAGGCCCAGGCCTTCGCCGCCGATCTCGCCTCGGTCGTCGCGGAACTGCGCTCGTCGGCCGGCTGACCAACACGCACTCCCACCCACTCCAAGGAGCCACCATGTTCCGCGGCCTGAGCGCCTTCCCCCTCACACCCACCAGCGAGCAGGGCATCGACGAAGCGGCGTACGCGGCACTCGTCGCCCGCCTGGCCGCCGCCGGCGTGGACTCCATCGGCGCGCTCGGCTCCACCGGCGGCTACGCCTACCTCACCCGGGAGCAGCGCGCCCGTGCCACGAAGATCGCCATCGAGGCCGCCGACGGGGTTCCCGTCATCGTCGGTATCGGCGCGCTGCGTACCTCGCACGTGCTGGAGCTGGCCGAGGACGCCCAGAAGGCGGGCGCCTCCGGAGTACTGCTCGCCCCGATGACCTATCAGCCGCTCACCGAGGAAGAGGTGTTCGGCCTGTACGAGGACGTCACCCGCGAGCTCTCCGTACCGCTGTGCGTGTACGACAACCCCGGCACCACGCACGTGCACTTCACCGACGAACTGCACGGCCGTATCGCGCAGTTGCCGAACATCGGCTCGATCAAGATCCCCGGTGTCCCCGACGACCCGCGCGAGGCCGAGCTCCGCGTCGACGCACTGCGCGCGCTGATTCCGAGTACCGTCACCATCGGGGTGAGCGGCGACTGGACGGCCGTCCGCGGCCTGAACGCCGGGTGCGACGCCTGGTACTCGGTCATCGGCGGCACCTTCCCGCGCACCGCCCTCGTCCTCACCCGGGCCGCCCAGGCCGGCCACGCGGGCCCGGCGGCAGACCTGTCCCGGGAACTCGAGCCCCTGTGGGCCCTGTTCCGCCGCCACGGCAGCCTGCGCGTCATGTCCGCCGCCGCCTCCCACCTCGGCCTGGCGGAAGAACCCAATCTGCCGCGCCCCTTGCGGAGGCTGGACGAGACCGCCCGCCAGGAGGTCGTCGCCGTGCTGGACGCCCTCGCACTCACCTCCTGAGTACGAACGAACACCATGAGCCGGCAGAGCCGACAGCACACGGCAGGCACGCCGAGGGCACGTCAAGCCCCGCATCCGCCCGTGAAGGAAAGCAACGGCCTGGCCCGCTATGTCCTCGCCGCGGCACTCGCCCGCACCGCCGGCTGCCCGCCATCGTCGGTCCGCGACTGCGCACGCAACGGCGGGCCCAGGGCTGGGACGTGGCCACCTACGGCATCGGCGGCACCGTCGGCCCCTCCCTGGTGGCTGCCCTGTCGGGCTGGGTCTCGCCCACCGCGGCGGCTCTCGCGCTCGCGGTGGGGGCCGCCACGGCGGCGGGTGGCGTCCTGCAGAGCCGCTCGCGGTGCACCCGGGGATCGGCACGGCAACGGCTTCTCGGACTCTTGACCCGGCGTGCGCCGCAGCGGAATCGAGCCCCGGGCCCGTCCGAGGCGCGGTAGAGGTCGGCGGCCGTGGTCGCCACGCCCAGGTCGTGGCTGCCGATCTGACGCTGTTCATGCACTGCCCCTGAAATGTGCGGAGCCAGATGACCAGCGCGGCAGCATGACGCGTGAGGCGCGCTTTGCGGCGGCCTTTCGCTCCTCACCGATGTGAGGCCGCCGTCGACGGCCGCCGCTTCGAAATCTCGTTTCTGCGGCAATGGCGGTGGGCGTGGTCATCTCGTGGTCTTACGGTTCCGAAGGGCTGCCGCGGTGAAGCGCGTCATTTCCCGGCCGGGGTGGGGGCTCGGGGGAGGCGCAGCTGGAAGCATGCTCCGAGGGTCCGGGGGGTGAGGGTGAGGGTGCCTCGGTGGCGGTGGGCCAGGTCGCGGGCGATGGCGAGGCCCAGACCGGTGCCGCCGTGGTCGCGGGAGCGGGCGTCGTCGAGCCGGACGAAGCGTTCGAAGATGCGCTCGGCGTCCTCGGCGGGCACGCCCGGTCCGTCGTCGTGCACCGTGAGGACGACCCAGTCGTCCTGGTTTCGGATGGTGATCTGGATGCGGTGTGCGGCGTGGCGGGCGGCGTTGTCGATGAGGTTGCGCAGCAGCCGTTCGTATTCGTCGAGGTTTCCGTGCGCGTGCGCGGGGGCGGTGCTGTCGCAGGTGAGGGTCAACGGTCGTTCGGTGCGGGGGTATTGCTCGGTCAGCTGAGAGGCGAGGGCTGTCAGGTCGACGGTTTCGGGGTCGGCTGTGGGGGTGCGGGTGTCGAGGCGGGCCAGGAGCAGCAGGTCTTCGGTGAGGGCCTGGAGGCGGCGGGTCTGTCGTGCGGCGGTGGTGGCCGCGGCGGGCCAGTCGGTGCGTTCCGGGTAGGCGAGCGCGACTTCCAGGCTGGCCAGCAGTGTGGTGAGGGGGCTGCGTAGTTCGTGGGCGGCGTCCGCGACGAAGCGGCGTTGCTGGGCGGCGGCGTTGTCGAGGCGTTGGAGGGTGGTGTTGATGGTGGTGGCCAGGGCGGTGATCTCGTGTCCCGTGGCGGGGACGGTGACGCGTTCGCGGGGATGGCTCGCGGTGACCGAGGCGGTGAGGACTCGGATGGCTTCGACCGGCCGCAGCGCGATGCGGACGGCGAAGTAGGTGACGGCGGCGATCAGTACGAGGCTGACGAGCCCGGCCCGCAGCAGCAGGAGGTCGGTGGTCTTGGCGATTGCCTCGGCTGTGTTCGGGAGCACCACCACATAGACCCGCAGGTGGGCGTCGGCGGCCACGCCCAGAGCGGCGGCTTTGTCACTGCTGAGTTCATCGGCGCTGATATCGGCGAACATGACCATGTAGGTCCTGCCGGCCATATCGAATCTGTCCCTGGAGTCGGAGTCGCGGACCGGCATGCGGAGGGGAAGGATCGTCAGGCTTCCGGGCTCCCTGGCCTCCGACGGGGCGGGCAGCACATGGCGGGTGCCGGGATCGAAGGCGTCCATGCCGCCGCCGTAGGCGACAGCGGTGCGTCGGCCGGTCGCGACGACCTCGTACGGCAGCGCGGTGCTTCTGCGAGCGGGAACCACACCCCCGTTCAGCTGATCGACGAGAGCCCAGAGCTGTTGCTCGGCTTGTCCTTCGGCGATCTGGGTGCCCTGGCGGTAGCCGTCGTGGTGCAGCCACCAGCCGATGCCGACCAGGATGACGGCGGCGGCCGAGGCGGCGGCCAGGGCCGTGCGGGCTCGTACCGAACGTGGCCACCAGCGGCGTCGCGGCTCAGTCGCGTTCACGATCGTCCACCAGCCGGTAGCCGGTACCCCGTACGGTCTGCAGGGACCGTCGGCCGAACGCGGAGTCCACCTTCTTGCGCAGTGCGCTGACGCGCGCCTCCACCAGGTTGGGATCCAGGGCTTCGTCGGGCCACGCGTGATAGAGCAGATCCGATTTGGAGACCGCCTGGCCGGCCCGGCGGGCCAGCAGCTCAAGGACGGCGAACTCCCGAGGGGTGAGTTCCACCCGGACCCCGGACCGGCGGCAGACCCGGCCGGCGACATCCAACGAGAGGTCGCCCACGGCAAGGACGGGCGGGGCGACCGTGGCGGCCCGTCTGACCAGGGCCCGCAGCCGTGCGACGAGCACCAGGTAGGAGAAGGGTTTGGCCAGGTAGTCGTCGGCCCCCGTGTCCAGGGCCTCTGCCTGGTCCCAGTCCCCGTCCTTGGCGGTGAGTACCAGGATGGGGGTCGCGTTGCCCTCCCGGCGCAGCTGGGCGCAGACCTTGTAGCCGTTGAGTCCGGGCAGCATCAAGTCCAGTACGACAAGGGCGTATTCGCCGGTCCGGGCCATCCACAGTCCCTGCCGGCCGTCATGGGCGAGGTCGACGCTGTAGCCCTCGGCGGTCAGACCGGTGTGCAGGGTGTGGGCAAGGTCCACCTCGTCTTCGACCACCAGGATGCGCATGCGGTGCAGCCTCGCACAGCGCCGCCCCGCCTTCCTGATCGGCCGGTCAGGTTGGGTCAGCAACCGGTCAAGGAGGTCCGGGCACGCTGGCGGAGTCTCTTCGCCACTGCTGAAAGGCCCTGTCGCCGATGTCCGTTGCTGAACGTGGCCCCGCCGTGGCCAGGACGGTTTCCCCTCCCGTACCCGCCCGTCGGCAATCACCGAGCCGGGTCAGAGCCGTTGTCCTCATCGCGCCCTTGTCGCTGACCATCGCTCTGGGGCTCTGGGGTATCCGCAGGAAGAACAGTATGTGGGGGGACGAGGCCGTCACCTATCAGCTCGCGCATCGCGATCTTTCACAGATATGGCTCACCGCCCAGCATGTCGATCTGGTCCATGCCCTCTACTACGCCGTGATGCATGAGATCTTCGGTCTCTTCGGCGGAGGGCTGCTGCCGTTGCGGCTGCCGTCCGTGCTGGCAATGTCCGTGGCGGCGAGCGGAGTCGGGCTGCTGGGGCTACGCCTGGCGGGACCCCGTGCCGGGCTGCTGGCCGGGCTGGTGTTCGCGCTCCTTCCCCAGGTACAGAAGTACGCGCAGGAAGGCCGCTCGTATGCCATGGTCTGTGCCCTGGTCACCTGGGCCACCTATGCGCTCGTGGTCAGCGTCCCGCATCGCGCCCGGTGGCGGTGGGCGGTCTATGGCTCCACCATGCTGCTGGCCTGTCTGCTCCATGAGTTCGCGGTCCTCGCCCTGGTCGCACACGGCGTCACACTGATCGTCTCCCGTGTTCCACGACCGGTGCTGAAGGCGTGGAGTGCGACTGCCGCGGGCGTTGTGGCCGGACTGTTGCCGCTGGCGATCTGTAGTGCGGGACAGTCGGGGCAGTTGTCCTGGATCTACGGACCGGTGCGGCTTCCTGGTTTCCTGGCCATGGCGGTTGTGGGAGTGGCGTGTGCCCTGGCACCCCTGGGGGCCAGAGGGCCCGTGCGGCTCTCCGCGCTGGCTGTACCGCTTGTTGTGCTTCCGGGCCTGCTGCTGCTGATCGCCTCACTGGTCAAGCCCCTTTTCGTCGACCGGTATGTGCTCTACAGCAGTGTCGGAATCGCCTTGCTGCTGGGCGCCTGGATGGATTACTTCCACCGGCTGCGGCGGTCTTCCCGCACCGCGTGGATCGCGGCGGTTGCCGTACTGGCCGCGCTCGTCCAGCCGAGCCTTTCGCTGAGGACGCCCCAGAGCCGGAGCAATGACGTCACCGCCATCGGCGCCGCCGTACGCAGGGAAGGCCGCCCCGGCGACGGGCTGCTCTTTCTCTCCGGCCGGTACCGGGCCTGGACCGCGGCCGACCCCGAGGACACCCGTTTCCTGACGGATCTGGCCCTGGCACAGGACCCCGTTTCGTCGAACACACTTGCAGGTGTCGAGCTTCCCGCCCGGGACATAGCGGCACGCATGCTGGAATTCGACCGGATCGTCGCGGTCCGCGACCCAGTGGGTGCGCACTCGCCGACCGACCCGCAGGAGGAAGCGAAAAAAAGCACCCTGCGGCGCCACTTCCGCGACTACGGAACAACCCATGTCAACGGGGCGCGAGTCACCGTCTATGTCCGAGACCACGCCCCGTCTCCGAAGGCCGGTCCTCGATCCAACAGCTCGGGAGCGAGCGGTGGAGTGACGAGGTGACCACGGCTGGTGTCGGCCCGGCACGGGCTGCTGTCATCGCCCTGACCGATGTCAAGGGGCGGCTGCTGTGGACCTCCACCGCCCGACCCGCGCGCGGCATCGGCGTGAGCACCTGCAGCGGTGAGGTCGACCGGCTCCCCGCACGTGGCGCGCTGGGCCTGCACTTCAGAGCCGCGGTTGAGGCCGGCCGCACATCGGCCGGCCGGTCGTGAGCGCGCGTGTGCTGCTGCACGGGCTTCTTGAGGTCGGGGCCCGCTTTCGTGGGGGCTGCGCCTTCCCGACTTCCGCGAGAGGTTCGCGCCGGCACCAACCGAGCGGTGTGCCCACAGCGTGCCACCGGCTGCATGAGGCGGGGCGTCAGCCGTACTGCCTGGTGTGGCCCTGAGCCGAGGGGACGCGGTGTGTTCGGGCGGGGCCTGCGGGCTCCGCCCTTGGCATGTGACGGCTGGGGGGCGTCAGCGGATGCGGGCGACTCCCGAGTAGATGCCGCTGCCCTCCGGTTCCGGGGCCGGGGTGGCGGTGAACCACTCCGTCGCCGTCACCAGGCCGGGCGGCACGAGGTCCAGGCCGTCGAAGAAGCGCTCCACCTGCGGGCGGGTGCGGAAGGCGAGCCGGATGCCGCCCTTGGCGTACTCGGCGACGACCTGTTCGACGAGGTCGGGAAACAGGTCGGACGCGGCGTGCGACAGGATCAGGTAGCTGCCCGAGGGCAGCGTGTCGACCAGGTCACGGACTATGCCGTGGGCGCCCTGCTCGTCGCTGATGAAGTGCATCAGGGCGATGAGGGACAGGGCGACCGGGCGGTCGAAGTCCAGGACGTGCCGGGCGTGCCGGACGATCGCCTCCGGGTCGCGCACATCGGCCTGGATGTAGTCGGTGGCTCCCTCCGGGCGGCTGATCAGCAGCGCCTCGGCATGCCGGAGGACGATCGGGTCGTTGTCGGTGTAGACGACCTTCGCCGACGGCACGACGTTCTGCACGATCTGGTGCAGGTTCGGCTCGGTGGGGATTCCGGTGCCGATGTCCAGGAACTGGTCGATGCCCTGCTGGGCGAGCCACGCGGCCGCCCGGTGCATGAACTGACGGTTCTGCCGGGCGGCGTCCCGCGCCTCGCGCGGCAGCTTCTCACCGACCGCCTCGTCGACCGGGTAGTTGTCCTTGCCGCCGAGCAGCCAGTCGTAGACACGCGCCGGGTGGGCCCTGCTGGTGTCGATCGACAAAGACGGCTGTGGGTCGGTCGTCATGGCAACTCCATCGCGCCGGTGAAAGGTAGAGGGCGAATGCGCGATGATCGTACTCGGGCTTCCCATCTGCCTTGTGCCAGGGGCGACTTGAGCGATCTGCCGAATGCTTCCCGGTCAGAGGGTGAGCAGTTCCTCGTAGAAGCCGCCGAACTCCCGTTGCCGGTCGACGAGATGGATCTCCAGGATCCAGTGGCAGGTGCGTCCGGCCTTGTCGGTGCGGCGCAGGGGGGTGTCGTTGGCGGGGGCGATGTACGACTCCGTGTCGGCGCCGTCGACGGTCTCGTGCGGGAACTCGCCGACCAGGTGCCCGGCGTGCCAGCCGCCCAGTTCCCAGCCGGCCTCGGCGGCCAGCCGCTCCACCTCCGCGTACAGCTGCTTCCCGGTGATGTCGGGGACGGCCTCGAAGAAGCGGCGCCCCGCGGCGAAGATCTCCCCCAGGTCGGCGCGGAGGCGGTGCTTGACCGGGTCGTCGCCGAGGACGAAGGTCCGGCCGAAGTCGGCCTCGTACTCCTCGAAGATCGGCCCGAAGTCGGCGAACACGATGTCGTCCGTGGCGATCACCCGGTCCGGCGGGTTCTCCCGGTACGGCGCCAGGGTGTTCGGGCCCGAGCGTACGATCCGCTTGTGCCAGTGCCGGGTCGTGCCGAACAGTTCGTTGGCCAGGTCACGGACGCGGTCGCTGACCGCCCGCTCCCCCTCGCCCGGCGCGACCAGTCCGCGCTCCTCGATCTCCGCGAAGAGCCGCTCGGCCTTCGCCTGGGCATCCAGCAGTCGCGCCGCGCGCGTGGGTTCGTCGTCCGCCATGGCGCCGAACCTAACCAGCCGGGATTTCCAGGGCAACGGGATTCCTCCTGGTACCGGGTTTCCCGGGGAGCGCCGATCGCTGTCGCCTCGGGCTCACGACTCACCGTGACGCACCCGGCCGGGGCATCACGGGGAGTGAACGCTTACGCTGCACGGGCAGGCAGGCCGAGCAGGACGCGACGAAGAGAAGACGAAGAGAAGCGGGTGCCGACCGTGGCCGACGTGCCGTCCTCCGGGGCCGGGATCTCCGGCCGGGTCCCTCCCGGGCAGCGCCTCGTGCAGGGCTGGCCCGTCTCGCACTACGGCCCCGTCCCCCGCTTCCGCCCCGAGCGCTGGAACCTGCGCGTCTTCGGCGCCACCGCCTCCGGCGGCACGCACGAGTGGACCTTCGACGACCTGGCCGCGCTCCCGCACGTCACGGTCGTCGCCGACCTGCACTGCGCGAGCGGACCGACGTCCACCGGGCACGAGTGGTACGGCATCCCCGCCGCCACCGTGCTGGACGTGATCCCGCCCGCGCCCGGGGTCACGCATGTCATGGCCTGGGCGGAGTACGGCTACTCGGCCAACCTCCGCCTCGGCGACTTCACGTCACCGCACACCCTGATGGCCACCCACCACGACGGCGAACCGCTCACCGCCGAGCACGGCTTCCCGCTGCGCCTGGTGGTCCCGCACCTCTACGGCTACAAGAGCCCCAAATGGCTGCGCGGCATCGAGTACATGACGGCGGACCGGCGCGGCTTCTGGGAGGAACGCGGCTACCACAACATCGCCGACGCCTGGCAGCAGCAGCGCTACTCCTACCAGGAGGAGGAGGGCGACGGCCCGCACGGCCCGCCGCCCGGCTCCCGTTGAGCCGAGGAGCACCGGCCCGGCGGCTCATGGGGTCCGGGCGCAGTCCGCGGCCAGCCGCAGGCTCTCCTGGACCGCGTGCGGGATGTCGGTGACCGGGAAGAGCGTGTGCCGTACGGTCCGTTCCGCGTCGACGACGAGGATCAGGCGCTTGTGCCGCAGCCGGCCCGCGCCGCGGAAGACCGGCAGCCGCAGCGCCGCGGCCAGCTGATGGGCGGCATCGGAGAGGATCGGGTAGGGGAGTCGCTCGGCTCGGGCGAACTCCTGCTGTTCGTAAGTGAGTTGAGTGCTGATGCCGCGTACGTCCACACCCGCGCGGTGGAAGTCGGGCCAGGCGTCCCACCGCTCCGGCGAGACCGAGGACACCACCATCGCCGACCTCGCCGTCGCCACCGGCTGCGGCCAGATCAAGACCGGGTCGCTGTCCCGCGCCGACCGCACCGCCAAGTACAACCAACTCGTCCGGATCGAACAGGACCTGGGCCCCCAGGCCCGCTACGCGGGCGCCGGCGCACTGGGGCTGCGCCGCTGAACCGGCCCGACCGTCGCACCCGCTAACTTGGAGAGCCGGAGTCTGTACAAACTCCACCAATCCAGCTCTTTTCCCTTCCCTGTGAGGCGGCCCGTCATGAGCCTGAGCATTCGCAACCAGATCCCCGGCACCGTCACCGCCGTCACCCCGGGCGAGGTGATGGCCACCGTCAGGGTCCGTCTCGACGGCGGGCAGGAGCTCATGGCCGCGATCACCCTGGAGGCGGTACGGGAGCTGGGGCTCGCCGAGGGTTCGGCCGTACGCGCGATGGTGAAGTCCACCGAGGTCGCGCTCGCCACCGGCCGCCTGCCGGGCGTCTCCATCCGCAACCAGCTGCCCGGCACGGTCAGCGACGTGACCACCGGCGGGGCGATGGCCACGGTCAAGGTCGCCGTGGACGGAGGCCAGGACCTCACCGCGGCGATCACCAAGGACGCGGTCGGCGACCTCGGCCTGACGGCCGGTGTGCCGGTCGTGGCACTCATCAAGGCGACCGAGGTGTCCCTCGCGACCGCGTGACCTCGCCCGGTTCGGCACGGTCCGTCAGAACAGCCCGTTGGAGTGCGGGAGTTCGGCCGGGACCGGGGCGATGACGTCCCAGTGCTCGACGATCCTGCCGTCCGCCACCCGGAACAGGTCCCAGTAGGCGACCGGGACGCCGAACTCGCCCTCGGACTGGAGCAGGACCAGGTCGCCCTCGGCGACGACCTGGTGGATCGTCTTGTAGACGAGGTTCTTGCCCTGTTCCGCCCACTTGGCGGCCGCCGCGCCGAAGCCGTCCAGGCCGTCGGCGGCCTCCGGGTTGTGCTGGCGGTAGGTGTCGGTGGAGATGTAGTCGGTCAGGACCGAGTAGTCGGCGCCGACGAGCACCTTCTGCGCGAACTCGGCCACCAGCGCGCGGTTGGCCTCCGTCCGGTCCGGGTCCGACGGGGCGGCCGGGCCGTCCGTCTGGGAGCGGCCCGAGGCGGTGTCCGTGACCACCGGCGTCAGCGCGTCCCAGTGCTCGGCCAGCCGCCCGTCCGCGTCGACCCGGAACAGGTCGAACGCCACCAGCGGTACGGGGCCGAAGCCGTGGTACGTGCCGTGCAGGGCCACCAGGTCACCGTCGGCGATCACCCGCGCGCCCTCGTAACGGAAGTCCTCGGGCAGGCCCGCCACCAGAGTGCGCAGCGCCTCCGGGCCGTCCGCCGCCAGGCTGCTGTGCTGACGGTAGTCAGCGGCCACCCAGCGGCCCACCGCACCCGGGTCGCGGTCCCCGAACAACTCGCCGGCCGCCTTGAGGACGATGTCCTTGCTGCTCATGACCATGTCTCCGATCTGGGAATTCCTGCCGACACCTGTCCGTCGGCACGTCCCCCACTCTCCCGGCGGGCCGGGCCGCGCGCACGGTAGAGTCGGGCATGGTCATGGTCGAAACGGGACAGCCTTCGGTGCCACCGGTTCGCGAACGGGGTTACCGCGACCCCACCCGGCCCGGGCTGGGTCTTGAGCTGCCGGCCGCACCCCGGGTACCTTCCGCGCCGACCAGCGCCGAGCGCTCCGCCGGAATTGCCGCGATGCGCCGTCGTCCGTCTGCGGCGCCGTCGCGGCTGGTCGCGCCCACGCGGCGGTAGCCGCACATGCAATACGGCCCCGCACCCCTTCAGGGCGCTGCCGAGAATTCGGGGCGCCGCCGAGAAGGTGTCCCGGTCACTTCTCGCCGTGCTGCCGGCGGATCCTCGCGGCCACCTCGTTCTCCTCCGTCTCCCACCAGGGGCGGACCCGGTCGGCCGCGGGGGCGGGGGCAGGAGTGGCCGAAGTGGCCTGGGGACCCGCGGACGCCGCGGCAACCGCCGGGACCGCGGCGAGCTGCTCGTCCAGACGGCGGTCGAGGACCGCCGCCTGGACGCGTTCCGTCCGCGCCCACTGGAACAGGATCGCCAGGAGGAACGGCAGGGCGACCAGTTCGGCGATGCCCAGCATCGCGCCGCCGCCGATCTGCTGGTCGTACCGGACGTCGGGGGCCCAGGACGGGTGGTGGTGCAGGTACCACGCGCCGGCGATCAGCGTGCCGTGCGTCATGACGACGAGTCCCGGGACGGCGTCGATCACGCCGTCCAGGAAGACCAGGGCCGCCCGCACCGGATGGGTGCACCAGGCCGGCAGGGTCTCCTCGCGGGTCAGGACCGGTACGACGAAGAGGCAGCCCGCCACCAGCAGGTGCAGGTACATCAGCTCGTGCAGCCAGCCCACGCGCAGCGCGGTGGCGAAGTACGGGGTGAAGTAGACCGTCAGCTCGGTGGCAAGCACGAGGGCCGTGCTGACCAGGGGAAAGGTCAGGAGCCGGACCAGGCGGCCGGTCATCGCGCGGCGCACCCTCGCCGCGGCGCCCGCCGGCAGCGCCTCCACGGCCAGCCGCAGCGGGTCGCCCAGGGCCAGGCCGAGCGGGGCCACCAGGTCGAGCAGGATGTTCTGCACGGCCGCGGGCCAGAACAGCACATGGTCGTAGACGGCCAGGCCCGACATCGTCGCGACGACCAGCGTGCCCAGGCCCAGCACCGCGAAGGCGGCGGCCCGGGCCCGCGACCAGGACCCGCCCCTGCCGCGCACGCGCCGCACGCCCCAGCCGTACAGCCCGCCCAGGGCCAGGACCAGCAGCAGCGCCGGCAGGTCCAGCTGCCAGGACGTCAGCAGCCGGCCCGCGGTCAGCTCGGCCATCCGGCTCACCCTCCTTCGGTCGGGGACGAAACGGGTCAGGTCAGGTCCACTGCGCGACGCTATACCCGGCCCGCCCCGCCGCCGCATCGGGGTTCCGTGCGGAACCGGCGCGATCACCGGGCGGTGATCGAACGATGGCCGACCGGTCATCGGCACGGTTCGCGGGGTGGGGATACATGTTCGGCAAGCGACTCCTGGTGAGCGGAGCCATCGCGATTCCGATCGGCACGCTCGGCGCGCGCTCCGGGGGCGGGGACGGGAACGGGGACGGGGACGGGGTCGACAACGGCACCGAGGGCTGCCGAGCCGCCCGCCCCAGCGTCACAGTTCTGTGCCGGGCCAAGGTGATCCTTGTTCGCTTTCGTTCGACCGTGCATAAAGTGATCAACATGGCTGGCGGATCTTGACCACCTCCGCCGCCGCACAGGGGACGCAGAGAACACGGGGGCCTTTCATCATGGGGGAACGATTCGTCATGCCCCGGCGCCTGCGGACGCGGCCCGTCGCCGCGCTGCTGGCCGCCGCCGGGATCGTCGCCGGGGTCCTGGTCGGCAGGCCGGGGCTGGAGTCGGTGGCGGGGTGCGGGACGTCGGGGGACCCGTATCCGTCACAGACCGCCAAGGACTGGGTGTCGTACGCCGATCATGTCGTCGTCGCCAGTCCCACCGCGGAGCGGGAGACCAACCGGCGGACCTACAGCAAGGGGTCCGTGGCGTACGCGACGGACCGGCTGGTGAGCTTCCGGACCGACAGCAGGCTGTGGTCGCGCAGCTCGCCCCGGCACGCCCTGGGCGCCTCCTTCGACATGGTGGCCCCCGGCTGGGAGGTCTACCGGTCCAGCGGCACCCGCGTCGCCGAGATGGCCACCGACGCGCCCCGTCTCCAGGTCGGCCACACCTATCTGCTCGCCCTGCGCTGGCACGAGGGCGGCTGGACGGTCCTCGGCGAGGGCGGGGCCGTGCCCTTCGACGACCACGTCGGCGACCAGGGCGAGTGGTGCGGACGCGTGCTGAGCAAGGAGGACGTCGCCGAGGGCGAACGCTTCTCCCGGCACGACGACCACAGCCTGGAGAAGGCGCTGCTGGGGCAGGACGAGCAGGCCGTCAAGAGCGCTCTGGACCGCGCCGGCCGCGGCTGAACCCCGCCCTCCGCCCGATCACAGCCGGCCGCACGGCGGCACGACCGCCCACGCCCCGCCCGCCCGCCCGCGGCATGGCCGAACTCGCCCTGCCCGCACGCCTCCTGAGCAGTGCCTGCACCGCGCGAAGCTCCTTCCACCCGACCCTTCAGTACACAGGAACCCACATCTCCACCACCGAAATGGCATGAACAGTTCACCTGTTCTCCATGTTCGACGCGTTGGTGCGCAAGGAACCGGCCATTGACTCTCGGGCGCGGCACCCCGATTCGGAGCCGCGTGGGGAGAATCGCTTCGTATAGGGGGGCACAGTGGTGTCCGCGCTCAAGGGTTCCGCCGGGGCGGAATCCGAAAGACCCGTGCCCAGGCGGCCGTCGCCCGCTCGCGGGCTCGGGGACCGGATCTTCCGGGTCCAGTTGACGGCCTCCGGGGTCATCGTCCTCGCCATCATGGCCGCCGTGGGGCTGTTCCTGCTGCTCCGGGCCGGACAGGCGTTGCGGACCAGAGGGGTCTGGGACTTCCTCACCACTGCCCAGTGGCAGCCGGACGTCCACCGCTTCGGCATCGCGGCCGTTCTCACCGGAACCCTGCTCATCGCCGCCGTGGCCGTCACGATCAGCGTGCCGCTGGCCCTCGGGACCGCCCTGTTCATCTCGGACATCGCGCCCCGCCCGCTGCGCCGCACGCTCGTCTCCATGGTCGACCTGATGGCCGCCGTGCCGTCCGTGGTCTACGGCCTGTGGGGGCTCTTCTTCCTCCAGCAGCACGTCATCGGACTGTCCCGGTGGCTGTCGGACTGGTTCGGATGGATCCCGTTCCTGCACGTCGACGGCACCCAGCCCGGCGAACCGCTCGCCTCCCAGAGCGTCTACACCGCCTCCACCTTCGTGGCCGGCATCGTCGTCGCGCTGATGGTCGCGCCGATCCAGTGCTCGGTGATGCGCGAGGTGTTCGCGCAGGCGCCGGCCGGTGAACGGGAGGGCGCCTACGCGCTGGGAGCCACCCGCTGGGGCATGATCCGCGCGGTCGTGCTGCCGTACGGCATGGGCGGGATCATCGGCGGCACCATGCTGGGCCTGGGCCGGGCGCTCGGCGAGACCATCGCGGTCTACCTGATCATCTCCCCGGTCTTCACGATCCAGCCGCACATCCTGCAGACCGGCTCGAACTCCGTCTCCTCCCTCATCGCCCTGCACTACGGCGATGCCTCCACCTTCGGCATGTCGGCGCTGATGGCCGCGGGCCTGGCGCTGTTCCTGCTCACCCTGGCGGTCAACTTCACCGCCTCCTCGATCGTGGCGCGGTCACGGTCCGGCGCACAGAGCGAGGCGTGACGATGACCGTCGTAGACCTTGAGAAGGGCGCTCCCCAGGACGTCCCGCAGGACGCCCCCGAGGGCGCTGCCGCGGACACCGCCGCCGTCGCCGCGGTCGCCGTCGCCGCGCTCCCCGACGTGCCGCGCCGGATCGGCGGGGTCACCCGCTCCGGTGTGCTGTCGGTGTTCGGCGCCGCCGCCTCCGGACTGTGTGTCGCCCTCCTGCTCTTCGGTGAACTCGCGCCGTTCTCCGGTGCATTGGGGTTCTTCGTCACCGCATACCTCTCTTTCCTAGGTATCTACGCGGTGTTGACAGGGCTTGAGGAGGACGGACAGGCGGTACGGGACCGGGTGATGACCATCGTCCTGTGGACCGCGGGCGGGCTGATGTTCACCGCGCTCACGATGGTCGTCGGCTTCACCGCGTGGCGCGGCCGGGAGGCCCTGCCGCACGCCAACTTCTTCACCCAGGACATGCAGGCGGCCGGCCCGCTCGACCCGCTGAGCGACGGCGGCATCGCGCACGCCATGCTCGGCACGCTCATCATGATCGCGATCGCGCTGACGATCACGGTGCCGCTCGGCCTGGCCTGCGCGGTGTACCTCAACCAGATTCCCGGCCGCTTCTCCCGCTTCGTCCGCACGATCGTCGAGGCGATGACCGCGCTGCCGTCGATCGTGGCCGGCCTGATGGTGTACGCCGTCTGGATCCTCGGCCTCGGGATGCAGAAGTCGGGTCTGGCGGCGGGCTTCGCGATCAGCGTGATGATGCTGCCGATCGTGATCCGGGCGGCGGACGTGGTGCTGCGGCTGGTGCCGGGCAACCTCACCGAGGCGTCCGAGGCGCTCGGCGCCCCGCGCTGGCGGACGGTGTGGCACGTGGTGCTGCCGACCGCCCGCTCGGGCCTGGCCACGGCCGTCATCCTCGGCACGGCCCGCGGCATCGGCGAGACCTCCCCGGTCCTGCTCACGGCGGGCTTCACGGCAGCGCTCAACGCCGACCCGACGAGCGGCCCGATGGTCTCCCTCCCGCTGGCCGTCTTCAACTTCGTCAAGTCCCCCGAGCCCACGATGATCGCGCGCGGCTTCGGCGCGGCGGCGGTCCTGATGGCGCTGGTCCTGGTCCTCTTCGTCATCGCCCGGGTGATCGGCGGCCGCGGCCCCGGCCACCAGAACAAGCGCCAGGCGAGAAGAGCGGCGAGGGCGTCCCGCCGGGACGCGACAAGGTTCGCCGAACTCCACACGCCGGGACTGGAGCTGTTCGAGCCCGGTCCTTCCGAAGCCGACGACCACAGCGAGCGCCCCCAAAGGGGCGCGGGGAACGGCGCGCCCAGCCCAGACGCTCCGGCACCCGAAAACGTCGAGCAAGCCCCCGAAGCCGACGCGCCCGAGCCCGCCGACGGCGAATCCGCCCCACAGGGGCCACCCGCACCTGACCACGAAACTCGCACGGGTGGTGCGGGTGGGAACACAGACCCCGCTACAGGAGACAGTCACTGATGTCCAGCCAAGTCATCAACGCCCTCCGACGGCTGGGCATCCTGGCCGCGCTACTCGGCATCATCGGCACCCTCGCCGGTACGCCCGCGTCCGCCGACAGCTACACCCCCATCGCCGGCGCCGGCTCCACCTGGGCCGAGAACGCCGTCGACCAATGGCGGCGCGACGTCAACAAGAACGGCATGCGCATCAGCTACGCCGGCACCGGTTCGTCCGACGGCCGCCGCCAGTTCCTGTCCGGCACCGTCGACTTCGCCGTCTCCGACATCCCGTTCCAGACGAACCCCACCGACGGCAGCGCCGCCGAACGCCCGGCCGCCGGAAGCTACGCCTACATGCCGATCGTCGCAGGCGGCACGGTGTTCATGTACCACCTCACCGTCAACGGCAAGAAGGTCACCAACCTCCGCCTCTCCGGCGACGTGGTCACCAAGATCTTCACCGGGGTCATCAAGAGCTGGGACGACCCGGCGATCAAGGCCGACAACCCCGGTCTCCAGCTGCCGCACCGCACCATCGTCCCGGTGGTCCGCTCCGACGGCTCCGGCTCCACCGCCCAGTTCACGATGTGGATGGCGAACCAGCACAAGTCGCTGTGGAACGCCTACTGCGCGAAGGTCGGCCGGTCCGGGTCCTGTGGCCAGACCTCGTACTACCCCACCGTCTCCGGCATGATCGCCCAGTCCGGTGACCTCGGCGTCGCCGGTTACGTCGCCCAGAACTACGGCGAGGGCGCGATCGGGTACGTCAACTACTCGTACGCGCTGAACGCGCACTACCCGGTCGCCAAGGTCCTGAACCACGCGGGCTACTACACCGAGCCCACCCCGCAGAACGTGGCGGTCTCCCTCCTCAAGGCGAGGATCAACACCAACAAGAACTCTGCGGACTACCTCACCCAGCAGCTCAACGGCGTCTACAACGACAGCGACAGGCGCAACTACCCGCTGTCCAGCTACTCGTACATGATCCTGCCGCTGAAGGTGCAGGGCACCTTCACCAAGGCCAAGGGCAAGACGCTCGGCGCGTTCTCGTACTACTTCATGTGCCAGGGCCAGCAACAGGCGCCGAACCTCGGCTACTCGCCGCTCCCGATCAACCTCGTCCAGGCCGGCTTCGACCAGATCCGCCGGATCCCGGGCGTGCAGACGCAGAACATCAACATCAAGAACTGCAACAACCCGACCTTCACGGCCAACGGCGAGAACCGGCTCGCGCAGACCGCGCCCTACCCGGCCGCCTGTGACAAGAAGGGCGCCGCGCCCTGCACCAGCGGCAGCGGCGGCGCCTCCACCAGCTCCGGCAACGGCAGCGGCGGTTCCTCCGGCGGCTCGACCGGCGCCACCGGCACCGGTACCAGCGGCGGCTCCGCCGGCGGCGACGGCTCCGGCTCGGCCGGCGGCAACAGCGCCCAGCCCTCCGTCGACCCCGACACCGGCCAGACCATCTCCCCCGGCGGCGCCACGGGTACCGCCTCCGGCGGTACCGGCACGGGCGCAGACGGCACGGTGGCCCTCGCCCAGCCGGTCGCCGTGGCCACCGCGCACGGCTGGACCGGCACCCAGACCCTGATGCTGCTGGCCGCGGTCCTGGTCTTCGGCCTCCTCCTGCTGCCGTCGCTGGTCTCCCGCCTGGTCGGCAGCAAGGCCAACGGCAGTGGCAACGGCAACGGCAACGGCAGTTCCGAAGACGGGAGTTCGCGATGAGACGCACCCGGATACGCAACGCGCTGATACGCCTGCTCGCCGGCGCCACCGTCGGCGCCCTCGCCGGACTCGCGGTCGCCCAGACCGCCCCCACGGCAGCGGCGGCCACCGGCTCCGCGGTGACCGTCTCCGGGCGCGGCGAGTTCAAGGACATGAAGTTCACGGTCTCGCAGACCAAGGACCTCACCAGCCAGGCCGTCACGGTGAGCTGGACCGGCGGTACGGCGACCACCTTCGCGGGCACGCAGTTCAACACCGACTTCGTGCAGATCATGCAGTGCTGGGGCGACGACGACGGCACGGTCCCGTCCAACCCGGGCCCGTCACGCACCCAGTGCCAGTACGGCGCCTCCCCGACCACCAACCGCACCAGCTGGCCGGGCAACGGCCAGGACGACACCCGGCAGATCTTCTACAGCGCCGACCCCACCAACTACGGCCAGGACAACCGGTACGGCGCCGCCAACCCGAACGCCCCGGGCGAGGTCCCCTTCAAGTCGGTGGACGGCACCACGATCACCACCAACACCCAGAACAACGCGCTGTTCAACTACAACACGACCAACGAGATCGACTTCGGCCGCACCGGCACCAACGGCACCGGCAAGGAGTTCTTCGAGGTCCAGACCGCCAACGAGGCACCCCACCTCGGCTGCGGCGTCCCCGTCACCACCGACGGCGTCACCAAGCCCCGCTCCTGCTGGCTGGTGATCGTCCCGCAGGGCCATCTGGACCTGGACGGCAAGCCGTACGCGGACCAGAGCCAGGTCAACGCGGGCTCCCCGGTCTCCTCCACCAACTGGAAGAACCGGATCGCGGTCAAGCTGGACTTCAACAGCGTCGGCAGCAACTGCGCCCTCGGCGCCGACGAACGCCCCACCACCGGCAGCGAGCTGGCGGCGGACGCGATGACCAGCTGGCAGGCCCAGCTCTGCTCGGTCGGCAAGGTCTACGGCTACACCGAGCTCGGTGAGCCCGACACCCGCTCCCGGCTGACCTCGGACGCCTCCTCCACCGGCCTGGCCTTCACCACCCGGAAGCTGGGCGCGGACGCGGGCACCACGGCGCCGTCGGGGACGACGACCTACGCACCGGTCGCGCTCTCCGGAGCCGTCATCGGGTTCACGATCGAGCGCAGACCCAAGTCCGGGGCGCCGGACAGCGTCAGGAAACTCGCCGGCACCAAGGTCGAGTCCATCAAGCTCAACCAGCGCCTGGTCGCCAAGCTGCTCACCGAGTCGTACCGCAACTCCACCTGGGGTTCGGTCATCAGCGGTACGGCGGCCAAGGGGTACGGCTGGGCGAAGAACAACCCGGCCGGTATCGCCTCCGACCCCGAGTTCATCGCCCTGAACCCGGAGTTCGCGTACCTGTCGGTCGCCGAGACGCCGGCCACCGACACCGACCTGATCACCTCGCTCGGCCACTCCGACACCGCCCGCGCGATCTGGCAGTGGATCCTCGCCGACAAGGAGGCCCGGCAGTTCCTCTCGGGTGTCCCGGACGACGACGGCATGCGGGTCAACCCGTACTACAGCACCAACACGGACCTGAACCCGACCGGCATCGCCTTCGACCCGTCGAGCACCGACGACTACCCGAAGAGCGACCCGTGGTGCACGGTGCCGCCCGGCTCGGACGCGCCGTCCACGGCCACCCAGTGCATGACCGACTTCCACCCCTACGTGGACGACATGCACTCCGGCGCCCTGCACACCCGGCGCGCGGACACCCTGTGGAAGTCCACCTGGGACGCACTGTCCAGCCCGCAGGCGTACAAGAGCCCGGGCCCGCAGACGGTCGGCTCGCGCTTCATCTTCACGATCACTGACGCGGCCTCCGCCGCCCGGTACGGCCTGCAGACCGCCCAGCTGAAGAACACCGCCGGCAAGTACGTCGCCCCGAGCACGGCCGGCCTGACCGCGGCCGCCGCGACCGCCACCGGCTCCGGCGTCGCCGAGATCACCCCGGCCAACGCCACGGCGAAGGGCGCCTACCCGCTCGCCGAGCTGGTGTACGCGGCGGTCCGGCCCGGCAAGGTGAGCAAGGCCGCCCGCTGGGACTACGCGGCCCTGCTGCACTACGCCGCGGCGACCGGCCAGACCCCGGGCGCCGACCCGGGCAAGCTGCCCGACGGCTACGCCCCGCTCTCCTCGAAACTGCGCGCCCAGACGGTCAGGGCGGCGAACACGCTGCTCACCTACACCGGACCGACCTCCACCGGCAGCGGCACGGCCGACGGCGGCGGCACCGACACCAGCGGCGGCGCCCCGTCCGGCACCGACGGCGTCAACGGCGGCACGACCGGCGGCGCCGGCACGGGCACGCCGGCCGGCGGTTCCAGTGCCACGCCGAGCGCGAAGGCGTCGTTCGGCGGCGGTACGGCGCTGCAGACCACCGCGGCCGGCAACACCCCGGCCGACCCGGCCAACCCGCTGCGCTATGCCGTGCCGGTGGGGGCCGCGCTCGGGGCGGTCGCCGGGGTCGGGGCGCCCATCGCGGGCGGCAGGCAGCTGTCGATTGCTTCCGTGAGGACGGCAGTACGTCGTCTGCGGGTACGTCGTGGCTGGTCGCGCCCACGCGGCGGCAGCCGCACATCAGATACAGCCCCGCGCCCCTGACGGGGCGCCCCACGGAGCCCAGTGCTCCCCACAGA
>NZ_JBHXLU010000080.1:0-56489 GCF_042720695.1 Streptomyces sp. NPDC058457 | reverse complement strand
CGCACACCCAACCCCGCATCCAACACCCCCTGAAACACCCCCAACACAAACCCCAACCCCCCACCACCACCCGGCACCAACACCACCACCCCCGCCGGCGACAAACCACCCGCCGCCAGATCGGCCAGTTCCCGGGCGACGGTGACGCGGTCCGGCTCATGGAGGCGCAGCACCGCGGTCCGTTCCCCGAAGGCCCCGACCACGGCCGACGTCCACGAGTCCTCCGCTGCCCCGTCAAGCAGCACGAGCAGCCACGTGCCAGAGCTCTGGCCCGTGATCCGCAGCGGCGTCCAGGTCTCCCGGTAGTGCCACCCGTCCACGGTCGACTTCTCGGTGCGGCGTGCCCGCCACGACGAGAGCGCGGGAAGCACGGGCGACAACGCCTCGTCGGCCACGCCGAGCGCGGCGGCGACGGCGCCGAGGTCCTCCTGCTCCACCGTTTCCCAGAACTCGGTGTCGACGACGTGGTGCCGCGGCACCACGCCCGCCTCGGGCCAGTAGCGGCGGTGCTGGAACGCGTAGGTGGGGAGCTCGACCTCACGAGCGTCGCGGAAGAGGGCCTCCCACCGGACGCCGACTCCGTGGGCGTACAGATGGGCCAGCGACAGCAGGAGCCGACGTGGTCCGCCGTCGTCCCGGCGCAGGGTGCCGAGGGCCGTGCGACCCGGTCGGGCGGGAGCGGCTGCTTCGAGGGTCTCCTGCAGGGCGGTCACCAGCACCGGGTGCGGGCTCACTTCCAGCAGCACCGACACGCCCGCGTCCACCATGGCCCGGCTCGCGGACGCGAATCGGACCGTCTCCCGGAGGTTGCGGTACCAGTACCCCGCGTCCCAGGTCCGGGTGTCCGCCTGCTCGCCGGTGGTGCACGAGTACACGGGTACGGACGACGCCCTGGGCGCCACCGGCGCGAGGTCGGCCAGCAGCCGGTCGCGGATCCGCTCCACCTGGAGCGAGTGCGAGGCGTAGTCCACCGGTATCCGGCGGGCCCGTATCCCCGCCGTCTCGCAGGCCACGAGCAGTTCGTCCACGGCTGAGGCCTCACCCGAGACGACCGTGGAGAAGGGACCGTTGACCGCCGCGAGCGACAGGCGCCCCGCCCACCGGCCGAGCAGGTCTGTCGCGGCATCCTGGGACAGGGGCAGGGCGACCATGCCGCCGAGTCCGGCCAGGGATTCCGCGATGGCCCGGCTGCGCAGGGCGACCACCCGGGCGCCGTCCTCCAGCGAGAGGACGCCGGCCACGCAGGCCGCCGCGATCTCGCCCTGGCTGTGGCCCGCCACCGCGGCCGGTTCGACTCCGTACGACCGCCACAGCCCGGCCAGCGACACCATGACCGCCCACAGCACCGGTTGGACGACGTCGACGCGCTCCAGCGCCGCGGAGTCGTCGACGACGTCGAGCAGCGACCAGTCGACGAACGGGGCGAGCGCGGTGTCGCATTCGGCCATCGCGCGGGCGAACACCGGTGAGGTGTCGAGGAGTTGCCGCGCCATGCCGGCCCACTGGGAGCCCTGCCCGGGGAAGACGAACGCCACCTTCGCGGCGTCGTCCGCCCGGCCCTCGACCATGTGGGCGGCCGCCTCGCCGGCGGCCAGGGCCCGCAGTCCGGTGAGCAGTTCGCCGGGTGCCGCGCCCACCACGGCGGCCCGGTGCTCGAACGCCGGGCGGGTGGCAACCAGCGACCAGCCGATGTCGGCGATATCGGCGATGTCCTGCGCGGGCCCGGCCTCCAGGTGAGTCAGCAGCCGGGCCGCCTGATCACGCAGCGCCTCCGGTGTCCTGCCCGACAGCACCCACGGCACCGCGTCGGCGGAGGGCTCCGGCGCCGCGGCGGCAGAGGGCCCCGGCGCCGCGTCGGCCAAGGTGTCCCGTGGTGCGGCGGACTCCAGGACGACGTGCGCGTTCGTGCCCGAGATACCGAAGGACGACACGCCGGCCCGCCGGGGGCGATCCGTATCCGGCCACGGCGTCTCCCGCGCCAGCAGTTCCAGGCGGCCCTGCTCCCAGCCCACCCGGGACGACGGCCGGTCCACATGCAGGGTCCGGGGCAGCGACCCGTGGCGCATCGCCAGCACCATCTTGATCACACCGGCCACGCCCGCGGCGGCCTGGGTGTGGCCGATGTTGGACTTGAGCGAGCCGAGTCGCACCGGCGGCCGCCCGTCCCGGTCCTGACCGTAGGTGGCCAGGAGGGCCTCCGCCTCGATCAGGTCACCCAGGGTCGTCCCCGTGCCGTGCGCCTCCACCGCGTCGATGTCGCGTGCGGCCAGTCCTGCGGCGGTCAGGGCGTCGCGGATGACCCGCTGCTGCGACGGACCGTTGGGCGCGGTCAGCCCGCTGGACGCGCCGTCCTGGTTCACCGCCGAGCCGCGTACCAACGCGAGTACCCGGCGGCCCTGGGCACGTGCGTCCGACAACCGCTGCAGCACCAGTACGGCCGCGCCCTCGGCCAGACCGAAGCCGTCCGCCGTGTCCGCGAACGCCTTGCACCGGCCGTCCGGGGCGAGCGCGCCGAGCTGGGAGAACTCCAGGAACATGCCGAGCCCCGGCATCACGGTCACCCCGCCGGCCAGGGCCAGGTCCGACTCGCCGGACCGCAGGGACTGTGCCGCGAGGTGCAGCGCGACGAGCGACGACGAGCAGGCCGTGTCCACCGTGACCGCCGGCCCCTGCAGACCGAGCGCGTAGGCCACCCGCCCCGAGGCGACGCTTCCCGTGGTGCCGGTCAGCAGGTGACCGGCGAGGTCCGAGACGTCCTCCAGCGCCGGTCCGTAGCCCAGTGCCATCAGTCCGGTGAAGACGCCGGTCCTGCTGCCGTGCAGCGCGTCCGGCCGGATACCGGCGGCTTCGAGCGCCTCCCAGGAGGTCTCGAGGAGCAGCCGCTGCTGCGGGTCCATGGCGAGGGCCTCGCGCGGGGAGATCCCGAAGAACTCCGCGTCGAACAGCGGGGCGTCGTGGAGGAATCCGGCTTCGCGCTGGTAGTACCGTCCGGCTGTCCTCGGCCGGGCGTCGTATGCCCCGACCGTGTCCCAGCCCCGGTCCGCGGGGAAGGCCGAGACGGCGTCCCGGCCCTCGTCCAGCAGCAGCCACAGCTCCTCGGGGCTGCGCACCCCGCCAGGCAGCCTGCATCCCATGCCCACGATGGCGACGGGTTCGTCGGCCGGGGCGGGACGGCGGGACGGCCCGGCGCCGGAAGCGGGTGAGGGGGCGGCGGCGGGGGCCACCAGTACGGTGTCCAGATGCTCGGCGAGCAGCGCGGGGGTCGGATGGTCGAAGACCGCCGCGGCGGTCAGGGGAAGGCCGGTGGCCTCGATGATCCGGTTCCGTACCTCGATCGCGGTGACCGAGTCCAGCCCCAGTTCCAGGAACGGACGCCGCCGTTCGGGCGACTCCAGGCGGTCGCGGCCGAGGATCGCGGCCACTTCGGCGCAGACCAGATCCGCCAGTGCGGTGCGACGCTGCCGGGCCGGGAGACCGGCGAGGGCGGCGGCCGTGCTCGCGGACGCGTCCGCGGCCGGCTCGTCGGAGTCCGCGGCCGGCTCGTCGGGATCCGGGGCGGGCCGGTCCACCAGTGCCGCGAGATCCGCCGGTGCGGGCTCCGCCGGGGCGGACGGCCAGTCGGCTCGCGCTCCGGCTGCCCACAGTTCGCCCAGGGCGGCCGCCATGCGATCGGGTCCGCCGTGCTGACGGCGGAGGGTTGCCACCACGGAGCCGGGGGCCCGGAGGTGCTCGACGGTGTCCTGCATCGCCGAGGTGAGCACCGGGTGCGGGCTGACCTCCAGGAGGACGTGGCGGCCCGAGGCCAGCAGGCCCCGGACGGTCTCCTGGAAGCGGACCGGTCGGCAGAGGTTGTCGCACCAGTGGTCGGCGTCCAGCGGGTGCCCGGACACCTGTCCCGCCATCAGCGAGGAGTGGAACGGCAGACGGGGCGCGCGGGGCCGCAACACTGCCAGGTCCGCCCGGAGCCGGGGCCGGATCGCCTCGATCTGCGGTGAGTGGGCGGCCAGGCCCACGGACGTCCGCCGCGCGGACACCCCGTCGGCTCCCAGTGCCTCGACCAGTTCGGCCGCCGCCGCGGTCCCGCCGGAGACGAGCACCGAGGAGGGCCCGTTGTCGGCGGCGAGCACCAGTTCGCCGCCCCAGGCGGGCAGCCGCTCCCGGACCTCGTCCGCCGAGGCCCGCACGGACACCATGTCGCCCCGGCCCGCCAGAGTTGCCTGGGCCTTGCTCCAGAGAGCGGCGACCCGGGCCGCGTCGTCCAGGGACAGGGCCTCGCTCACCGCGGCCGCCGCCACCTCTCCGAGGCTGTGGCCGACGACGGCGGCCGGTTCCACGCCGTACGAACGCCACAGGTCCGCCAGCGAGACCATGACGGCGAAGAGCACCGGCTGGACGACATCGGTGCGCGCGAGTTCCGCGCCCGCGTCGGGATTCCGGGCCAGGTCGATCAGTGACCAGTCGACGTGGGGTTCCAGCGCCTGGGCGCAGTCGTCCATCCGGGCCCGGAAGACGGGCGAGGAGTCCAGCAGTCCGGCGGCCATGCCCGGCCACTGGGATCCGGCGCCGGGGAAGACGAACGCGACGTCGCCCGGCGCCCCCCTGCCGGTGTTCAGGCCGTTCGATCGACCGCCCTTCGCCAACGCGGCCATTCTCTCCAGCAGTTGCGTCCGGTCGCGGAAGCTCACCGCCGCCCGGTGGGGGCCGTCGATGACCGCGTGCCCCGTCAGCCAGCGCCCGACGTCTTCGAGGGCGGGCTCGCGGCCTTGAAGGTAGGCGTCGAGCCGGCGGGCCTTCTCCCGCAGCGCGTGGGCGCTGTCCGCCGACAGCAGCCAGGGCAGAGGTGTGCGGTCCGAGGTGTGCGACATGCTTGCGGAACCTTCCGAGCGTCAGGTGCTGCCAGTGGGTGGTGGCGGCCGACCGGAAACGGCTGGTGCCCCGTCCACCACGGACGGAGCGCCGGTCACAGGGGCCTGCAGCCCCTGGTGGGAGGTCTCAGTCCTGGGGGCGGACCGTCTGCTGCCAGTCGATGTGGTGTCCGTAGAGCCAGTCCATGGAGACCAGCGAAGGCATCCACTTCATGAGCAGCGGGCCGAAGAAGTCGCGCAGGTGCATGCCCCATGGGGTGCGCACCTTCACCGGTTTGGCGTTCATCTCGCCCCACTTGACGACCTTGTCGACCCGCGGGGTGCGCAGCGCCTGGTAGGTGGCGAAGGCACGCTGCGGAGATTCGATGTCCCGCAGGCACTGGGCGAGGACCACGGCGTCCTCCATCGCGAGAGCCGTGCCGGCGCCGATCCGCCCGGTGATCGCGCACGCGTCGCCGATCAGCACGGCCCGCCCCCGGTGGCGGGCCGGGGGCTTGGGCAGTCGTTCCATGAGGCGGACGTCGATGGGGCCGGTGGCGTTGGCGAGTATCTCGCGAACGACGGGCATGTCACGGCCGTAGACGTCCAGCAGCCACTCCTGCCACTCCTTCTCGGTGGTGCTGTCATCCGGCCCGACCGGCTCCCGCCTGGGCGCGAACGCCAGCCACTGGACGCTTCCGTCGGCCTCGACGTGGTAGTTGAAGTGCCCCTCGTACCCGAAGGAGGTCACGCACACCCCGGGTGTCGGTTCGACGGTGCCCGGGCGGGAACGGCCGCCCAGTCCGAGGACGCCGGTGTAGGTCGCGTCCGCGGTCTGCGGGAACAGGGACCGCCGGACGCGGGAGTGGGCGCCGTCGGCGCCGACGATCACGTCCCCCTCAGCGGTGGTCCCGTCGGTGAACTCGGCCGTGGCGCCGTCGTCGTCGACCGTGCACGATGCCAGTTCCCTGCCGTACTCGATGCGGATCCCCCGCTCGACGCACAGGTTCCGCAGGGTCCGCTCCAGCGTTCCCCGGCAGATCAGCAGGCTGGTGGGGGCCGTTTCGGAGACGGCGTTGTTGTACAGCGTGCCCATGTACTTCCCGCTGCCGGTGTACATGGGCAGGTTGGGGATGGGAAAACCGTCCAGTTCGACCCCGAGAGCGGCCAGGGCGTCAAGACCGTTGGAACCGACGCTGAGCAGGTGTCCTTCGTAGGTGTGGGAGTCGCTGTCGCGCTCGTACACGACGGCCTCCACACCGATCCGGTGCAGGGCCAGGGCCAGCGTGGTACCTCCGGCGCCGCCGCCGATGATGAGTGTCTTCAGGTTCATGGATCACTTTCCGCAGTCGTGAACGAGTGGGGTCGGCTGTTTCAGAACGCATGGGGTTCAGATCTCATGAGGTTCAGAACGCATGGGGGAATTCGGCACGCAGCCATGCGTGCACGGCCAGCGCCGTGGACTCGGCATGCCTCTCCACCATCGTGAAGTGATCACCGGGAACGGTCCGTTCGGCGTGTTCGGGGCGCCACCGTGCCCGCTGCCACTCCGGTCCGTCACCCAGCGGGTCCGCGGCGTGGACGAAGAGGGTCGGAACCGAGAGGGGTCCGGGCTCCCATTCCTGGAACAGGCGCAGGTAACCGCCCATCGCGGTGAGCTGTTCGCCTGTCAGCAGACCGTCGGTGATCTCGCGGCGCGCCACATGACCTTCGTCGATCAGCCTGGTGACCATGGCGTGGCCCATCGGGCCGGCCGGTTCGTAGGTGTCGAGGAGTACGACGGCCAGGGGCGCGGCGCCCGCCGCCTCCAGGGCGCTCGCCGTGGCGTGCGCGAACCAGCCTCCCGCCGAATGTCCGGCCAGTACGCAGGGCGTGTCCCCGGCCGCCTCCCGGACTGCGGCCGCCATGGTGCTGATCGAGACCCCGGCGCCGGCGGGCAGCGGTTCCTCCCGCCCGTATCCCGGCAACGGCAGGACCGTCACGTCGCACACGCCTCGCAGGCCCGCGGCGAACCGCGTGTACTGGTGGGCTCCCGAGGGAGCCACGACCGACGGGAAGCAGAGGATCCGCGGGCCGGTGGTTCCCCGCACCAGGTGTACCGGCTGGGGTGGGGTGACGGGTTCGGTGAACACGGTCCGGAACGTGGCCGCCGTCCTGAGCAGTTCCATGGCCTCGACCGCCCGGTTCCCGGCCACGGCGTTGCGGTACATGGACACCAGCAGGTCGGAGGGGGCCGGGCCGGCAGCCGGTCGGTCCCCGGTGGCCAGTGCCTCGGCCACGGTGGTCGCCAGGGCACGCGGCGACCTGTGCTGGAGGACCACGCCGGCGGGGAGGCGCAGGCCGGTCTCCGCGTTGAGCAGGTTGCGCAGATTGATCGCGGCCAGCGAGTCGAGGCCCAGCTCCGGGAAGTTCCGGTCGGGGGCGACATGCTGGGCATCGGCGTGGCCCAGAACCGTGGCGGCCAGCCCGGTCACCAGCGCGAGGGCCAGGTTCTCGCGGTCGGCGGGCGGCGCGTCGAGGATGCGGGACAGGCGTCCGGCGCGGGCGGGACGTGTCGGAACCCGGCTCGGGACGAGGTCGTCGAGCAGCGCGGGCACCTGTTGCCCGGCGAGGGCCGCCGGGTCGAAACGCATCGGTACGAGCTGAGGTTCGTCGGCCGCGAGGGCCGCGTCGAACAGGGCGAGGCCCTCCTCGGCGGAGAGGGCACCGATCCCGGCCTGGTCGAGCCGGTGCCGGTCCGCCTCCCCGGCCATGTCGCTCTCCGACGCCCACAGGCCCCAGGCCAGGGACTGGGCCGGCAGGCCGAGGTCCCGGCGGTGCTGGGCGAGGGCGTCGAGGAAGGCGTTGGCCGCCGCGTAGTTGGCCTGGCCGGCGCCGCCGAGGACACCGGCGGCCGAGGAGAACAGCACGAACGCCGACAGGTCGGCCTCGCGGGTCAGCTCGTGCAGGTTCCAGGCGCCGTCCGCCTTGGGGGCCAGCACCGCCGCCAGGCGGGCCGGGGTGAGCGACGCCACGAGTCCGTCGTCCAGGACCCCGGCGCAGTGCACCACGGCGCCCAGCGGGTGTGCCGGTGCGATCGCGCCCAGCGCGCCCGCCAGTTGTCCGCGGTCGGTGACATCGCACGCCACCGAGGTCACCGCCGCGCCGAGGGCGGTGAGGTCCGCCTCCAGTCCGGCGGTCGCCGTCGGGCCCCGGCGGCTCACCAGCAGCAGGTGCCGCACGCCGTGCTCGGTGACCAGGTGGCGGGCCACCAGCCCGGCCAGGCCGCCCGCCGCGCCCGTGATCAGTACCGTCGCCTCGCCGGGGAACTCCACGGGCCGGCCGGCCGCGGGGGCGGTACGTACCAGACGCGGTACGCGCAGTTCGCCCCCGCGGATCGCGACCTCGGGTTCACCGGTGGCCGCGGCCGCCCTGACCAGGTCCGGATCGGCGTCCTCCGGGCACTCCACGACGGTGAAGCGGCCGGGGTGTTCGGCCTGGGCGGAGCGCAGCAGACCACGGGCCGCCGCGCCGTCGAGGCCTGGCGCCACGCATACGGCCAGCGGTGCCGGCCGGTCCGTGTCGAGCCGCGTGCGGACCGCGTCGAGCGCGTCGAACGCCGAGCCGACGCGCACGGTCTCGACCGCCGCGCCCTCGGTGACGGCGGACGGGACCCAGTGGACGCGGAACAGCCGGTCGGCCACGTTCGGGCGCAGCAGACGTGGTGGGAGCGGACGGGTCTCCAGCGTGTCCACGGACGCGATCAGCGTCCCCGCGCCGTCTGCGACGTGCAGGCTCACCGCTTCGGGGCCCTGCGGCGTGATCCGCACCCGGACCCGCCCGGACGGCGCGGCGCCGTGGGAGACGCCCGACCAGACGTACGGCAGCCTGACCTCCTTGGCGTCCAGGACGAGGGGATGCAGAGCGGCGTCCAGCAACGCGGGGTGCACGGCGAATCCGCCGGCCGGTACCTGCTCCGGCAGCTCCACCTCGGCGAACAGCTCGTCGCCGGACCGCCAGACGGCACGCAGCCCGCGGAACGCCGGGCCGTAGCCGACTCCGGCCTCCGCACTGCGTTCGTAGAGGCCCTCGATGTCGACCGGCCGCGCGTTCGGAGGCGGCCACGACCGCGGCTGTTCCGGGGCGCGCCGTGCGGGCCCCGCGGCGTCCAGGGTGCCGTCGGCGTTGCACAGCCACTGCCGGGCGCCCGCGGGCCTGGACGACACGGTCACCGCGCGGCCGTCGGCGCTCACCCGTACCCGGAGTGCGACAGCGCCGTCCTCCGGCAGCACCAATGGTGCGTGCAGGGTCAGTTCCGCCAGGCGGGGGCGCCCGACCCGGTGTCCCGCGGCCAGCGCGAGGTCCACCAGCAGCGTGCCCGGTACCAGGACGTTTCCGAGGACACGGTGATCGGCGAGCCAGCTGTGGGTGGCCGGGGAGAGCCGCCCGGTGAGGACCAGGCCGTCCTCACCGAGGTCGACCTCGGCCTTCAGCAGGGGGTGCGGGTACGTTTCCCAGCCCAGGCCCGCGGCGTCGGCGGTCGCCGGAACGGCATCGAGCCAGTAGCGGTCACGCTGGAACGGGTAGGTGGGCAGGGCGATCGGGCGTGCGTCGCCCGGGGCGTGCACGGCCTGCCAGTCGACGGGCACGCCGTGTACGTGGGCCTCGGCCAGCGCGCGCAGGAAGCCGTGTTCGTCACCCTGACCGCGCCGCAGCGTGGCGAGGACCGCGCCACCGCCCGCGGGGCCCTCGTCCAGCACCTCCTGCATGCTGGTCGTCAGCACCGGGTGCGGGCTGACCTCGACGAACGCCCCGAAGCCGTCCTCGGCCATCGCCTGGACCGTCTGCTGGAAGACGACCGTACGGCGCAGGTTGGCATACCAGTGGTCGGGACCGAGGTCGGAGCCCGCCACCCGTCCGCCCGTGACCGTGGAGTACATCGGAACGGAGGTGTCGCCGGGCCGGATTCCCGCGAGCTTCCGGACGAGGTCGTCGTGCAGGCGGTCCATCTGGTGGGAGTGGCTCGCGATATCCGTACCGGGGACCGGCCGGTGGAAGACTCCGGCGGCGGTGAGTCGCGCGCCCAGTTCCGCCAGCGCGGCCGGCTCACCGGAAACGACGGCAGAGGACGGCCCGTTGACAGCGGCGACGCCGATCCGGCCGTCCCAGGCGGTGATCCGCTCGCGCAGCGGCACGGCCCCCGTCGCCACGAACATCATGCCGCCCTGGCCGGCCACCTCGACGAGGGCCTGGCTGCGCAGCGCGACGATCATCGCCGCGTCCTCCAGGCTCAGCGCCCCGGCCACACACGCGGCGGCGATCTCACCCTGGCTGTGCCCGACCACCGCGTCGGGCTCGACGCCGCAGGACCGCCACAGCGCCGCCAGGGACACCATCACGGCGAACAGCACGGGCTGGATGCGGTCCACCTGCTCGTACTCGCCGCTGCGCAGCACCTCGGTCAGCGACCAGTCCAGGTGGGGGGCCAGCGCCCCTTCGCACGCGGCGAAGCGCTCGGCGAACACCGGGGCCGTATCCAGCAGTTCCACCGCCATGCCCGTCCACTGGCTGCCCTGGCCCGGGAACACGAAGGCGACCTTGCCGGTGCCCTCGGCGCTGCCGCGGACGAGTGCGTCGGACGTGCCGCCCTCGGCCAGGGCGCGCACCGCCTCGGCCGTCTCGGCGCGGGTGCGGCCGCAGGCGGCGGCGCGGTACTCGAACGCGTCGCGGTGCAGCGCGAGAGTGCGTGCGATGTCGTCCCAGCGGTGCCGGGCCAACTCGGGCAGCAGGGCACGCGCCTGAGCGCGCAGCGCCTCGGGGTCGCGGGCGGACAGCAGCAGGGGAAGCAGACGTGCGTTGTCGGGTGCGGGCTCCCGGGCCGGTACGGCCGGCGGAGCCTCCAGAACCACATGCGCGTTGGTACCACTCACCCCGAACGACGACACCCCCGCCCGCCGAGGCCCCTCCCACACCTGCTCCCCCGTCAACAACCGCACCGCACCCGACGACCAGTCCACCCGCGACGACGGCTCCCCCACATGCAACGTCCGCGGCAACACACCATGCCGCATCGCCAACACCATCTTCATCACACCCGCCACACCCGCCGCAGCCTGCACATGACCCACATTCGACTTCAACGACCCCAACCACAAAGGCCGCTCACGACCCCCACCAAAAACCGCCGACAACGCACCCGCCTCGATCGGATCACCCAACCGCGTCCCCGTCCCATGCCCCTCCACCACATCCACCTCCGACGGCCCCAGACCGGCATTCGCCAACGCCTGACGAATCACCCGCTCCTGCGCCACACCACTCGGCGCCGTCAGACCGTTCGACGCACCGTCCTGATTCACCGCACTACCCCGCACCACCGCCAACACCGGATGCCCCAACCGCTCCGCATCCGACAACCGCTCCAGAAGGACCATGGATCCGCCCTCGGCGAAGCCGGTGCCGTCGGCGCCCTCCGCGAACGCCTTGCACCGCCCGTCACGGGAGAGCGCCCGCAAGCGGCTGTACTCCACGAGGGCGCCCGGGGTGGACATCACCGCCACGCCTCCCGCCAGAGCGAGCGTGGACTCCCCAAGGCGCAGCGACTGGCAGGCCAGATGGAGGGCGACGAGCGAGGAGGAACACGCGGTGTCGATGCTCACCGCGGGCCCTTGGAAGCCGAAGGTGTAGGCGATCCGCCCGGACGCGATGCTGGCCGAACTGCCGTTGCCGAGATAGCCCTCGAAGCCGTCGGGCGCGGTGGAGTGACGGGACCCGTAGTCGTTGTACATCAGTCCGGCGAACAGCCCGGTAAGGCTGCCGCGCAGCGAGCGGGGTGCGATGCCGGCGCTCTCCGCCGTCTCCCAGACCAGTTCCAGCAGGAGCCGCTGCTGCGGGTCGACGGTCAGCGCCTCGCGGGGGGACATTCCGAAGAAGCCGGGATCGAAGTCGGCGACGTCGCGCAGGAATCCGATGTCGCGCACGTAGAGGGTGCCCTGTCGGCCGGGATCCTCGTCGTACAGTGCGTCGATGTCCCAGCCGCGGTCCTCCGGGAGTCCGCCGACCGCGTCCCGGCCTTCGCGGAGCAGCTCCCACAGCCCGTCCGGGGTGTGGACTCCGCCGGGGAGCCGGCACGCCATGCCGACGATCGCGACGGGTTCGGCCAGACGTGCCTCCGCCTGGTCCGCGCGCGAGCGGGCCTCGTGCAGTTCCAGGGTGACCCGCTTGAGGTAGTCGAGGAGTTTCTGGTCGTTGCTCACGCGTCACCCGAGTTCCGTGTCGATGAGAGCGAAGATGTCGTCGGCTGTCGCGGCCAGCACCCTGGCCCTGAGATCGTCGCCCCCGGCCGGGGCCGCCGCGGCGGGCTGCTCGGACCGGAGCAGCAGTGCCTGCAGCCGCTCGCGCAGCTGCCCGCGCACCGGGTCGCCGGGTGACAGCCCTGCCAGTACCGCGCCGACCCGGTCCAGGTCCCGCAGGGCCGCCTGGTGCACGGCGGGCACGACCAGGCCCGTCAGGTGCTCGGCGAGGCCCGCGGGGTCGGGGTGGTCGAACAGCAGCGTCGCGGGCAGGTCCTGGCCGATGGCGGCGGCCAGGGCGTTGCGCAGTTCGACGGCGGCCAGCGAGTCCAGTCCGGCGTCGGTGAACGACTGGTGCGCGTCGATGCGCGTCCCGGCCCGGTGGCCGAGTACCCGGGCCGCTTCGCTCCTGACCAGGTCCAGCAACGCACGTTCGCGTTCCGCTTCCGGGAGGGCCGCGAACCCTTCCGCCCGGGCCGCTCCGCCGGGTTCGGCGGCCGACGGCGGGCCGGACGGGAGGACGTCGCGCAGCAGATGCGGAACGCTGTCGGCACGGGGGGTGGCCCGGTTCAGGTGGACCGGTGCCAGTACGGGGTGGTCCAGCGAGAGCGCGTCGTCGAGCAGGGACAGGGCGTCGTCGGCGGGCAGCGGCAGGAAGCCGGAGCGCCGCAGCCGCAGTTCGTCGGTCCGGCCCAGGTGAGCGGTCATGCCGTCCGTGGTCTCCCAGGGACCCCAGGTCAGGGAGTGCGCCGGCAGACCCAGACGGTGCCGGTGTTCGGCCAGGGCATCGAGGAAGGCGTTCGCCGCGGCGTAGTTGGCCTGCCCCGGGCCGCCCAGGGTGGCGGCGAGCGAGGAGAACATCACGAAGGCGCTCAGGGGCAGGTCCCGGGTCAGCTCGTGCAGGTACCACGCGCCGTCCGCCTTCGGCGCCAGCACCGCGTCGAGGTTCTCCGGCGTCATCGCCGTGACGGTGGCGTCGGCGAGGAGGCCCGCGCAGTGGACGACCGCGGTCAGCGGGTGCCCGGCGGGCACGGATGCCAGCAGGCGGGCGAGCGCGTCCCGGTCGGAGACGTCGCACGCCGCGGTGCCGACGGTCGCGCCCAGCTCCTCCAGTTCCCCGGCCAGGGTGCCGGCCGGTGCCCGGCGGCCCACCAGAAGCAGTCGCCGTACGCCGTGGTGCGCGACGAGGTGGCGGGCGACGGTGCGGCCGATCGCGCCCGCCCCGCCGGTGATCAGGACCGTGCCCTCCGGGTCGAACGGCCGGTCTGAGCCGTCCGGGTCGAACGGCCGGCCTCTGCCCTCCGGGTCGAACGGCCGGCCTGTGCCGTCCGGGAGCCCGGCCGGCGTCCAGCGCGGCACGCGGACCGCGTCACCGTGCACGGCGGCCTCGGGCTCGCCTGTGGCCACGGCGGCGGCGAGCCGGTCGTGCGGACCGTCGAGGTGCACGAGGACGAACCGGCCGGGATGCTCGGACTGCGCGGACCGGACCAGGCCGGCGACCGCTCCGCCGACCGGATCCGCGATGCCGGGGACCGCCACGGCCAGCGGCGAGGTGCGGGTGCCGTCGGCGAGCCTCTCCTGAACGGCTGCCAGGACGCGCCGGGTCGCGCGGCGGACGGCGGTGGGGACATCTCCGGTGTCCGGGGCGATGACCAACTGGTCCTCGGCGGCCAGTGATCCGGGGGCGGTGGCCTCGGGGGCGGCGGTCTCGGGGGCGGCGGTCTCGGGGACGGCGGTCTCGGGGACGGCGGTCTCGGGGACGGGGACCCACTGCGTGCGGAACAGTCCGCCGACGGGACGCGCACCCGTCGTGACCCCGCCTGTCACCTCTCTCGTGGTCAGCGACAGCGTTGTCACCGGCCGGTTCTCCCTGTCGGCGGCGACGATGCGCACGGCCCCCGAGTCCGACGGCGAAAGGCGGACCCGCAGCGCCGTCGCGCCGCGCGCGGTCACCGACACCCGGGACCAGGTGAACGGCAGCCGCAGGCCTGTGGCGTCCAGGGCCAGGGCATGCAGGGCGGCGTCCAGCAGCACCGGGTGCAGGGTGAAGCCGTCGGCATCGGAGCGGGCCAGGGCGACCTCCGCGCAGACGTCCCGCCCGTCCCGCCAGGCGGCGTGCAGCCCCCGGAACGACGGGCCGTAGGCGAGGCCGGCGTCGGCGAGCCGGTCGTAGAGGCCGGTCAGTTCCAGCGGCACGGCCCCCGCCGGGGGCCACGGCCCGGACACCACCGGCTCGTCCGGTGCGTCGGTGCCGGCGGCGGCCAGCGTGCCCTCGGCGTGCAGCGTCCACGGGTCCGCGTCGGCGCCTTTGGCGCGGGAGGAGATCGTCAGCGCGCGCCGTCCGGCGTCGTCGGGCGGGGTGACATGCACCCGGAGCAGGGCCGCGCGGCGGTCGGGCACCACCAGGGGCGCGCGCAGCACGAGTTCGGCCACCTGGCCGGCGCCGGCCTGGTCGGCCACGTGCAGCGCCAGATCGAGCAGGGCGGTGCCGGGGACCAGGGTGGTGCCGGCGACGACGTGATCGGCCAGCCACGGGTGAGACGCCGTGGACAGGCTGCCGGTGTGGACGCGTCCGCCGTCGGGCAGGTCCACCGCTCCGGCCAGCAAAGGGTGTCCGGCCGGTGTCAGACCCGAGTCGGCCGGTCCGCGCCCGGCGCCCGAGTCCCTCAGCCAGTACCGGTCCCGCTGGAACGCGGTGGTGGGCAGGTCGACGGGGCGCGCGCCCGGCAGGAGTGCCGTCCAGTCCACGGCGGCACCCCGTACATGGAGCCGCGCGAGAGCGGTCACCGCGTCCCGCGGCTCCGTCAGGCCGCCGCTGGGCCGCAGGGCGGGGACGAACACCGCGTCCGGCACGCACTGCGGTCCCATGGCGCTCAGTACCGCGTCCGGCCCCAGTTCGGCGAAGGTGCGTATGCCGCGGGAGCGCAAAGTGCGCAGGGTGTCCAGGAACCGGACGGGCTCACGGACCTGGCGGACCCAGTACTCGGGGTTGCCGACGTCGCCGGGCAGGGCGATCACGGGCGGGGAGAAGGTCAGCTTCCGTACGGCATCGGTGAATTCGCCGAGCATGGCGTCCATGTGGTGCGAGTGGAACGCGTGGCTGACCCGCAGCCTCTTCGGGCGGGGCCAGTTGTGGGCGTACGCCGCCACCGCCCGGGCGTCACCGGAGAGGACGACGGAGTCCGGTCCGTTGACCGCGGCCAGGCACACCCCGTCGGGCAGTCGGGCCGTCACCTCCGCTTCCGAGGCGCGCACGGCGATCATCGCGCCGCCGGCCGGCAGCGCCGCCATCAGCCGGCCGCGTGCGTCCACCAGCGCGCACGCGTCGGCGAGTGAGAGCACACCGGCCACGTGGGCGGCCGCGATCTCGCCGACGGAGTGCCCGGCGACGGCCCGCGGCTCGGCTCCCCAGGACTCGTACAGCCGGAACAACGCGACTTCGAAGGCGAACAGGGCCCGCTGGGCGTGATCGGTGCGGTCCAGGAGTTCGGCCGTGTCCGGGATGTCCTCCGCCCAGTGGGCGGTCACCGCGTCATGGGCGGTCGCGAACACGGGACAGGCCGCGTACAGCTGGGCTCCCATGCCGGGCCGCTGTGCGCCCTGGCCGGTGAAGAGGAAGGCGAAGCCGCCGGGCGCGGGTTCACCGGTCACCACCGCGGCGGAGGGCTCGCCGGCCGCCAGTTCCCGCAGGGCGTCCGGATGGTCGGCCAGGACGACCGCCCGGTGCTCCCAGGTGGCGCGGGAAACGGCGAGGGCGTGTCCGATGTCGGTCCGGTCGCGGTCGCCGACGGCGGCCAGCAGGGAGCGGGCCTGCGCCCGCAGTTGCCCGGGCGTCCGGCCGGACAGCGGCCACGGTACGACCGGCGGCGCCGCGGGGCGTGCGTTGTCGGGTGCGGGGTCCCGGGCCGGTACGGCCGGCGGAGCCTCCAGAACCACATGCGCGTTGGTACCACTCACCCCGAACGACGACACCCCCGCCCGCCGAGGCCCCTCCCACACCTGCTCCCCCGTCAACAACCGCACCGCACCCGACGACCAGTCCACCCGCGACGACGGCTCCCCCACATGCAACGTCCGCGGCAACACCCCATGCCGCATCGCCAACACCATCTTCATCACACCCGCCACACCCGCCGCAGCCTGCACATGACCCACATTCGACTTCAACGACCCCAACCACAAAGGCCGCTCACGACCCCCACCAAAAACCGCCGACAACGCACCCGCCTCGATCGGATCACCCAACCGCGTCCCCGTCCCATGCCCCTCCACCACATCCACCTCCGACGGCCCCAGACCGGCATTCGCCAACGCCTGACGAATCACCCGCTCCTGCGCCACACCACTCGGCGCCGTCAGACCGTTCGACGCACCGTCCTGATTCACCGCACTACCCCGCACCACCGCCAACACCGGATGCCCCAACCGCTCCGCATCCGACAACCGCTCCAGCAGCAGGACGCCCACGCCTTCGGCGAAGCCGGTGCCGTCGGCGCCCTCCGCGAACGCCTTGCACCGCCCGTCGAACGCCAGGCCGCCCTGCCTCTCGAACTCTCCGAAGACGGCCGGTGTGGCGAGCACGGTGGCGCCGCTCACCAGGGCCATGGAGCTCTCGCCCTGCCGCAGGGACTGCGCGGCCAGGTGCAGCGCCACCAGGGACGAGGAGCAGGCGGTGTCGACCGTGACCGCCGGTCCCTCCAGGCCCAGGGTGTACGCCACCCGTCCCGACGCGACGCTCACCGCACTGCCGTTGCCGAGATAGCCGCGCAGGTCGTCCGGAACGTGGTGGAGCCGCGCCAGGTAGTCGTTGCCCCAGACGCCGGCGAAGACGCCGATCGCCTGGCCGCGTACCGAGGACGGGTCGATCCCGGCTCGCTCGATCGCCTCCCAGCTGGTCTCCAGCAGGAGTCGCTGCTGGGGGTCCATCGCCAGCGCCTCACGCGGCGAGATCCCGAAGAACCTGGCGTCGAACTCGTCCGCCGCGTCGAGGAATCCGCCCACCCGCGCCGGGTCGTCCAGCTCCCAGCCACGGTCGGTGGGAAAGGGGGTCAGGGCGTCACGGCCCTCGGCGACCAGGTCCCACAGCTGCTCCGGCGTCGTCACACCGCCGGGCAGCCGGCAGGCCATGGACACGATGGCGATGGCCTCGCCCCCGGCGCCCGACCCGGTCGCCTGTGCTGTCGCGACGGGCGGACGGGCCGCCTGGGCACCGCTGATCGCCCCGTGCAGATGGGCCGCCAGGGCGGTGGGGGTGGGGTGGTCGAAGACCAGCGTGGCGGGGAGTTTGAGGCCCGTGAGGGCGGCGAGCCGGTTGCGCAGTTCGACGGCGGTCAGTGAGTCGAAGCCGAGTTCGCGGAAGGCCTTGCCGTCGGCCAGTGCGTCCGGTGATGCGTGGCCGAGAACAGCCGCCGCCTCGGCCCTGACCCGATCCGTCAGGTGCCTGAGCCTCTCCGCGTCCGGCAGTGCGCTCAGCGAGCGGACCAGCGCCGGCCGTGCGCCGCGACCGCGAGCCGGACCCAGGGCGCTGAGCAGTGGAGGGATCACCGTCATCCGGCTCGGTGCCAGGTGGGCCGGCACCAGCAGGGTGTCTCCGGCCGCCAGCGCGGCGTCGAAGGCGGCCAGCCCGTCGGCCACGGACATCGGCAGCATGCCGCTCCTGGCCATACGGTCGACGGCGGCCTCGTCGTATCCGCCACGCATGTCGCTGGCGCCCGACCACACACCCCAGGCGAGCGACTGGGCGGGCAGCCCGGCGGAGCGCCGGCGGACGGCCAGCGCGTCCAGGAAGGTGTTCGCGGCGGCGTAGTTGCCCTGCCCCGGGGAGCCGAGGACACCGGCACCCGCGGAGAACAGCACGAACGCGGCGAGGTCCAGGTCCCGGGTCAGCTCGTGCAGGTGCCAGGCCGCGTCGGCCTTCGGCCGGAACACGGGGGCGAGCCGGTCCTCGGTCAGCGACTGCACGAGCCCGTCGTCCAGCACGCCGGCCGCGTGCACCACGGCGGTCAGCGGATGCCCGGCCGGGATCCGCGCCAGGGCCGCCTCCAGTTGCCGGCGGTCGGAGACGTCGCAGGCGGCCACCGTCACGTGGACGTCGGGGCCGTCCAGTCCGGTCAGGTCGGCGCGCCCCCGGCGGCCGAGCAGCAGCAGGTGCCGCACGCCGTGGACGGCGACCAGGTGACGGGCGAGGTGTCCGGCGAGGACACCCGTGCCGCCGGTGATGAGTACGGTGCCCTCCGGGTCCAGGGGACGCGGCATCGTCAGTACCACCTTGCCGACATGCCGGGCCTGCGCCATGTGGCGGAACGCCTGCCGCGCCGAGCGGACGTCCCAGGCGCGGTGGGGCAGCGTGCGCAGGGCACCCGAGTCGAAGAGGGCGACCAGTTCGTCGAGCATCGCCCGGATGCGGTCGGGGCCGGCCTCCATCACGTCGTACGCCTGGTACGTCCCGGCGGGCAGGCCGGTGCGGATGTCGAGCTTGCCCATCTCCAGGAAGCGCCCGCCGTCGGCCAGCAGGTTCAGTGAGGCGTCGGTGAACGCGCCCGCCAGGCTGTTCAGTACGACGTCGACACCCCGGCCGCCGGTCGCGTCCCGGAAGCGTTCGGCGAAGTCGAGGGCGCGGGAGGAGGCGATCCGCGCCTCGTCGATCCCCGCGGCGCGCAGCACGTGCTGTTTGGCGGGGGCCGCCGTCGCGTACACCTCGGCACCGAAGTGCTGAGCGATCTGCACCGCCGCCATGCCGACTCCGCCCGCGGCCGAGTGGATCAGTACGGACTGCCCCGCGCGCAGTCGGCCGAGGTCGGTCAGGCCGTAGTAAGCGGTGAGGAACGCCGTGGGCACGGCGGCGGCCTCGGTGAAGGACCAGGCGGCGGGCATCCGCCGCACCAGTCGGTGGTCCGTGACGGCGGTGGGACCGAAGGCGTCGGCGAACAGGCCGAACACCCGGTCGCCGACGGCGAGTCCGGGCACGTCCGGTCCGGTCTCGACGATCACTCCGGCGCCCTCGTTGCCGATGCCGGCGGCCCCCGGATAGGTGCCGAGAGCGATGAGGACATCGCGGAAGTTCAGTCCGGCGGCGCGCACCGCGATGCGGACCTCACCGGAGTCCAGTGGTGCGAGGGCTCCGGGCGCGGACTCCAGTCTCAGACCGTCGACCGTGCCCGTTTCCGCGGCGGACAGCCGCCATGCCGCCCCGTCCGGGGGTGCCAGTTCGGCGCTGTTCCGGGTGAGCCGGGGCGCGAACATCGAGCCGGCCCGGATGGCGATCTGCGGCTCTTCCGTCGCGGCGGCCGCGGCGGCGAGCCCGGCGGACTCCGCACCGCCGTCCACGTCGACCAGCACGAGACGGCCCGGGTGTTCGGCCTGGGCGGCCCGCAGGAGTCCCCAGACCGCGGCGCCGGCGCAGTCGGGCATGTCCTCGCCGGAGGCGGCCACGGCGTTCCGTGTCACCACCACGAGCCGCGCGTCGGCATACCGGTCGTCGGCGAGCCAGGAACGCACCAGGTCCAGGGCGCGCGCGGTGAGGGTGTACGCCCCCTGGACGGGATCCGCCGCATCGGAATGGCAGGACGCCAGTACCGCGTCGGGCACCGTTCCGAGCGCGGCGAGCCCTGGCAGCAGTTCGGCGTGTGCGCCCGCGTCCGCGAGGCCGAACGGGTCGGGCGCGAGCACGGCGAAGGCGGGGCGCCGGTCCGGGAGCGGGACGGGTGTCCAGGAGATGCGGTACAGCCGGTCCGGGCTGGTGGCCGGTGGACGGGTGACGAGCGAGCCCACCGAGGCGACGCGCGCTCCTGAGGCCGCGTCGAAGGCCCGGAGCGTCACGGCGTCCGCACCGCTCCGCGAGAGGTGGACGCGCAGGGCGCGGGCCGCGCCGGGCTCCAGGGTGACGTCACGCCAGGAGTACGGCACCGACAAGCCGTCGGCGCCGGTGGCCAGCGCGTGCAGAGCCGCGTCCAGCAGCGCGGGGTGCACGCCGAAGCCGGAGGGCTGCTCGGTGTCCGGCAGTTCGACCTCCGCGAAGACGTCGTCGCCTCGCCGCCAGGCCGCGCGCAGGCCGCGGAAGCTGGGCCCGTAGCCGTATCCGGCGTCCGTGAGCCGGTCGTAGAAGCCCTCCAGGTCGACGGCCGACGCGCCTGGCGGTGGCCATTCCGGTGCGGGTGCTGCCGGAGCCGGCCGGGTGCTCAGCGATCCCTCGGCGTTGCGGACCCAGTTCCCGTCACCGGTCCTGGTGGAGACCGACACGGTGCGGGTGCCGTCCTCGGCCGGTCCCACCCGCACCTGAACCGCCGCCTCGCCCGCGGGCGACAGCGTGCACGGGGTGGTCAGGGTCAGCTCCGCCACCTGCGGGCTCCCGGCCAGGCGGCCGGCATGGGCGGCGAGTTCCAGCATGGCCGTGCCGGGCAGCAGGACGCGGTCGGCCACGACGTGGTCGGCGAGCCATGGCTGGGTCTGCGGGGACAGGAGGCCGGAGAGGACGCAGCCCTCCTCGCCCAGATCCAGGAAGGCGGCGGCGAGCGGGTGCCCGGTGACGTCCATGCCGAGCCCGGTGACGTCCGCGGCGTGTCCCCGGGCGGGCCGGGCCCAGAAGCGACGGCGCTGGAAGGCGTAGGTCGGCAGGTCGAGACGCCGGCCGCCGGCCAGGAACCGCCCCCAGTCCACTTCGACGCCGTGCACGTACGCCCCGGCGGCCGAGTGCAGGAACCGGTCGAGGCCACCGTCGTGCCGGCGGAGGGTACCGGTCGCACCGGTACCGGAACCGACCGCCTCGGCCGTGGCCGCGATGTCGACGGTGAGAATCGGGTGCGGGCTGACCTCGATGAACGCGTCGTAGCCGGAGTCGATCAGCTGGTGGACGGCCTGGCCGAACTCGACGGTCCGGCGCAGGTTGCGGTACCAGTACGCGGCGTCCAGATCTTCTCCGGTGGACCACCCGGTGTCCACCGTGGAATAGAGCGGGACGGTGGCCCGCCGGGGCGAGATCCCGTCACAGGACCGCAGGATCTCCTCTCGGATCTCCTCCACGTGCGCCGAGTGCGACGCGTAGTCCACGGGCACCCGCTTCGCCCGCTCCACCGACGCCAGCACCGCGTCCAGACCGGTCGGGTCACCGGAGACCACCACCGACGACGGACCGTTCACCGCGGCGATGGACACGCCCTCCGGCAGCAACTCCCGGACCTCGTCCACCGGGAGCGGCACCGACACCATCCCACCCCGACCCGCCAGCGCCGTGATCGCCCTCGACCGCAGCACGACCACCCGCGCACCGTCCTCCAACGACAACGCACCCGCCACCACCGCGGCAGCGATCTCACCCTGGGAGTGACCCACCACCGCGTCCGGCCGTACGCCTACGGACTCCCACAGTGCGGCGAGGGACACCATCACCGCCCAGAGCACCGGCTGCACCACATCCACCCGGCCGAACTCACCCGACCGCACGACCTCCGTCAGCGACCAGTCGGCATACGGGGCCAGCGCGCGCTCGCATTCGGCGAACCGCTCCGCGAACACCGGCGACGACTCAAGGAGTTCCACCGCCATCCCCGCCCACTGCGACCCCTGCCCCGGAAAGACGAACACCGTCCGGCGCGGTACGGCCGCCTCGGTTCCCACGACCAGACGGGGAGTGGGGTTGCCCTGGGCGAGTGCCGTCAGTCCGTCGCGGAGTTCGGTCTCGGTGGCACCGATGACCACGGCACGGTGCTCCAGTGCGGAACGGGTCGTCGCCAGGGAGAAGGCGACGTCGCGGGGGTCCCGGCCGGCGGCGAAGTCGGCGAGTCGGCGGGCCTGTGCGGCCAGCGCCGCCTCGCTGCGCGCGGACACCGTCCAGGGCAGCGCCGGCGGCACCGGCGGCACCGGCTCGGGGTCCCGAGCGGGTTCGGGTGCGGGCTGGGGGGCCGCTTCCAGCACCACGTGCGCGTTGGTACCGCTCATGCCGAACGAGGACACGCCCGCCCGCCGTGGTCCCTCCGGCCAGGGCCGTGCTTCGGTCAGCAGCCGGACCGCGCCCAGGGACCAGTCCACGTGCGGGGTGGGCTCGTCCACGTGCAGGGTCCGCGGCAGCAGGCCGTCGCGCATGGCCATGACGGCCTTGATGACGCTACCCACCCCGGCGGCGGCCTGGGTGTGCCCGATGTTGGACTTCAGCGATCCCAGCCATGCCGGACGTTCTCTGTCCTGGCCGTACGTCGCCAGCAGGGTCCGTGCCTCGATCGGATCGCCCAGCGTGGTGCCGGTGCCGTGCGCCTCGACGAGGTCGACCTCCGCGGCCCGCAGGCCCGCCGCGTCCAGCGCCTGACGGATCACCCGTTCCTGGGCGGGCCCGTTGGGCGCGGTCAGACCGTTGGAGGCGCCGTCCTGGTTCACCGCGCTCCCGCGCACCACGGCCAGCACCTGACGACCGTTGCGCCGGGCGTCCGACAGCCGCTCGACCAGCAGCATCCCCACCCCCTCGGACCAGCCGGTACCGTCCGCCGCCGCCGCGAACGCCTTGCACCTGCCGTCCTCGGCGAGCCCACGCTGCCGGCTGAACTCGACGAACGCGTTCGGTGTCGCCATGACCGCGGCCCCGCCGACGAGCGCCAGCGAGCAGTCGCCCTGCCGCAGTGACTGCGCTGCCAGATGGAGGCCGACCAGCGAGGAGGAGCAGGCCGTGTCGACCGTGAGTGCGGGGCCGGTGAGGCCGAGGGTGTAGGCGATACGTCCGGACAGCACGCTCGCGGAGATGCCGCCCGCGGCATGGCCGTCCAGCCCCGCGGAGGCGTGGACGACCAGGCCGTAGTCCTGGCCGTTGGACCCGACGAACACCCCGATCCGCTTGCCGCGCACGGTGTCCGGGCGGATGCCCGCCCGCTCGAACACCTCCCAGGAGGTCTCGAGGAGCAGCCGCTGCTGCGGGTCCATCGCCGTCGCCTCGCGCGGGGAGATCCCGAAGAAGTCGGCGTCGAACCCGGCCATGTCGTCGATGAATCCGCCGGTGCGCACATAGCTGGTGCCCGGCACGTCCGGGTCGGGGTCGTACAGGGCGGGCAGGTCCCATCCGCGGTCGTCGGGAAAGGCGGACATGACGTCCCGGCTGTCCCGGACCACCTGCCACAGCTGCTCCGGTGTGGTGATGCCGCCCGGGTATCGGCAGGCCATGCCGACGATGGCGACGGGTTCGTGCCAGGCCGCGGCCAGTTCCCGGTTGCGGGTTCTGAGCTGTTCGTTCTGCTTCATCGACTCGCGAAGAGCTTCGATGAACTGCCCCGAGGAGTCCGTGCGCATGTGGATCAGTCCTCACGAGGTCTGGTCGAGGACCCGGCGGAGCAGGTCCTCCGGGGAAAGGGAGTCGATGTCGGATTCCGTGGCGCCGGTGGGGGGAGCGGACGGTGCGTCGTTCGTGGCCAGCGCGAGGAGGGAGTCCAACAGCCCTGACACGCGCAGACGGCCGAGGGGGATGGTGGCGAGGAGTTCCCGCAGGCGCGCCTCTTCTCCGGCCTCGGCCGTTTCCTGACGGTCCTCGGTGAAGAGGGCGAGCCGCAGATGCTCGGCCAGCTCGGCCGGGGTGGGGTGGTCGAAGACCACCGCCGCGGACAACTGGAGCCCCGTGGCGGCACCCAGCCGGTCGCGCAGCTGCACGGCGGCCAGCGAGTCGAATCCCAGCTCGCGGAAGGCCGTCCCGGCGGGCACCTCCTCGGGCCCGGCGTGTCCCAGCACCACGGCGGCCTCGGTCCGCGCCAGGGTCAGCAGCGCCGGCCCGCGTTCGGCCGCCGGGAGCCCGGTCACCCGCCGCAGCCACGCGGACCGGCCGCGGGACGAGGAGCGGTCCTGGGTGAAGCCGGCCAGCAGAGGGCTCGGACGCTGGACGGTGAACCCGGCGGTGTAGGTGTCCCATCGGACGTCGGCCACCAGGGTGCAGGCGTGCTCTCCGCCCACCGCCGCCGCCAGTACCGCCACGGCGTGTGCGGGGTCAATCGGCGGCAGGCCGAGGCGCTCGTTGCGTGTTCCGCTCTCGCCCGACGACATGCCGTCCCCGGCCCATGGCCCCCAGGCGAGGGACGTCGCGGGCAGGCCCTGGGCGCGGCGCTGCCGGGCCAGCGTGTCCAGCAGGGCGTTGGCGGCGGCGTAGGCGCCCAGGCCCGTGCTGCCCACCGTGCCCGACATCGAGGAGTAGAGCACGAACGCCGAGACCTCCCCGCACAGTTCGTGCAGGTTGCGGGCGCCGTCGACCTTGGCTCGGAGCAGGTGTTCGAGCCGCTCCGGGGTGAGTTCCGTCAGGGTGGTGTGGTCCGCGGCGCCCGCCGCGTGCACGACCGCGTCGGCCGGGTGGTCGGCCAGCAGACGGCGCAGCGCGTCGCGGTCGGCGACATCGCACGCCGCGAGAGTGACCGTGACTCCGGCTTCTTCCAGCTCGGCGGTGAGTGCGCGGGCACCCGGGGCGTCCGGCCCCTGTCGGCTGGTGAGGACCAGGTGGTCCGCACCGTTGCGCGCGAGCCAGCGGGCGGTGTGCGCGCCCAGGGCGCCGGTCCCGCCGGTGACCAGAACCGTGCCGCTCGGCCGCCAGGCGGCACCGTCCGGCGTGGCCGGGCGCAGCCGGTGTCCGTACGTCCCGTGGCGGCGGAGGGCGACCTGGTCCTCGGTGCCGTCGGCGAGGATGCCGGCCAGTCGCCGGGCGGCTTTCTCGTCGAACTCTGCCGGCAGGTCCACCAGTCCGCCCCAGCGGTGCGGGTACTCCAGTGCGGCGGTACGGCCCAGGCCCCACACGGCGGCCTGCTCCGGCGAGGTGACGTCATCGGCGTCGTCCACCGCGACGCTCCCCCGGGTGAGACACCACAGGGGCGCGTCCGTACCGGCCTTGAGGAGAGCCAGCGTGTCCGCGAGCTGTCCTACCGCGGCAGCCGGCTGCGTGAGCAACGACACCACGCCCGCCGGGCGCGTGCCGGGAACCTCCTCCGGGGAGTGCACCCGGCGCACCTCGGCACCGTGGGCGGCCAGTGCGCGGTCCACGGCGGTGTCGTGGTCCCCGGACTCGGCCACGACGATCCAGGTGCCGGTCAGCCGCGGGGCGACGGGCTCGGGCAGCGGTTCCCAGCCCGCCCGGTACCACCAGCCGTCCTGCGGCGACGGTCCTTCCGCGGCGAGCCAGTGACGCTGGCGCTGGAAGGCGTACAGCGGCAGGTCCTGCCGGCGCGCGCCGGGGAACATCCGGCCCCAGTCCACGGCCTCGCCCCTGACGTGCAGCCGGGCGAGTGCCTCCAGCAGGGTTCGCCGCTCCCCGGGGTCACGGCGGTGCGCGACCGCCACGAAGGCGGCGTCGGGGAGCGTCTCCGGGCCCAGCGCGGTGAGCGCCGCGTCGGGACCCACTTCCAGGAACGTCGTGGCTCCCGCCTCGTCCAGACGGCGCAGGGCGTCCATGAACCGCACGGGTTCGCGGACCTGGCGCACCCAGTACTCGGGATCGCCGACCGCTCCCGGTATGACGATGGCGGGCGGGGAGAAGGTCAGGCCCCGCACCACGTCGGCGAAGGCGTCGAGCATGCCGTCCATGTGGTGCGAGTGGAAGGCGTGGCTGACGCGCAGTCGCCTCGGATCCGGCCACCGCTTCGCATACCGCTCGACCGCCCCCGCGTCCCCGGACAGGACGACGGAGTGTGGTCCGTTCACCGCCGCGACGCAGACGCCTGGCGGGAGGTCGCCCGCCACCTCGGCCTCCGCGGCCCGGACCGAGAACATCTCGCCGCGGGCGGGCACCTCCTCCATCAGCCGGCTCCGCGCCTCCAGCAGGGCGCAGGCGTCGTCCAGGGTGAGTACGCCGGCCGCGTGAGCCGCCGCCACCTCGCCCACCGAGTGCCCGGCCACGGCGGCCGGTTCGACCCCCCACGACTCCAGCAACCGGTGGAGCGCGACTTCGAACGCGAAGATCCCCCGCTGCGCGTTCACCGTGCGCTCCAGGGCGTGCGGGTCGTCCAGCGGCACACCACCGAGCCGGGCGGACACCGCGTCGAAGGCCGCCGCGAACACCGGATGGGCGGCGTGGAGTTCGCGCCCCATGCCGGCCCGTTGCGCGCCCTGGCCGGTGAACAGGAGTGCGAGTCCGCCTGTCACCGCCGTACCGGTGACGGCGCCCCGGGGTGTCTCCCCGCGGGCCAGCGCCTCCAGGGCAGGACCGTGTTCTCCGGGCTCGGCGACGACGACCGCGCGATGGCGCAGAACAGCTCGCGTGGTGGCGAGCGACAGGGCCACGTCGGCTGTGTCGGCCGCGTCGCGGCCCCGCATGTGCAGCGCCAGACGGCGGGCCTGGGCCCTGAGCGCCCCCTCCGACCGGGCGGAGAGCAACCACGGCACGGGGCCGGGCGCGGTGGGCGCCCGGTCCGGCCGCGCTACCGGCTCGGGCGCCTGCTCAGGGGCTGGCTCGGGCGCCTGCTCAGGGGCTGGCTCGGGGGCCCGCTCGGGGGCCTGCTCCAGCACGAGGTGGGCGTTGGTGCCGCTGATCCCGAACGACGACACGCCCGCCCGCCGCGGACGGCCGGTGTCCGGCCACTCCTCGTGGCCGGTGACCAGGCGAACGGAGCCGCTGTCCCAGTCCACCTGCGGGGTGGGCGCGTCCACATGAAGTGATGCGGGCACCTCTCCGCGTTGCAGGGACAGCACCGTCTTGATCACGCCGGCCACTCCGGAGGCGGCCTGGGCGTGTCCGATGTTCGACTTCAACGAGCCGAGCAGCAGGGGTCGTTCGCGCTGCTGCCCGTATGCCGCCAGCAGTGCCTGCGCCTCGATGGGGTCGCCGAGGTGGGTGCCGGTGCCGTGCGCCTCGACCACGTCCACCTCGGACGCGGCGAGTCCGGCGGCTTCCAGTGCCTGCCGGATCACCCGCTGCTGTGCGAGGCCGTTCGGTGCCGTGAGGCCGTTGGAGGCGCCGTCCTGATTGACGGCCGAGCCGCGCACCACGGCCAGCACCCGGTGCCCCAGGCGTTCGGCGTCCGACAGCCGCTCGACCAGAAGCATGCCCACGCCCTCGGACCAGCCGGTGCCGTCGGCCGCCTGGGCGAACGACTTGCAGCGGCCGTCCGGGGAGAGCCCTCCCTGCCGCGAGAACTCGACGAAAGCGCTCGGGGTGGCCATCACCGTCACCCCGCCGGCCAGCGCCTGCGTGCACTCGCCACGGAGTACCGCCTGCACCGCCAGGTGCAGGGCGACCAAGGACGAGGAGCACGCGGTGTCCACGGTGACCGCCGGGCCTTCGAGCCCGAAAGTGTACGAGAGACGCCCCGAGGCGAGGCCGCCCGCGTTGCCGTTGCCGAGGTAGCCCTCATAGCCGTCGGGGGTGACGGAGAAGCGGGCCGCGTAGTCGTGGTGCATCACCCCGACGAACACCCCTGTTCGCGTGGCGCGGGCGGACAGCGGATCGATGCCCGCGCTCTCGAACGCCTCCCAGCCGGTCTCGAGGAGCAGCCGGTGCTGCGGGTCCATCGCCGTCGCCTCGCGCGGGGAGAGTCCGAAGAAACCGGCGTCGAAGTCCGCCGCCCCGTAGAGGAAGCCGCCTTCGCGGACCGTGCTGGAGCCGGTGCGTTCACCGGTCGGGTCGTAGAGTTCCGCCACGTTCCAGCCCCGGTCGGCGGGAAAGCCGGAGACGGCGTCGCGGCCGTCCTTGAGCAGCTCCCAGAGCTCCTCGGGGGTGGCGACCCCGCCCGGGAGGCGGCAGGCCATACCGATGATCGCGACCGGTTCGTCACTGGCGGACCTCGGGGGTACGGACGCCACTTCGGGCCGGCTCCCGGCGAGTCTGTCGGCCAGGTGAGCGGCGAGCAGCTGCGGGGTGGGATGGTCGAACACCGTGGTGGGCGGCAGGGTCAGGGCCGTGGCGGCGGCGACGCTGTTGCGCAGTTCGACGGCGGTCAGCGAGTCGAAGCCGCTGTCGAGGAAGGAGCGCTCCACGGCGATGCGGTCGGGGCCGGGGTGGCCGAGGACCGCGGCGGCGTGCGCGCGCACCACCTCGGTCAGCAGGCGCAGGCGCTCGGCCGCCGTCGCACGGGCCAGCCGGTCCCGCAGGGCACCGTCGGCGCGGGCCTCCGACGCCGGGCGGCGGCGGGCGGCGGACCGGACGAGTCCGCGCAGCAGAGGCGGCGTTTCGGCGGCGGGAGCGGTCCGGTCGAGCCGGAGCGGTACCAGGACGGGCTCGTCGCTGAGCAGTGCGGCGTCGAGCAGTTCCAGTCCCTCCCGCGCCGTCATCGGGGCGAGACCGCCGCGGGCGAGCCGGGCCCGGTCGCCCTCCGCGAGGTGTCCGGTCATACCGCTGGGCGGGGCCCACCAGCCCCAGGCCAGTGACTGCCCGGCCAGGCCCTGGGCTCTGCGCTCCCGCGCCAGGGCGTCTACGAACGCGTTCGCGGCCGCGTAGTTGGCCTGCCCCGCACTGCCCAGGACGCCGGCGGCCGAGGAGAACATCACGAACACCGGTACCTCGCCGCACAGGGTGTGCAGGTTCCAGGCGCCGTCGGCCTTCGACCGGAGGACCTCGGAGACCCGGTCGGGAGTGAGGGAGGTGAGAACTCCGTCGTCCAGGGTTCCGGCCGCGTGCACCACCGCGCCCAGCGGGCGCCCCTTCGGAACACGCGCCAGGACGGCGGCCAGCTCCGCACGGTCGGCGACGTCACAGACGGCCGTGCCGACCTCCGCGTCGAGATCGCCGAACCCCGTGACGGCGTGTCGCCCCACGAGGAGCAGGTGCCGTACGCCGTGCGCGGTCACCAGATGCCGGGCGACGAGCCCGCCCAGCAGTCCCCCCGCGCCCGTGATCAGCACCGTGCTCGCCGGGTCGATCCCCGTGACCCGCCGGGAACCGGGCGCCGGCAGCAGCCGTGGCGCGTGCAGCCCGTCCGGACCGACGACGACCTGCGGTTCGTTCGACTGCTCCGCCGCGGCCACGGCGGCCGGGAGCTCGGACAGGCCGTCGTCGGGGCATTCGACCCACAGCAGCCGTCCGGGGTGCTCGACCTGTGCGGACCGCACCATCCCGCCGATCGCGGCGGCGGACATGTCGCCGGGTTGCGCGACGAACACGAGCGGTACCGACAGCAGCCGTTCGTCCGCCAGCCACGTGTGGAGCAGGCCCAGTGCCCAGCGCGCGGCGTCGTGGGTGCCGACGACCGGGTCGGCATGCCCCTGGGGTACCCGGACGGCCACCACGTCGGGGGCGGCCTCGGCGGCGGAACGGACATCCGGCACCGTCCAGTGGGCGCCGACCGCCTCGGCCAGTTCCCGGTGCTTCTCTCCCAGGACGGCCCACCGCCGGGACGGCACCGGCACATACGGCAGGGCCGTCGTCGCGGGCCGCAGGAGCGAGGTGGGCGCGGGCTTCAGCACCGCACCGGTGACGGGCCTGGCCGTCACCGCCGCGATAGACGCCACCGGGGTCCCGGAGTCGTCGGCGACCAGGACCGATACCGCGCCGTCGGCTGCGGGAGCGACGCGCGCCCGCAGCCGGGATCCGGTGTACGGGCCGAACCTCGCGCCGCTGAAGGAGAACGGCAGCCGCACACCCTCGTCCCGCCCGTGCGAAGCCGTCGCCTGCAGTACGGCGTCCAGCAGCGCCGGGTGCAGGGCGAAGCCTTCCCCGGACGCCTCGTGCTCGACCTCGGCGAAGACCTCGTCCCCCTTGCGCCACAGGGCCCGCAGGCCGTGGAACGCCGGGCCGTAGTCGATGCCGGCGGCGGACCGGTCCTCGTAGAACCCGGTCAGGTCGACGGGTTCCGCGCCCGGCGGCGGCCAGGCCGAGAGTGCCTCGCCGTCGGGCGGTTGTTCGCCGACCAGTACGCCCTCGGCGTGGTACGTCCAGTCCGCCTGCCCGTCGGACCGCGAGGACACGGTCACCGGTCGACGGCCCCCGGCTTCGGGGCCCACTTGTATGCGCGCGGCGACCCCGCCTGACGCGGGTATCACGAGAGGGGTGCGCAGGGTCAGTTCGGCCACCTGGCCGAAGCCCGTGCGGCGGCCTGCGGACACCGCGAGTTCCAGCAGTGCGGTGCCCGGCAGCAGCACGGAACCGAGCACCGCGTGATCGCCCAGCCAGGCGTCCCGTTCCAGGGACAGCCGGCCCGTCAGGACACAGCCGTCGTCGAGTTCCACCACCGCGCCGAGCAGCGGGTGCCCTGGCGATTCCAGTCCGGCACCTGCCACGTCCGTGCGGCTCCCGGTGTCCCGCAGCCAGAACCGGCGGCCCTGGAAGGCGTACGTGGGCAGGGCCACCCGGCGCCCGCCGAGTACCGAGGGCCGTACGGGAAGGCCGCGAACGTACGCCTCGGCCGCGGAGCGCAGGAACCGGTCCGGCCCGCCCTGGTCCCGCCGCAGGGTGCCCATGGCCACGGCACCCGGGCTGTCCTCGATCGCCACGCTGAGCACGGGGTGCGGGCTGACCTCCACGAAGTGCCGCATGCCGTCCGCGAGCAGGGCCCGGATCCCGGCTTCGAACTGCACGGTCTGCCGCAGGTTCCGATACCAGTACCCGGCGTCCAGTTCGGTGCCGGTCACCCACCCGGTGTCCACCGTGGAGAAGAAGGGGACCGTAGCCTCGCGCGGCGACACGCCTTCCAGCACCCGCAGGATCTCCTCACGGATCTCCTCCACGTGGGCCGAATGCGACGCGTAGTCCACCGGCACCCGCTTCGCCCGCTCCACGGACGCCAACACCTCATCCAGACCCGCAGGGTCACCGGACACCACTACCGATGACAGGCCGTTCACCGCCGCGACGGACACCCCCTCCGGCAGCAACTCCCGGACCTCGTCCACCGGCAACGGCACCGACACCATGCCACCCCGACCCGCCAACGCCGTGATCGCCCTCGACCGCAACGCCACCACCCGGGCGCCGTCCTCCAACGACAACGCACCCGCCACCACCGCGGCGGCGATCTCACCCTGCGAATGACCCACCACCGCGTCCGGCCGCACCCCCACCGACTCCCACAACGCCGCCAGCGACACCATCACCGCCCACAACACCGGCTGCACACGGTCGACAGGGTCGAAGTCACCCGACCGGACGATGTCCGTCAACTGCCAGTCGACGAACGGGATCAGCGCCCGCTCACACTCCGCGAACCGCTCCGCGAACACCGGCGACGACTCCAGCAGCTCCACCGCCATACCCGCCCACTGCGACCCCTGCCCCGGAAAGACGAACACGGCGGAGGGACTGTCCGCCGCCTCGCCGAGAGCCAGGTGACCGGCGGGCTCACCGGCCATGAGCGCGGCCAGGCCTCGGCGGAGATCGTCCGTGGTGAAGCCGACGACGGCGGCACGGTGGCGCAGCGCGGCGCGGCCTGTGACGAGTGAGTGGGACAGGTCGGCCGGGTCGAGGCCGCTCGCGGCATCGGACAGGCGTCGGGCCTGTTCTTTCAGGGCCTCGGGGCTCTGTGCCGAGAGAGGCCACAGGAGGCACTGGCCGGACGGAGGTGCCTCGGCCGGTGCCTCGGCCGGCGGGGCTTCGAGGATGACGTGCGCATTGGTCCCGCTGACTCCGAACGAGGACACGGCCGCCCGGCGCTCCCCGGCCCACGGTACTTCCTCCGTCAGCAGCCGTACCGCGCCCGAGGTCCAGTCCACCCGGGTGGTGGGAACCTCGGCGTGCAGCGTGCGCGGCAGTACACCGTGCCGCATCGCCAGCACCATCTTCATCACACCGGCCACGCCGGCGGCGGCCTGTGTGTGGCCGATGTTGGACTTCAACGACCCCAGCCACACCGGCCGTTCGCGTCCCTGGCCGTACGTCGCGAGCAGGGCCCGCGCCTCGATCGGGTCGCCCAGTCGCGTCCCCGTCCCGTGCCCCTCCACCACGTCGATGTCCGGGCCAAAGAGCCCGGCGGACGCCAGCGCGTCCCGGATCACCCGTTCCTGCGCGGCACCGTTGGGCGCCGTCAGGCCGCTGCTCGCACCGTCCTGGTTGACCGCGGAACCCCGGACGACGGCGAGGACCTCGTGTCCGTTGCGGCGGGCGTCGGAGAGCCGTTCGAGAAGGAGGAGGCCCACTCCCTCGGCGAAGCCCGTGCCGTCGGCGCCTTCCGCGAACGCCCTGCACCGCCCGTCCGGCGAGAGTCCGCGCATGCGGCTGAACTCCACGAGGCTCAGCGGCGACGCCATGACCGACGCCCCGCCCGCCAGGGCGAGCGAGCACTCCCCCTGGCGCAGGGCCTGCGCCGCCAGGTGCAGGGCCACCAGGGACGAGGAACACGCCGTGTCCACCGTGACCGCCGGGCCCTGCAGGCCCAGCGTGTAGGCGACCCGACCGGACGCGACGCTGCCGGCGCTCCCGTTGCCCAGGTAGCCCTCCACCTCTCGGGGAATCCCACGCACGAGCCCGGCGTATTCGTGGTGCATCAGGCCGAAGAAGACTCCGGTGCGGCTGCCCTTCAGCGTGTGCGCGTCGAGCCCGGCCCGTTCGACAACCTCCCAGGAAGTCTCCAGGAGCAGCCGCTGCTGCGGGTCCATCGCCAGGGCCTCCCGGGGCGGGATACCGAAGAAGTCCGCGTCGAAGCGGGTCGCGTCGTGGAGGAAGCCACCCCCGAGCGCGTAACAGGTGCCCGGCTTCTCGGAGTCGGGGTCCCGGAGGGCCTGAAGGTCCCAGTCCCGGTCCGTGGGGAACGGGGTGATGGCATCGCGGCCTTCGGCGAGCACGCTCCAGAGGTCGTCGGGAGTGGCGATCGCGCCGGGCAGCCGGCAGGCCATGCCGATGATGGCGACCGGCTCGTGTTCCCCGGCCTCGGCCGCTCTCAGCCGCTCCTTGGTGCGGCGCAGATCCGCGGTCAGGCGCCTGAGGTAGGTGAGCACCTTCTCGTCCGTCGGTTCCGGCATACCAGCCATCAGTTCCCGGTCCTCCACCGTGTATCGGGAGAGCGGGCCTCCCGACCGGGTACCGGCTCGGGAGGCGCGCGCAAGCAGATCAGTAGAGCCCTTCGACCGCGGTGCCGGCGGTCTCCAGCGGGCGCACGTTGGCGACACCGTCCGTGGGGAAGCGGTCGCCGGTGTCGTAACGCACCGCCTCGTCGCGCTCCAGCACGTTGGGCAGGAAGAGGTCCTCGTGGAGCACGGTCAGCCGGACCCGGCCCACCGATCCGTACGGCACCGGTGCCATCGGGTCGGCCTTGTCGACGACCGCCATCGTCACCTGCGGGAAGTTCGGCAGATACGGCATGAGTTCGCCGTCCCGCTCCACGGGCAGACCGGCCGCGTTGCCGAAGGTGTTGCCGTAGCTCAGGCCGCAGATGCCGCCGTCCAGGGCGGCCACGATCTGCCGGTAGACGGAGGGGACCAGGTGGGTACCGCTCAGCCGGACGCCGCGCAGGGCCGCGACCTGCTCGGGGGCCCGCTTGATCAGCGCCACCATCAGCGCCGGGGTGGTGTTGAGGTAGTCCACCTCGCGGGTCTCCAGCACGTCCAGGATCTGGTCGAGCAGGTGCTCGGTGTAGTCCCGCGCGACGGGCATGCGCGCGGTGCGCAGCAGCCGCTTCACCCAGCGGGGGTCCATGTCGATCGCGTACACGACCCCTTGGTGCAGGTCCCCGGCCTCCCAGACTCCGTTGCCGATCAGGTGCGGTCCGGTGGGCGTCGCCTGGAGCCAGGTGCGGTGCGGCTCGAAGCCCTCGGTCGTGAACGACCAGCGGCGCCACACACCCCGCTGGACGATCATCTCCGGGGTGTAGAAGACCCGGCACGGCGCGCCCGTGGTGCCGCCCGACTCCCACACCCTGCCGGTGAGCGGGCGGTCCACGGCCAGCGGTACGAAGTCCCGCGGGTCGCGCGTGCGCAGCACGTCCAGGTCGAACGGCCCGAACGTGGTCAGGTCGGCGTGGCGCGTGATGTCCCTCGGGTCGAACGGCAGTTCCTTCGCCCGCTCCAGCCAGTACGGGCTGCCGGTCTCCGGGTCGAAGTGCCGCCGGACCACCCGCCGGGTCCACTCGTCGAGATCCGTGTCCAGCCAGCCGTCTACGAGTTTGTCGCAGTCGGCCGCGGACAGGCCCGAGCTCAGCACGGCGCGAGTCCGGTCTCGGGGTACTCGATGCCGAGCTCGAACACGGTGGAGACGACCTTCTCGATGTGCTCGGGCTGCTCGACGTGGACCACGGGGAAGGGTATGCGCAGCAGTCCGGCGGGGATCGCCGGGCCGACCACCACACCGAGCTGGACGCCCAGTTCGTGCATGCCGTCGTACACGTACGGCAGGCTGATCGGGGTGGTGGGGTTGCGCTTGAACAGGTCCCGCACGTCCTCGCCCGAGGCCAGCTGCCTGGGATCCAGGCAGGACAGCACCGGCAGCTCGGGGGCGCCGAAGTCGATGGCGTCGATGTGCGGCTCGACGAACTTCCGGAACGGGGCGCGCAGCGGGGTGTGCTGGGCGATGCCCCGGCCCGGCATCAGCGTCACCAGGCCCTCGGGCAGCGAGCCCGCCAGCGCGGCCATGGGCTCGTGCAGACCGCCCAGCATGTAGATGCGGAGCGCGCCGTCGGCGGTGTCGCCCATGTCACCGGCGACGTACACGCCCTCGGCGCCCCCGACGAACGCCTCGATGGTCTGCCCGGCCGGGACGGCGGCGATGGCGAGGGCGTGCGCCGGCTCCGACGGGTCCGGGTCGGGGCACAGACGGGTGCTGCGGAGCAGGCCGAACAGCTCCTGGCGGGTGAGGGCGCCGGCCAGGCAGCTGCTGGTCATGGCGCCCAGGCTCAGGCCGCCGAGGGCGGAGGGGTGCACGCCCTGCTCGGCGAGGATGTCGTGCACGGCCAGGGCGAGCGCGGTCTCCCTGATGGAGCCGGCGCTCTGCCGCTCCTCCTGGGACTCCGGCAGGTCCTCCTCCAGGATCTGACCGACGGTCAGGCCGGTCCAGTCGGCGATCTGCTCGTACAGCCGCTGCATCACGGGGTACGCGCGGTGCAGTTCGATGCCGTGCGGCTCGGTGCCGACTCCTCCGCCGAGCAAGTAACCCAGTGCCATGGGAACCTCCATACATCGTGTGCCGGACGCGGCAGGTCCGGCCGTCCAAAGGGGGGAACTTCGCCTCGACGGCGCGCGGGACGGTGTCGAGGGTGGATCGTGGTGCGCGGGGCCCGCCCGGCCGGGCGGGCCCCTTGCGTCAGAGGGCCGCCAGCCAGTCCTTGACGGCCTGCGTGGTCGTCTCCAGGTGGTCTTCCATGACCGTGAAGTGGTCGCCGGGGATGTCCTGCACGTCGGTGGCGGGCCATACCGCGCGCCACTCCTCGCTCGACGGGTCGTCCGTCATGCCCTCCAGGGGAACGGTGGCCCGCAGCAGCAGCGTCGGCGTCCGCACGGCCCGCGGCTCCCAGAACTCGTACATCCCGCAGTACCAGCCCATGGCCGTGAGGCGGGTGCCGTCCAGGCTGACGAACCGCTCCTCGCGCTCGAACATGCCCTTGAGCAGCTGGTCCTGGACCCGGTTGATGTGCGGGCTGGTCATCGGATAGCCGTCGATGACCACGACTCCGGCGGGGGCGACGCCGCGCCGGCTCATCCGCTCGCCGGTCGCGTGCGCGAGCACGCCTCCGGAGGAGGAGCCGAGCAGGACGAACGGGTCGTCGCCGACCAGCTCCGCGATCATGTCGCAGTACACGTCGGCCAGCGCCTCCGCGTCCGCGGCGAGCGGCTCGTCGTTCTGGAAGCCGGGGACGTCGAGCGCGGCGACGTCGTACTCGTCCCCGAAGAACGAGGCGAACCGGACGAACTGGTGGGCGCCGCCCAGGGCGACGAAGGCGGAGAGGCAGATGATCCTCGGCCGCTTGGCGCCGGTGGTCAGCCGCAGCGGTCCCGGTATGCCCTCGCGGCCCTCCGCCGCCGTGAACATCGGCCGCAGCTGGGCGGCCTGGTGCAGCAACTTGACGCCCGTCTTCAGCCGGCCCCGCTCGGCGGCGTACCGGAAGAGCTCGCCGGCCGCGTCCAGCGGGCCGGCGCGGCGGGACGAGACCGCCGGCGCCGCCGGCTCGGCCGCGGGCGCGGCGAGCAGCGCGGTGCGCAGGAACCGTGCGAGTTCCTGGGGGGTGGCGCAGTCGAAGGCGACGGTGGGGCGCAGCCGCAGCCCGGTGACCGCGGTCAGCCGGTTGCGCAGTTCGACGGCGGTGAGCGAGTCCAGGCCCAGCGCGAGGAACGCGGCGGTCTCGTCGATGTCGTCGGCCGAGGCGTGGCCGAGCACGGTCGCGAGGTGGCCCCGCACGATCTCGCCGAGCAGCGCGTCGCCGCCCTCCTCGTCCAGACCGGCGAGGGTGCTCCGCAGCTCGTCGGCGCCCCGCCGGTCGGGGCCGGCCCCGGAACGCCGGGCCGGGGCGCGCACGAGGTCCCTGAGCAGGGCCGGGGCCTCTTCGGGTGTGGTGTCCAGCGTGGCAGCCGCCAGGGTCACCGGGGCGAGCGCGGGCGCGTCCGTGCCGCGCGCCAGGTCCATGACCGCCAGCCCCTGCTTGGTGTCGAACGGCACCACTCCCCCGCGTGAGATCCGCGCCACGTCGGCCTCGTCCAGGTTCTGGGTGAGGCCGCTGCTGTGCTCCCACAGGCCCCAGGCGAGGGACTGGGCGGGCAGGCCCTGGGCGCGCCGGTGGTGGGCCAGGGCGTCGAGGAAGGCGTTGGCCGCCGCGTAGTTGCCCTGGCCGGGTGCGCCCAGGACGCCGGCGACCGAGGAGAAGAGGACGAACTCGCGCAGCCCGAGGCCGCGTGTCAGCTCGTGCAGGTGGAGCGCCGCGTCGACCTTGGGCCGCAGCGCGGTGTCGACCTGCGCGGGGGTGAGCGAGGCGAGGACGCCGTCGGAGAGCACGGCCGCGGTGTGCACGACCGCGGTCAGCGGCGACTGCTCCGGTACGGACGCCAGCAGCTCGGCCACGGCGTCCCGGTCGGCCATGTCGCAGGCGGCGCCGATGATCTCGGCGTCGAGGTCCGCGCCCAGCCGCTGGATCTCCGCCGCGTCGGGGCCCCGCCGGGAGGCCAGGACGATCCGGCGGACGCCGTGCTCGGTGGCGAGGTGGCGCACCACCAGGCCGGCCAGGCCGTCGGCGCTGCCGGTGACGAGAACGGTGCCGTCCCGGTCGAGTTCCCGCTCGGTGCTCTCGTGGGTGGAGCGGTGCAGCCGGGGCACGCGCAGCTCTCCGCCGCGCAGCGCCAGTTGGGGTTCGTCGCAGGAGAGCGCGGCGTCCAGCAGGTGCTCGCTCTCCTCGTCGGTGTCGACGACGACGAAGACGCCGGGGTTCTCCGACTGGGCGGACCTGAGCAGCCCCCACACCGGGGAGCCGGCCAGGTCGGTCACGTCCTCGTCGGCCGCGGTGGCCACCGCGCCCCGGGTGACGACGACCAGGCGGGCGCCGTCGGCGTGGTCGGCGGCCAGCCACTCCTGCAGCCGGCCCAGCATCCGGCCGGTGGTCTCGTGAGCCGCCGCCGCGGTCGGCGGGCCCGGCTCGACGCGCACCACGGTGTCGGTGCGCTGCACGGCCTGCGGCAGCGGGCGGGTCACCCAGGACACCTGATACAGCGAGTCGTGGCGGACCAGGCCGGTGAGGCGGCGCAGCGCGAGGGAGTCCATCGTGAGCACGGGCCGGCCGTCGCGGTCGGTCGCGCGGACGGACACCTCGTTCTCGCCCCGCACCGTGGTCTCGACCCGCAGGTCGCCGCCGGCCTCGCCGTGTACGACGACACCGCCGAAGGAGAACGGCAGGACGGGCCCGCCCTCGTCCCCGTCGCGGGACAGGCCGACGGTCTGCAGCGCCGCGTCGAGGAGCGCGGGGTGGACGCCGAACCGTCGCAGTCCGGACCGCTGCTGCTCGGGCAGCGCCACCTCGGCGTAGATCCGGTCGTCCAGGCGCCAGGCGGCGGTCATCCCCTGGAACGCGGGGCCGTACTCGATGCCGCCCTCGGCGAACCTGCCGTAGAGGTCGTCGATGTCCACCGGTTCGGCGCCGACCGGCGGCCAGTGGGCGCCGGTCTGGTCCGCGGCCGGGTCCTCGGCCCCGCCGGGCGCGAGCCATCCGGTGGCGTGCCGGGTCCAGGGTTCCCCGCCGGACGTGGCGTGGACGGCGAACGGGCGCCGCCCCGCCGGGTCGGGGCCCTCCACGGACAGCTGGACGGTCAGCGGCTCGGCGGGGTCGAGGAGCAGCGGGGTCTCCACGGTCAGTTCTTCGAGCAGGCCGCACCCCAGGTCCCGGCCGGCGTGCAGCACCGACTCCACCAGGGCCGCGCCGGGCAGCACCACGGTGCCTCCGACGGCGTGGTCGGCCAGCCACGGGTGGGTGCGCAGCGACAGGCGGCCGGTGTGCAGCAGGGTGCCGCTGTCGGCGACGGGCTGCGGCCGTCCGATCAGCGGGTGGCCGTCGGCCGCGCCGCCGAGGTGCTCGATGGCCGGGTCCAGCCAGTATCGCTTGTGCTGGAAGGCGTAGGTGGGCAGTTCGACCCGTCGGGCGGCGGGGAAGGCCGCGCTCCAGTCGACGGGCACGCCGGTCACGTGGAGTTCGGCGAGGGAGAGCAGGAACCGGTCCCAGCCGCCCGCGTTCCGCCGCAGCGTGCCCACCACGGTCCCGCCGACCGTCTCCTCGATCGCCGAGGTCAGCACCGGATGCGGACTGACCTCGACGAACACACCGTGTCCCGCGCCGCCGAGCGCGCGCACGACGGTCTCCAGCTCCACGGTCTGCCGCAGGTTGCGGTACCAGTACTCGGCGTCGAGCGCCGCGGTGTCCAGCAGACCCCCGGTCACCGTCGAGTGGAAGGGGACCTCACCGCTGCGCGGCGAGACCGCCGCGAGCGCGCTCAGGATCTCCTCGCGGATCTCCTCCACATGCGCCGAGTGCGACGCGTAGTCCACCGGAACGCGCTTCGCCCGCTCCACCGACGCCAGCACCGCATCCAGACCGGCAGGATCACCGGACACCACCACCGACGACGGACCGTTCACCGCCGCCACCGACACACCCTCCGGCAGCAACTCCCGGACCGCATCGACCGGGAGCGGCACCGACACCATCCCACCCCGACCCGCCAGCGCCGTGATCGCCTTCGACCGCAGCGCCACGACCCGCGCACCGTCCTCCAACGACAACGCACCCGCTACGACAGCGGCAGCGATCTCACCCTGCGAGTGACCCACCACCGCAGCCGGTTCGACACCGTACGACCGCCACAGCGCAGCCAGCGACACCATCACCGCCCACAACACCGGCTGCACACGGTCGACAGGGTCGAAGTCACCCGAACTCACGATGTCCGTCAACTGCCAGTCGACGAACGGAGTCAGCGCCCGCTCACACTCCGCGAACCGCTCCGCGAACACCGGCGACGACTCCAGCAGCTCCACCGCCATCCCCGCCCACTGCGCCCCCTGCCCCGGAAAGACGAACACCCTCTTCCCTGCGGGTGCCGTGGTGCCGCGGACGGCGTGGTCGGAGATCTCGCCGCGGGCCAGCAGGTCCAGCTCGTGGCCGAGGGTGCCGCGGTCGGCGCCGACGACGACCGCGCGGTGCGGCAGCGCGGCCCTGGAGGTCGCGGTCGAGAACCCGATGTCGGCCGGCACGAGGCCGGGCCGTGCCGCCAGGTGGGTCCGCAGCCGGTCGGCCTGGTCGCGCAGGGCGTCGGCCGTCCGCCCGGACAGCAGCCAGGGAACCGCCGTGACGGGCACGGGCGGCGCCGCCCCGGCGGCCTTGCCGTCGGCCTCGGGGGCCTGCTCCAGGACGAGGTGGGCGTTGGTGCCGCTCACCCCGAAGGACGAGACGCCGGCACGCCGGGGGTGCCCGTACTCTGGCCAGTCGACGGCCTCGGAGAGCAGCCGGACGTCGCCCTCCGACCAGTCGATGTGGGTCGACGGCGCGTCGACGTGCAGGGTCCTGGGCAGCACGCCGTGCCGCATGGCCTGCACCGTCTTGATCACACCGGCCACACCGGCAGCCGCCTGCGTATGACCGATGTTGGACTTCAACGACCCCAACCACAAAGGCCGTTCCCGCTCCTGCCCGTACGTGGCCAGCAACGCCTGCGCCTCGATCGGGTCACCCAGCGTCGTGCCCGTCCCGTGCGCCTCCACCGCGTCCACCTCGGACGGCCTCAGACCGGCGTTCGCCAACGCCTGCCGGATCACCCGCTGCTGCGAAGGACCGTTCGGCGCCGACAGGCCGTTGGAGGCACCGTCCTGGTTCACCGCACAGCCACGGACCACCGCCAGCACCGGATGACCGTTGCGCCGCGCGTCCGACAACCGCTCCAGCAGCACCACACCCACGCCCTCACCGAAACCGGCACCGTCGGCACCCTCCGCGAAGGACTTGCAACGGCCGTCGGCGGCGACGCCGCCCTGCTGGCTGAGGCCCACGAACAGGCCGGGACCAGCCATCACGGTCGCGCCGCCGGCCAGGGCCAGAGTGCTGTCGCCCGCGCGCAGGGACTGCACGGCGAGGTGGATCGCCACCAGGGAGGAGGAGCAGGCGGTGTCGACGGTGACGGCCGGGCCCTCCAGGCCGAAGGCGTACGCGATCCTGCCGGAGCCCACGCTGGACTGGGTGCCCATGCCCAGGAACGCCTCGACGCCGTCCGGGACGTGGTGCAGGGGACCGCCGTAGTCGGTGCCCATCAGGCCGACGAAGACGCCCGTCCTGCTGCCGCGCAGAGTGCCCGGGTCGATGCCCGCGCGTTCGAACGTCTCCCAGCTGGTCTCCAGTAGCAGCCGCTGCTGCGGGTCCATGGCCAGCGCCTCACGCGGGCTGATGCCGAAGAAGCCGGGGTCGAAGTCGGCGGCCTCGGCGAGGAAGCCGCCCTCGCGGGCGTGGGACGTCAGCGTGTCGGGCGCGCCCTCGCCGAACAACCCGCGGGTGTCCCAGCCACGGTCCTCCGGGAACGGGGAGATGGCGTCCCTCGCCTCGCTGACCAGGGTCCACAGGTCGTCGGGCGAGGCGACCCCGCCGGGGTAGCGGCAGCCCATGGCGACGATGGCGACCGGCTCGTCGGTCCGCTTCGACAGACGCTGGTTGGCCTCTCTGAGGCGCTCGTTGTCCACCAGTGCGCTGCGCAGGGCAGTGATCACCTGGTCCTGAGGGGCAGTCATCATGAGCTCCACACACGTCGATCCGGATCAGGATTCGTCATTACCAAGGGCACTGGCCCAGCGGACGAGATCGTCCACGTCCATGTTCTGGATGTGGTCGATCCGGTCGGCCGTCGTCTGCTGCCGCCCCGCTTCCGCCAGCCGCAGGATCACGTCGAGCACGCCGGCCGCACGCAGCTGTTCCACGGAGACGGACGCGACGGCCTCGCGGATCTCGTCGTCGTCCGCGTCCCCGCCCGGCTCCGCGGGAGATACGGGAGATGCGGGAGATGCGGGTGCCACGGCCGGGGCCAGTCCCAGCTTGTCGTAGAGGTAGCCGGCCAGCCCCGAGGCGGTCGGGTAGTCGAACACCAGGGTCGGCGTCAGCCGGGTGCCGACGGCGGCGGAGAGCCGGTTGCGCAGTTCGACGGCCATCAGCGAGTCGAAGCCGAGGCTCATGAACGTCACGTCCGGGTCCACGGCGGCGGGCCCGTCGTAGGCGACGACCGCGGCCACGGTCGAGCGCACCAGATCCAGCAGGCTGTCCCGCTGCGCCTCCTCCGGCAGCCCCTCCAGCCGTTGCCGGAACGTCGTCGCGTCCGCCGATCCCTCGGCCACGGCCGGGGTCCGCCGCACGGCTGGCCGCACCAGGTGCCGCAGCAGCGGCGGGATCTCCCCGCCGCGGGGCGACAGGTCCAGGTGGATCGGCACCAGCACGGCGTCGTCCATGGCGGACGCGGCGTCGAACAGCGCGAGTCCGTCGGCCGAGCCGATGGGCCGCACACCGCCGCTGGTCAGCCTGGCCACCTCGCGGTCGCCGAGCCCGCCGGTCATGGCGCTGCGCTGCTCCCAGAAGCCCCAGCCCAGCGACTGGGCCGGCAGGCCCGCGGCGCGTCGGCGCTCGGCCAGCGCGTCGAGGAAGGCGTTGGCCGCGGCATAGTTGGCCTGGCCGGCCGCGCCGAAGGTCGCCGACGCCGAGGAGAACAGCACGAACGCGGTGAGCCGCAGGTCACGGGTCAACTCGTCGAGCAGCAGCGCCGCGTCGGCCTTGGGCCGCAGTACGCGGTCGACCTGCTCCGGCGTCAGCGACATGACCGGGGCGTCGTCGAGCACCCCGGCCGCGTGCACGACCCCGGTCAGCGGCCGGTCGGCCGGGATGCCGGCGACGACGTCGGCCATCGCGGTCCGGTCGGCGGCGTCGCAGCCGACGGCCACCACCCGGGCACCCGCGGCCGTGAGTTCCTCGACCAGCTCCGGGTCCGGCCCGGAGCGTCCGACCAGTACGAGGTCGCGTACTCCGTGCCGGTCCACCAGGTGTCGCGCGGTCAGTCCGCCGAGGACGCCGCCGGCTCCGGTGATGAGCACCGTGCCGTTCGGGTCCCACTTCGGCTCCTCGCCGCTCGGCGCGGCCCGCACCAGCCGGGCGGCGAGTACGGCACCGTCCCGGACCGCGAGCTGCGGTTCACCGCAGGCCACGGCGGCGGGCGCCCACCGGGTGACGTCGTCGGCCGGGCCGAGGTCCAGCAGGACGAACTGGTCGGGGTGCTCGCTCTGCGCCGTCCTGACCAGCCCCCACACCGCCGCATGGACCGCGTCCCGTGTGTCGGGCCCGGCCGCACCGCGGGTGACGAACACCAGACGCCGGTCGTCCTCGTGCTCCGCGGCCAGCCACTCCTTGACCCGGGCGAGCGCCCGATGCACGACGGCGTGCACGTCGTCGCCGGATCCGGTGAGGTCCGCCACCTCGTACGGCGTCACGGGAGCGCCGTCGGCTGTCACCGGATGCCAGTCGACCCGGTACAGCGACCGCACCCGGGCGGCCTCCAGCTGCCCCGCCACGAGCGGGCGCATCACCAGCGACTCGACGGCGGCGACCGGGGATCCGGCAGCGTCGGCGACGGTGATCGCGACCTCGTTGGTGCCCGTCGTCGTCAGCCGCACCCGCAGGGTCGTCGCGCCCGACGCGTACAGGCTCGTCCCGCCCCAGCTGAACGGCAGCCGGACCCCGCCGGCGTCGCCCGCGGACGGTCCGGCCTCGACGGCGGCCAGCCACAGCGCGTGCAACGCCGCGTCCAGCAGCGCCGGGTGGAGACCGAACAACTGCGCGTGATCACGGTGTGCCTCGGGCAGGGCGACCTCGGCGTACACGTCGTCACCGCGGTGCCAGGCCGCCCTGAGTCCCTGGAAGCCGGGCCCGTATTGGTATCCCTGCTCGGCGAAGCGGGAGTACAGGTCGGTGGTGTCCAGGGGTTCGGCACCGGCCGGGGGCCACTGTCCGCCCAAGGCGTCCGCCGTTGCGGCGCCGGTGGCCAGCGCGCCGGTCGCGTGCCGGGTCCACTCCTGGTCGGCGGGTGCGTCCTCCTCCCGTGCGTACAGGTTGAGCGAGCGCCGCCCCGACACGTCGGGCGCGCCCACCGACAGCTGGATCGAGAGTCCGCCGCGGTCGGGCAGGACCAGCGGCGTTTCCAGGGTCAGTTCCTCGACCGTGCCGCAGCCGAGCTGCGCGCCCGCGTGCTGCGCCAGCTCCAGGAACGCCGTCCCCGGCAGCAGCACCGTGCCGTTCACCGCGTGATCCGCCAGCCACCGATGCGACCGCAGCGACAGCCGCCCGGTGAACAGACACCCCTCCCCATCCGCCAACGGCAACGCCGCCCCCAGCAACGGATGCCCCGCACTGCGCAGACCCGCCGCACTCACGTCACCACGCGCCGCCGACGCCTCCAGCCAGTACCGCTGCCGCTGGAAGGCATACGTCGGCACATCCCCGTACGCGGGCGTCCCGCCGAACAACGGCGTGAAGTCCACCGCGACACCCCGGACGAACAACTCCCCCGCCGACAACAGGAACCGGCGCAGACCGCCCTCGTCCCGCCGCAACGTCCCCGACACCACCGACTCGTCACCGACAGCCTCGTCGATGCCGACCGTGAGGACGGGATGCGCACTGACCTCGACGAACGTGGTGTGACCGGCCTCCGCCAGGCCACGCACGGCCGCCTCGAACTCCACCGTCTGCCGCAGGTTCCGATACCAGTACCCGGCGTCCAGACCCGTGCCGTCCGCCCACTCCACGTCGACGGTGGAGAAGAACGGGACCGTAGCCTCGCGCGGCGACACGCCTTCGAGTACGTGCAGGATCTCCTCGCGGATCTCCTCCACATGCGCCGAGTGCGACGCGTAGTCCACCGGAACGCGCTTCGCCCGCTCCACCGACGCCAGCACCGCATCCAGACCCGCCGGATCGCCGGACACCACCACCGACGACGGACCGTTCACCGCGGCGACGGACACGCCCTCCGGCAGCAACTCCCGGACCGCATCCACCGGCAGCGGCACCGAGACCATCCCACCGCGACCCGCCAACGCCGTGATCGCCCTCGACCGCAGTACGACGACCCGCGCACCGTCCTCCAACGACAGCGCGCCGGCGACCACGGCAGCAGCGATCTCACCCTGCGAATGACCCACCACCGCGTCCGGCCGCACCCCCACCGACTCCCACAACGCCGCCAGCGACACCATCACCGCCCACAACACCGGCTGCACACGGTCGACCCGGCCGAACTCACCGGATCTCACAACCTCCGTCAACTGCCAGTCGACGAACGGGATCAGCGCCCGCTCACACTCCGCGAACCGCTCCGCGAACACCGGCGACGACTCCAAGAGCTCCACCGCCATACCCGCCCACTGCGACCCCTGCCCCGGAAAGACGAACACCGTCTTCCCCACCGGCGAAGCAACACCGGACACCACACCCGCCAACGGCCCACCCTCCACGACCGCCTGCAGACCTGCCCCCAACTCCCCAGCCGAATTACCCACCACCACCGCACGATGCTCGAACACCGACCGGCCCACCAAAGCCGCACCCACCGCAGCCCGATCCTCACCCACCAGCCCCACCAGCCGACCCGCCTGCGCACGCACCGCACCCACCGAACGACCCGACACCACCCACGGCACCACAGCCGAGGACACCACCCCCGACACCACCGGAGCCTCCACCGGAGCCTGCTCCAGGATCAGGTGGGCGTTCGTACCGCTCAGACCGAACGACGACACACCCGCCCGGCGCGGACCGTCCCAGGGCCGTTCCTCGGTCAGCAGACGTACCTGGCCCGTGGTCCAGTCGACGTGCGGCGAGGGCGCGTCCACGTGCAGGGTCCTGGGCAGCACGCCATGCCGCATCGCCAGCACCATCTTGATCACACCGGCCACACCGGAGGCGAGCTGTGTGTGGCCGATGTTGGACTTCACGGAGCCCAGCCAGAGCGGCTCCTCGCGGCTCTGGCCGTAGGTGGCCAGCAGGGCCTGCGCCTCGATCGGGTCGCCGAGTGTCGTACCCGTCCCGTGTGCCTCGACGGCGTACACGTCGGACGGCTCCAGCCGGGCATTGGCCAGCGCCTGCCGGATCACCCGCTGCTGGGCGAGGCCGTTCGGCGCGGACAGGCCGTTGGAGGCACCGTCCTGGTTGGTGGCGCTGCCGCGGATCACGGCGAGCACCCGGTGCCCGTTGCGCCGGGCGTCCGACAGCCGCTCCAGCACCACCACGCCGACGCCCTCGGACATGCCCATGCCGTCGGCGGCGGCGGCGAACGCCTTGCAGCGGCCGTCGGCGGCCAGGCCGCGCTGCCGGCTGAAACCGATGAAGCCCTCAGGGTTGGCCATCACGGTGACACCGCCGGCGAGGGCGAGCGAGCACTCGCCCGAGCGCAGCGCCTGGCCCGCCAGATGCATCGCCACCAGCGAGGACGAGCACGCCGTGTCGACGCTGACCGCGGGCCCTTCGAGACCGAGGGTGTACGCGATCCGGCCGGACGTCACACTGGCGGAGCCGCCCGTGACCATCTGGCCCTGGAGTCCCTCGGGCACCTCGGCGTTGGCGCCGTAGCCCTGGTAACCGGTGCCGACGAAGACGCCGGCCCGCTCGCCCCGCTGGCTCTCGGGGTCGATGCCGGCCCACTCCAGCGCTTCCCACGCGGTCTCGAGGAGCAGCCGTTGCTGCGGGTCCATGGTGAGTGCCTCGCGTGGGCTGATGCCGAAGAACACGGGGTCGAAGTCGCCCGCCGCGTCCAGGAAGCCACCGTGCCGGGTGTACGACGTGCCGGGCCGGTCGGGGTCCGGGTCGTAGAGGCCGTCCAGGTCCCAGCCGCGGTCGGCCGGGAAGTCCGAGATGACGTCACCGCCCGAGCGCAGCAGCTCCCACAGCTCCTCCGGGCTGTTGACGCCGCCCGGGAACCGGCAGGCCATCCCCACCAGTGCGATCGGCTCGTCCTCGGCCGCGACCACGACCGTGGCCGCCGGGGCCGCGGTGCCCTGGGTCAGCTCCGTACGGAGGTGGCGGGCGACGGCGTGGACGGTGGGGTGGTCGAAGACGACCGTGGTGGGCAGCCGGAGGCCGGTCGCCGCGTTGAGCCGGTTGCGCAGTTCCACCGCGGTGAGCGAGTCGAACCCGATGTCGCGGAAGGCGCGCCTGGGGTCGACGGCGTCGGCGCCGGAGTGGCCGAGGACCGAGGCGACCTGTTGGCGGACGAGCGTGACGAGCTCGGTCTCGGACAGCTGGGCCGCCACCGGCGCGGCGGCGGGAGTCTCCTCCCGGGCCAGGGCCGCCACCTCCGGTATCTCGTCCAGCAGGGGACGGGGGCGGGCGGAGGTGAAGACCGGCGCGAAGCGCGACCAGTCCACTTCCGCGACGGCGAGGCACGTCTCGTCGTCGTCCATGGCCCGCTGGAGGGCCGCGACGGCCTGCTGCGGGTCGATGAACGGCAGGCCCTGGCGGCGTACCCGGTCCATGTCCAGGCCGCCGGGCATGGCGGCGGTCTCCGCCAGGTTCGGGGTGTTCCAGATGCCCCAGGCGATGGACGTGGCCGGGACACCGCGGCCGCGCAGGTGCTCGGCGTAGGCGTCGAGGAAGGCGTTGGCCGCGGCATAGGCACCGTGGTCGCCGCTGCCCCAGACGCCGGCGATCGAGGAGAAGAGGACGAACGCGTCCAGGTCGGGGAGCAATTCGGCCAGGTGGACCGCGCCCGCGACCTTGGCGTGCACGACGTCCTCGACCTCTGTCAGCGAGGTGTCCGCCAGTGACGCGATCTGGATGAGGGCCGCGGCGTGGACGACCGCGCGGACGGGGGTGCCGTCCGCGTCGAGCCGCGCCACCAGTTCCGCCACCGCCGTACGGTCGGTGACGTCGCAGCCGGTGTACTCCAGCCGCGTCCCCGACTCGCCGAGTTCCGCGGTGAGCGCGGCGGCGCCGGGCACGTCCGCGCCACGGCGACTGGCCAGGACCAGGTGCTCGGCTCCCGCGGCGGCCAGCCAACGGGCGATGTACGGGCCGACCGCGCCCGTGGCGCCGGTGACCAGGACGGTTCCCCGCGGGCGCCAGGCCCGCCGGGCCGGCCGGCCGTCGGGCAGCGCCCGGGTGAGGCGGCGTACTCGGGCGGTGCCGCCGCGGACCGCCCACTGGTCCTCGTCGCCGCCGCCGGCGAGCACGTCGCAGAGCACGGCGGCGGACACCTCGTCGTGGTCGGCGGGCAGGTCGACCAGGCCGCCCCAGAACTCCGGGTGCTCCAGGCCGATGACCCGGCCGAGGCCCCACACCGCCGCCTGCGCGGGGTGCCGCAGTTCCTCGTCGCCGACCGCGGTGGTGGCGCCCTGGGTCAGGCACCACAGCGGCCCGGTCCAGTGTGTGTCGTGGAGCGCCTGGGTGAGCACGGTGGTGAGCGCCAGTCCGGCGGTCAGGCCCGGGTGTGCCGGGTCCGGCCGCTCGGCCAGGGCCAGGAGCGACAGCACGCCCTGCGGCTGCGGCCGGTCGGCCAGGGCCGCGGCCAGTTCCTCCCGGCCGGTGCCTGCGGGGACGACGTACTCCTCGACCCGGGCGCCGCGCTCGGTGAGCGCGCGGAGTGCACCGGCCGCCCAGACGTCCTCGCGGTGTCCCTCGGGGACGACCGCCAGCCAGGTGTCCGGCAGCGGCCGGGCCGGGGGCGTGGCCGGGCGCCAGGTGACGCGGTAGCGCCAGGAGTCCGTGGAGACCTCCGGGGACGGCGGTGCCAGCCAGTACCGCTCGCGCTGGAACGGGTAGGTGGGCAGGGCCGTCCGCCGGCCGCCCGGGTACAGCGCGGCCACGTCCACGTCCACGCCGTGCGCCCATGCGGTGCCGAGCGAGGTCATGAAGCGGCGCAGGCCGCCGTCGTCGCGGCGCAGGGTACCGACCGCCAGGACCGCGGCGTCGCCGTCGGCGTCGGCGTCCTCGGCGGTCTCCTCGATGGGCATGGTGAGGACGGGGTGTGCGCTGACCTCGACGAAGGCGCGGAAGCCTGCGGCGGTCAACCTGCGCACGGCGGCTTCGAGTTCCACGGTCTGCCGCAGGTTGCGGTACCAGTAGTCGGCGTCCAGTTCGGTGCCGGTCACCCACCCGGTGTCCACCGTGGAGAAGAAGGGGACCGTAGCCTCGCGCGGCGACACGCCTTCGAGCACGTGCAGGATCTCCTCGCGGATCTCCTCCACATGCGCCGAGTGCGACGCGTAGTCCACGGGCACCCGCTTCGCCCGCTCCACGGACGCCAGCACCGCATCCAGACCCGCCGGGTCACCGGACACCACCACCGACGACGGGCCGTTCACCGCGGCGACGGACACGCCCTCCGGCAGCAACTCCCGGACCTCGTCCACCGGCAACGGCACCGACACCATGCCACCCCGACCCGCCAACGCCGTGATCGCCCTCGACCGCAACGCCACCACCCGGGCGCCGTCCTCCAACGACAACGCACCCGCCACCACCGCGGCAGCGATCTCACCCTGCGAATGACCCACCACCGCAGCCGGCTCGACACCGTACGACCGCCAAAGCGCCGCCAACGACACCATCACCGCCCACAACACCGGCTGCACACGGTCGACTTGGTCGAAGTCACCGGAACGCACGATGTCCGTCAACTGCCAGTCGACGAACGGAGTCAGCGCCCGCTCACACTCCGCGAACCGCTCCGCGAACACCGGCGACGACTCCAGCAGCTCCACCGCCATCCCCGCCCACTGCGACCCCTGCCCCGGAAAGACGAACACCGTCCCGCCCAGTGGACCGGCGGCGACCGGGCGGTCGAGGGCGGACAGGCCGGCCGTCCAGTCGTCGGCGTCCCGGCCGACGACGACCGAGCGGTACTCGAACGCGGTGCGGGTCGCCAGGGTGTGGCCGACGTCCACCGGGTTCTCGCCGGCCAGCGGCCGCAGTCGCGCGGCCAGGGCCGGCACGGCCTCCGGTGTCCGGCCCGAGAGCAGCCACGGCACGACCGTGGCGGGCGGGGCGGCGGGCGGGGCGGCCGGGGGCACCGACTCGATGATCGCGTGCGCGTTGGTGCCGCTGATGCCGAACGACGACACACCGGCCCGGCGCGGGCCGTTCCCGTCGGGCCACGCACGGGCCTCGGTCAGCAGCTCCACCCGGCCGGTGGACCAGTCGATGTGCGGAGACGGCTCGTCGGCGTGCAGCGTCCTCGGCAGTGTGCCCTGCTGCATGGCCAGCACCATCTTCATGATGCCGGCGACACCCGCGGCGGCCTGGGTGTGGCCGAGGTTCGACTTGACCGAGCCCAGCCACAACGGCCGGTCGGCGTCCCGGTCCTGTCCGTAGGTGGCGAGCAGTGCCTGCGCCTCGATCGGGTCGCCGAGCGACGTACCCGTGCCGTGTGCCTCCACCACGTCCACGTCGGACGGCTTGAGACCGGCGTTGGCCAGCGCCTGCCGGATCACCCGCTGCTGCGAGGGGCCGTTGGGGGCGGTGAGCCCGTTGGAGGCGCCGTCCTGGTTGACGGCGCTGCCCCGCACGGTCGCCAGTACCGGGTGCCCGTTGCGCCGCGCGTCCGACAGCCGCTCCAGCAGCAGGACGCCGATGCCCTCCGCCATGCCGAAGCCGTCGGCGTCCGCCCCGAAGGACTTGCACCGGCCGTCCGCGGCCAGGCCGCGCTGCCTGCTGAACTCCACGAACCCGCCCGGCGTGGCCATCACCATCACGCCGCCGGCGAGCGCGAGCGTGCACTCGCCGGAGCGCAGCGCCTGGCTCGCCAGATGGACGGCGACCAGGGAGGAGGAGCAGGCCGTGTCGACCGTGACCGCGGGCCCCTCCAGGCCGAAGGTGTACGAGAGCCGGCCGGAGACGACGCTCGCCGAGTTGCCGGTGGCGATGTAGCCCTCGCCGACGTCCGGCGCCCCGGCCAGCAGCGTGATGTAGTCCTGGCTGTTGGTGCCCATGAAGACACCGCCGGGCGTGCCCTTGAGCGAGGCGGGGTCGATGCCGGCCCGCTCGAACGTCTCCCAGCTGGTCTCCAGGAGCAGCCGCTGCTGCGGGTCCATGGCCAGCGCCTCGCGCGGCGAGATGCCGAAGAAGCCCGCGTCGAACTCGCCCACGGCGTCGAGGAAGCCGCCCTCGCGCACGTACGAGGTGCCCGGGCGGTCGGGGTCGGCGTCGTAGAGGCGGCTGACGTTCCAGCCGCGGTCGGTGGGCAGCCCGGTGATCGCGTCACCGCCCGCGGCCAGCAGCTCCCACAGCGCTTCGGGGGTGCTGACGCCGCCGGGAAAGCGGCAGCCCATGGCGACGATGGCGATCGGCTCGTCGGAGGCCGCGGCCACCGGGGCGGCCACGGTGCTGCGGGTGCCCGCCAGTTCGGCGAGGAGGTGGGCGCCCAGGACCGAGGGGGTCGGGTAGTCGAAGACCAGGGTGGCCGACAGCTTCAGGCCGGTGGCCTTCGTGAGCCGGTTGCGCAGCTCCACCGCGGTGAGCGAGTCGAAGCCCAGCTCGCGGAAGGCCTTGCCGGACTCGACCAGGTCCGGGGAGGCATGGCCGAGGACGAGGGCCGCGGCACCGCGCACCAGGTCGAGGACGTACCGCTGCCGTTCCGGCTCCGGCATGGCCGCGAGCCGGTCACCGAGGGACGACCCCGCGCCTGCTCCGCCGGCCGCCCGCCGCGCGGGCGCACGCACCAGGCCGCGCAGCACGGCGGGCAGGGTCTCCTGCCGGCGCAGCGCGTCGTGGTCGACGCGGACCATGACCGGCGCCGCCAGGTCCGTCGCCAGGGCGGTGTCGAACAGGGCGAGGCCCTGCTCCGAGGAGAGCGGTGTCATGCCGGAGCGGGCCATCCGGGCGAGGTCGCCGTCGTCCAGCCGCGCGGTCAGGCCGCTGCGCTCCGTCCACATGCCCCAGGCCATGGACTGCGCGGGCAGTCCCGCCGCCCGCCGGTGCTGGGCGAGCCCGTCCAGGAAGGCGTTGGCGGCAGCGTAGTTGCCCTGGCCGGGGGCGCCGAAACTGCCGGCGGCCGACGAGAACAGCACGAAGGCGGCCAGGTCCTGGTCCTGCGTCAGTTCGTGCAGGTGGAGGGCGGCGTCGGCCTTGGCTCGGAGGACCCGGTCGAGGCGTTCGGGCGTGAGGTCGGCGAGGACGCCGTCGTCGAGGACTCCCGCGGTGTGCACGACCGCGGTCAGCGGCCGGTCCAGCGTGTTCAGTACCTGGGCCAGCGCGTCCCGGTCGGAGACGTCACAGGCGACGGAGCGGACGTCGGCGCCGGTGATGTCCGGGGCGGCGCCGCTGCGGCTGAGCATGACGAGATGGCGGATGCCGTGCTCTGCCACGAGGTGTTCGGCGACGAGCCCGGCCAGCACGCCGCTGCCGCCGGTGACCAGGACGGCACGGTCGGGGTCGAGCCGGCGCGGCGGGGTGAGGACGAGCTTGCCGACGTGCTTGGCCTGGCTGAGGAAGCGCATCGCCTCGGGGGCGCGGCGCAGGTCCCAGGCGCGGGTCGGCAGTGGCGTGAGCACGCCCCGCTCGAAGAGGCCGAGTACGTCGGTCAGCATCTCGTGGATCCGGTCGGGGCCGGCGTCCATCAGCTCGAAGTCCCGGTAGCGCACGCCCTCATGCGCGGCCGCCACCTGCTCGGGGTCGCGGAGGTCGGTCTTGCCCATCTCGATGAAGCGTCCGCCGCGGGGCAGCAGGCGCAGCGAGGCGTCGATCAGCTCGCCGGTGAGGGAGTTCAGGACGACGTCCACGCCCCGGCCGTCGGTGGCGGTGCGGAAGACGCTCTCGAACTCGGCCGTCCGGGAGGAGGCCAGGTGGTCGGCGGCGAGTCCGGTCGCCTCCCACTTGCCGGTACTGGCCGTGCCGTAGACCTCGGCGCCGAGGTGGCGGGCGAGCTGGACGGCGGCCATGCCGACGCCGCCCGCGGCGGCGTGCACGAGCACGGTCTCGCCGGCGCTGAGGCCTGCCAGGTCGACCAGTCCGCGGTAGGCGGTGAGGAAGACCACGGGCACGGCCGCGGCCTGCTCGAAGGTCCAGCCGTCGGGTATCCGGGCCAGCAGCCGCCGGTCGGCGACCGCGACCGGCCCGTAGCAGCCGGCGAACACACCGCAGACCCGGTCTCCGACCGCGAGGCCGGTGACGCCCGGCCCGGTCCCGGTGACGACACCGGCGCCCTCGATGCCCATCGGGCCCGGCTCGCCCGGGAGCAGGCCGAGGGCGTTGAGTGCGTCGCGGAAGTTCATGCCGGCGGCGCGGACCTCGACGCGCACCTCGTTGTCGGCGAGCGGGGCGGTCAGCTCGGGCGCGGGCAGCAGCGCCAGGTTCGCCAAGGTGCCGCGTTCCGTGGTGCCGAGCAGCCACGCGGGCGTGCCGTCGGCGGGCGGCAGCAGGGTGTCGCCGGTGCCGAAGCGGGCCAGTCGCGGCCGGTGGGCGACGCCGTCGCGGAGCGCGAGCTGCGGTTCGCCGGTCGCCGCGGCGGCGGCCAGGAGGGGGGCGGACGCCTCGTCGGAGTCGATCAGTACGAACCGGTCGGGGTGCTCAGCCTGTGCGGAGCGGACCAGGCCCCACACCGCGGCGTGCGCGGGATCCACGTCCGCGCCCGGCTCGGTGGCCACGGCCGCCGTGGTCCGGACGATCAGGGTGGCGTCCTCGGCGAGGGCGTCCTGCAGCCGGGCGAGCACCCTGGCGGTCACCTCGTGCACCGGGCCGGAGCCTACGGCGAACACCTCGGGCTCCGGGTGCGTGCCGTCGGTGTCCAGCGCCAGAACCGGCCACCGGAAGTGGTACGGAAGCTCGCGGGAGGTCTGGAACAGGGCGGGGTTGAGCGGGCGGACCACCAGGGAGCCTACGGTCACGACGGGCTCGCCGGACTCGTCGGCCGCCGCGATGGCGATCGAGTCCGGCCCGTCCGGGCGGATCCGGACCCGGAGCACGTGCGCGCCGGACGCCAGCAGGGAGACCCCGCGCCAGGCGAACGGCAGCCGTGCCTCGTCGCCCGGGAAGAACGCGCCCAGACCCGCGGCCTGGAGCGCCGCGTCCAGCAGTGCGGGGTGCAGACCGTACGCGTCGGCGTCGTCGGCCTGCTCCTCGGGGAGGGCGACCTCCGCGAACAGGGTGTCGCCCTGCCGCCAGGCGGCCCGCAGTCCCTGGAAGGCCGGCCCGTAGACGAAGCCGTTGCCCGCCATGCGGTCGTAGTAGCCGTCGAGGTCCATCGCCTCGGCTCCGGCCGGGGGCCAGGTGCGGGAGGTGAAGTCGGTGACGGCGGCCGCCTCGGCGAGCGTGCCGCCCGCGTAGCGGGTCCACTCCTGGTCGGCGGGTGCGTCCTCGGCCTTGCCGTGCACCGTGAGCCGTCGGCTGCCGTCCGCGTCGGGTGCGCCGACCACGACCTGGATCGCGAGTCCGCCGCGGTCGGGCAGGACCAGCGGCGTTTCCAGGGTCAGTTCCTCGACCGTGCCGCAGCCGAGTTGCTCGCCCGCGTGCTGCGCCAGTTCCAGGAACGCCGTCCCCGGCAGCAGCACCGTCCCGTTCACCGCGTGGTCCGCCAGCCACGGATGCGTCCGCAGCGACAGCCGCCCGGTGAACAGGTGCCCTTCCGCGTCCGCCAACGGCAGTGCCGCACCGAGCAGCGGATGCTCCGCGCTGCGCAGACCCGCGGCACTCACGTCCCCATGCGCCGCGGACGCCTCCAGCCAGTACCGCTGCCGCTGGAAGGCGTACGTCGGCAGGTCCCGGTAGGCCGGCGTACCGCCGAAGAACGGTGTGAAGTCCACCGCCGTACCCCGGACGAACAGTTCACCCGCCGACAACAGGAACCGGCGCAGACCACCCTCGTCCCGCCGCAGCGTCCCCGACACCACCGACTCGCCGCCGACGGTCTCGTCGATGCCGACCGTGAGGACGGGGTGCGGGCTGATCTCGACGAAGGTTCCGTGTCCGGTGTCCGCAAGGCCACGCACGGCGGCTTCGAGCTCCACGGTCTGCCGCAGGTTGCGGTACCAGTACCCGGCGTCGAGCGCCACGGTGTCCAGCAGGCCACCGGTCACCGTCGAGTGGAACGGGACATCACCGCTGCGCGGCGTCACCCCGGCGAGCGTGTTCAGCAGCTCCTCGCGGATCTCCTCCACCTGCGCCGAGTGCGACGAGTAGTCCACCGGGACTCGCCTGGCACGTTCCACGGACGCCAGCACGGTCTCCAGACCCGCCGGGTCACCGGAGACCACCACCGAGGACGGCCCGTTGACCGCGGCCACGGACACGCCGTCGGGCAGCAGGCCGCGGACCTCGTCCACCGGGAGCGGCACCGACACCATGCCGCCACGCCCCGCCAGCGCCGTGATCGCCTTCGACCGCAGGGCGACGACGAGGGCGCCGTCCTCCAGCGACAGTGCGCCGGCGACCACGGCGGCGGCGATCTCGCCCTGCGAGTGACCCACCACCGCGTCCGGACGGACACCGGCCGACTCCCACAGCGCCGCCAGCGACACCATCACCGCCCAGAGCACCGGCTGCACCACGTCGACCCGGCCGAACTCACCGGAGCGCACGGCCTCTGTCAGCGACCAGTCCACGAACGGCGCCAACGCCCGTTCGCAGTCCCCGAACCGTGCCGCGAACACCGGCGAGGACTCCAGCAGCTCCACCGCCATCCCCGCCCACTGCGACCCCTGCCCCGGAAAGACGAACACCGTCTTCCCCGGCACCGAGGACACACCGGACACGACACCCGCCGGCGACTCGCCGTCCGCGACCGCCCTCAGGCCAGCCCCGAACTCCCCCGCCGAACCACCGACGACCACCGCACGATGCTCGAACACCGACCGGCCCGCCAGAGCCGCACCCACCGCAGCGTGATCCTCACCCACCAGCACGCCGAGCCGATCCGCCTGCGCACGCACCGCATCCGCCGAACGACCCGACACCACCCACGGCACCACACCCGAGGACACCACCGGCCCGCCGGCCACCGGCCGCGCCACCGGAGCCTGCTCCAGGATCAGGTGGGCGTTCGTACCACTCAGACCGAACGACGACACGCCCGCCCGCCGCGGACGGTCCCCGTCCTGCCAGTCACGGGACTCGGTCAGCAGTTCCACCTGGCCCGCGGTCCAGTCGACGTGGGTCGACGGCGCGTCGACGTGCAGGGTCCTGGGCAGCACGCCGTGCCGCATGGCCTGCACCATCTTGATCACACCGGCCACACCGGCAGCCGCCTGCGTATGACCGATGTTGGACTTCAGCGAACCCAGCCACAACGGCCGGTCGGCCTCGCGCTCCTGGCCGTAGGTGGCCAGCAGGGCCTGCGCCTCGATCGGGTCACCCAGCGTCGTGCCCGTCCCGTGCGCCTCCACCACATCCACCTCGGACGGCCTCAGACCGGCGTTCGCCAACGCCTGCCGGATCACCCGCTGCTGCGAAGGACCGTTCGGCGCCGACAGGCCGTTCGACGCACCGTCCTGGTTCACCGCACTGCCACGGACCACCGCCAGCACCGGATGACCGTTGCGCCGCGCGTCCGACAACCGCTCCAGCAGCACCACACCCACGCCCTCACCGAAACCGGCACCGTCGGCACCCTCCGCGAACGCCTTGCAGCGGCCGTCGGCGGCCAGGCCGCGCTGCCGGCTGAACTCGGTGAACAGGGCGGGGGTGGACATGACGGTGACACCACCGGCGAGGGCGAGCGAGCACTCGCCCGAGCGCAGCGCCTGGCTCGCCAGATGCATCGCCACCAGGGAGGAGGAGCAGGCGGTGTCGACGGTGACGGCCGGGCCCTCCAGACCGAAGGTGTACGCGATCCTGCCGGACAGCACGCTGGGCGAGGTGCCGGTGCCGAGGAAACCCTCGATCTCCTCGGGCACCTCGGTGAGGCGCGCCGCGTAGTCCTGGTACATCACACCGGCGAACACACCGGTGGCGCTGCCCTTGAGGTCCTGCGGGCGGATACCGGCGCGTTCGAACGCTTCCCAGCTGGTCTCCAGGAGCAGCCGCTGCTGCGGGTCCATGGCCAGCGCCTCACGCGGGCTGATGCCGAAGAAGCCGGGGTCGAAGTCGGCGGCCTCGGCGAGGAA
>NZ_JBHXLU010000079.1:6329-57305 GCF_042720695.1 Streptomyces sp. NPDC058457 | reverse complement strand
CGCGGGCCGGCCGGAGCGCGGGTGTTAGGCGCCCGTTCGACAATCTGATGCCGGCGTCGTGGTGTTGCGCCGCGAGGAGGCCCCGCGCGGCACGGGGGGCGGCCTCGCTCCCGGCGTCCAGCCACAGCAGCATGACGAACGGCACCGAGGTCATCGGCAGACCCAGCAGCAGCCCGCCCAGGCGTGGGCCCGAGCGGCGTGCGACGACGGAGACGAGCAGGACGAGACAGGGGGCGAGAGCGGTCCGCAGAAGGATCTCCATGCCTGGAGCCTGGCACCGAATGCGCCGATATTGGCTCGGACTTCGCGGCACTCGACGGCCTGGTGCTGTGGAAAAATCGGCGACATCGTCTGATCACCGAGTTTTCCTGAGGTGGGACCTGTGGACCGTATCGACCGGCAGATCCTGACCGTCCTGCTCACGGACGGCCGGGCGACCTACCAGGACCTGGGCCGCCGGGTGCGGCTGTCGGCCAACACGGTCGCCGACCGCGTGCGCCGGCTGCAGGCGGACGGGTTCGTCCGGGGCTACCGGGCCGAGGTGGACCTCGCGGCGCTGGGCCACGGCATGGAGTTGCTCAGCGACATCCGCCTGCGCGAGGGCACCGACCGCACGGTCTTCGAGAACCAGCTGCACGACGTCCCACAGGTCGTAGCCGCGATGCGGCTGACAGGGGACTACGACTACCAGCTGCGCGTCGCCTGCGCCGACGCCCGCGAGTTCGAGACCGTCGTCGACCGCCTCAAGGCCGACCTCGGAGTGCGGGAGGCCCACAGCCGTCTGCTCCTCCACGAGGTCCCACTCGGCCCGGACCGCCTGGTGAGCTCCTGACGGCGCGCACGGGACCGGCCGCGAGCGGTGCGGGGCGGGGCGGGGCGGGGCGGACATGAACGCCTCGTAGAGGAACCGTTGGTTCGAATTCCACACGCCCCGACACCAGTTCACATCCGGAGCTTGGTCTGAACCAAAAAGGAAACAAATATTGACGCGGCCGAACAGCGTGCGTAGGTTCCCGGCCGAGCCGATCGAAGAGCTGTGTCGCCGCACCCTGAGCGCGGCCCCCACCCCAGCTTCGAAGGGACGTGCCATGCGTGGTTCCCCGTCCGCCTGGATTGTCATGAGCTCGCCAAGCAGTGCATCACGCACAAGAGCGCGCAGATCTCGGGTGGTGGCCGTGCTGGCCTCCCTCGGTCTCGCTCTCGGGCTGCTGCTCGGGTTTCCGGCCGCCTCACAGGCCGCCGGTTCGCTGCCGTGCGACATCTACGCCGCCGCCGGTACCCCGTGCGTGGCCGCGCACAGCGTCACCCGGGCGCTGCTCTCCTCCTACGACGGCCCGCTTTATCAGGTGACGCGTGTCTCGGACGGGGCCACCGCCGACATCAGGCCGTCGGCGCAGGGCGGTTACGCGGACGCGGCGGCCCAGGACGCCTTCTGTGCCGGCGGAGACGGCGGCTGCCGGATCACGAGGATCTACGACCAGAGCGGCCGGCACAACGACCTCACGCCCGGGCCGGCCGGCACCTCCGGGATGGGTGCGGACCGGGGTGCCGACGCGTCCGAGATCGCCGTCACGGCGGGCGGCCACAAGGTGTACGGGCTGTGGGTCTCGCCCGGAGTGGGTTACCGCTACACCGGCGTCGCCTCAGGTGTCGCGGTCAACGGCCAGGCCGAGGGCGCGTACATGGTGGCCAGCGGCACCCATGTCGGGTCCGCCTGCTGCTTCGACTACGGCAATGCCGAGAGCACCCCGGCCGACACCGGCAACGGGCACATGGACGCCGTGTCGATCGCCACCACCTGCTATTTCGCGCCGTGCACCGGGAACGGCCCGTGGGTGGAGGCCGATCTGGAGAACGGCATGTTCCAGGGCGACAACGGCTCCAACACCGCCAACCTGGGCAACGGCAGCACCTTCGTCACCGCCGTGCTGAAGAACAACGGGCAGACCCGGTACGCGCTCAGGGGCGGGGACTCCCGGTCCGGCGGGCTGACCACGTGGTGGGACGGGGCGTTGCCGACCCGGGGCGGCTATCAGCCCATGCAGCAGGAGGGCGGCATCATCCTGGGCATCGGCGGCGACAACAGCAACTGGAACCGGGGCACCTTCTTCGAGGGCGTCATGGTCTCCGGCTATCCCACCGACGCCGCCGAGAACGCCGTCCAGGCGAACATCGTCTCCGTCGGCTACAGCGGCGGGACAAACGTGCCGAACGGTCCGCAGGGGACGATCACCGGGCCGGGCGGCAAGTGCGTGGACGTCGCCGCCGACGACACCGGCACCGACGGCGCCGCCGTACAGCTGTGGGACTGCCAGTCGTACGCCGAGGACCAGTACTGGACGCACAACCCGGACGGTTCGCTGTCCACTCTCGGGCGGTGCCTCGACATCGAGAACAACGGCACGGCCGGCGGAGCCAAGCTCGAACTGTGGGACTGCAACGGCGTCGGCGGCCAGAAATGGGTGCAGCAGGCCGACGGCTCCCTCCTCAACCCCCAGTCCGGACGCTGCCTCGACTCCCCCAGCGGCGCCACCGCCAACGGCACCCGCCTGCAGATCTGGGACTGCAACGGTTCCTCCGCGCAGACCTTCAGGCTGAGCTGAACGGCATGTCATTCCTCGGGCACCGGTCCTCCGTGCGCTCCCCAGGACACGAGTGAGCGCGCGTCGCTCGCGGCCGCTCGCCGGAAGGTCTGGCCGTACCGCCGCAGTCCCATGCGGCGTACGAGCCTGTCCTCACACTCGTTGCGCAGCGCGGCCATCTCCGGTGTGCCGCGCTGCGGGTGGCCGACCGTCTCCCAGAAGCGCGCCGCCGCGCCGAAGGCGTACGCGGCGGCGGGCTCCTCTCCCGCGTCGGCGAGGGCGATGGCGAGGAGATCCATGACCATGGCGACCCCGAAGGAGTCCCCGATGTGCTGCTTGGCGTCGAGGGCGGCCCGCGCGTGGCGTACGGCGTCGTGCGGCCGCCCCGTGAGGAAGGCGATGAGGGCCAATTGGTGTTCCGCGTAGGAGCGGGTCCAGTGCTCGTCCAACGCCGCGCAGAGGTCGCGGAGTTCGAGTGCCTCGTGGCGGGCCTGGTCAAGACGGCCGGAGCCGGTGAGCCCGAAGACGTGGACCAGACGGCACAGTACGGCCGGTGCGGTCAGGTGTTCCGGGCGGGCGAGGGGGGCGGCGGCTTCCGTCGTCTCGACACCGTTCACCGCGGCGAGGGGGCGCCCTTCCAGCAGGTGCAGCAGGCCGTCCAGGTAGGCGGCCCGGCCGAGCCCTTCGGTGTCGAGGACCGCCATGGCGGTGCGCCGGCACGCGGCGGCCATTTCGCGTGCCGCGGCCTGCTCGCCCTGGAGGGTCAGGGTCAGCCCCAGGCTCCACAGTCCCTGTACCCACGTCTCGTTCTGCACCCGGACGGCCGGCACGGTCGCCTTCTCCAGGTACTGGCGGGCCTCGTACAGGTAGCCGGAGCAGACCCAGAAGAAGGTGACGTTGCCGATCATCTCCAGCGCGGCGGCCGGGTCGGTCGCCAGGAGGTGATCGGCCGCCAGCCGGATGTCCGCGTGCAGGAACCCGATCCGCCGGTACCAGCCGCGCTGCGCCGGACCGAACCACTCACGATGGGCCTGCCGGGTCTGGGCGAGCACGTACTGGGCGTGGCGGTCTGCCAGTTCCCGCTCGGTCCCGAGTTCGGCCAGCCACATCCGGCCGTACTCACGCACGGCGTCCAGCATCCGGTACGTTCCGCCCTTCCGGATGACGACGGACTTGTCGCACAGCGAGACGAGAGCCCAGCCGGCGCTGCCCGGCGAGAGCGGGCCGCCGCCGGCCAGCTGTCCCGCGAGCTCGTCGTCGAAGGACGCGGGCAGATAGGAGAGCCGCGCCCACAGCAGCCGCTCCTGCGGGGTGCACAGCTCGTGACTCCAGCCGATGGTGGTGCGCAGGGCCGCGTGCCGGGGCGGCCATCTGCGCTCCGGCGCCCGGGGCAGGTCGACCGCCGCGTACGGGCCCGCGCAGAGCTCCGCGAGCGACATGCTCCGTAACTGCCCGGCCGCGAGCTCCAACGCCAGCGGCAGTCGTTGCAGCTGGTCGCACAGGCTCGCGGCCAGGTGGAGATCGGTGTCGTCCTTGAGCGGGCTTCCGGCCGCCGCGGCCCGGTCGGCGAACAGGGCGACCGCTTCCGCCGCGGAGGCGAACGGCTCGATCTCGATGACCCTCTCGCCGCGGACACGCAGCGGCTCCCGGCTGGTGGCCAGGATGCTCAGGTTCGGGCAGGCCGTCAGCAGGTCGCCGGCCAGGCTGCGGCACTCGGCCGGCAGGTGCTCGCACGAGTCGAGGACCAGCAGTGTCCTGCGGTCGCCGATCCACGCGCAGACGGCGTCCGCCGGCAGCCGTGGGGTGTGGTCGGACAGTCCCAGCGCGTCCGCGACGGTGGCCGCCAGGAGGTGTGCGTTGTACAGCGGGGAGAGATCCGCCCGGGCGACTGCCGCACTCCCAGGGGCCGGCGCCTCGTCCAGGGACACGATCCGCTGGGCGAGCCGGGTCTTGCCGACCCCGCCCGCGCCGCTGAGGGTGACCAGTCTGCTCTCGCCCATCGCGGAGGCGATCAGGCCGAGTTCGGCTGCCCGGCCGACGAAGGAGGTTTCCGCGTCCCACATCATCCACACCATGCCCACATCCTCGTGGGCGCGCTGACGCGCGATGAGCCGGTCAAAGCATTGCCGTGTGACCCGTGCCCCCGGCCCCTACCCTGGAACGAGCACTGCCGTACGCGCGCGAGAATCACCCACCCGGGTGAACCGGCCTCGGCGGGCGGGGCGGGTCACTCGCCGCCGGGAGTGCGTGCATCCTCCAGGCGGGAGAGCCAGTTGGTGAGGAGCGTTTCGAGCTCCCCGGCCTCGGTGGGCGTCAGCAGGTCCACCAGGTGGCGTTCGTTGCGCATGTGGTCGGTGAAGGCGCGGTCGATGAGGTCGCGCCCCGGTGTGGTGAGGGCGACGATGCGGCCGCGCTGGTCGTCGTCGGAACGGCGGCGGGTGACGAGTCCGGCCCGCTCCAGGCGATCGATCCGCTTCGTCATCGCGCCGGTGGTGACCATGGTGTGCGCGGCGAGCTCGCCGGGCGCCCGCTCGTAGGGCTCCCCGGCACGGCGCAGGGCGCACAGGACGTCGAACTCCCCCTCGCTGAGGCCGTAGCGGCCGTAGACCAGGCAGAGCTCCTCGGTGAGCCGGCCGGCCAGGCGGTGCAGTCGGCCGATCACCCCCTGCGGCGTGATGTCGACGTCGGGCCGCTCGCGGCGCCAGTCGGCCTGGATGCGGGCCACGCGGTCGGTCGGTTCACCGTGATTCATGTACCCAGGATAGCCAATATAGCTTCCCAGGAAGCTATATTGGCTTCCATGGAAGCTAATTGGCGTTGGGTGGCGCTCACCGCGGTGGCGCCGGTCGCCTGGGGAGCCAACTACTACGTGACCCACGAGTTCCTGCCGGCCGACCGGCCGCTCTACGGGGCTGCCCTGCGGGCGCTGCCGGCCGGCCTCGTCCTGCTGGCCCTGCGCAGGCAGCGGCCACGCGGCTCGTGGTGGTGGCGGTCGGCGGTGCTCGGGCTGCTCAACATGAGCGTGTTCTTCGTCCTCGTCTACGCCGCCTCGCAGCTGCTTCCGACGAGCGTCGCCTCGACCGTCATGGCCGCGTCCCCGCTGACGATGATGCTCATGGCCTGGCCCCTGGTGTCCGAGCGGCCCCGGGCCGCGCAGCTGGCCTGTGCCGTGGTCGGGCTCGGCGGGGTCTGTCTGATGCTGCTCACGGGGGTGCGGGGCACGAGCGTGCCGGGAGTCCTGGCCTCGGCCGCCGCCATGCTGGTGTCGGCGTTCGGGCACGTCCTCACGAAGCGGTGGAGCGCGGGTGCCGACGTGCTCGCCTCGACGGCCTGGCAGCTAACGGCCGGAGGTCTCTTCCTGCTCCCGGTCGCCGCGGTGGTCGAGGGCGCTCCGCCCGCGCTCTCCGCACCGGCGCTCCTCGCGTTCGGCTACGCCTCCCTCATCGCCACCGCGCTGGCCTTCGTCGCCTGGTTCACGGGTCTTCGGCACCTGTCCGCCGGGACGGTCGGGCTGATAGGCCTGCTCAACCCCGTCACAGGCGTCCTGCTCGGCACGGCGGTCGCCGGAGAGGTGCTGACCGTTCAGCAACTGTGCGGACTGGTCCTCGTCCTGGCCGGAGTCGTCCTGGGCCGAACCAGGCGGGCGGGCGCCCCCTCCGCGGCGGAGAGCCGGCGCCCGTCCCGCCGCGGGTCACAGCGCAGCGGACGTCTGCTGTCCTGACGCGCTGCCGGTGAGCCACTGGTCCCAGCCCAGGTTGAAGTCGGCGTAGCCGTTGTCGGCCGGGGCCTTGCCCCGGGGCGAGCCCGTGATGGTGACGGGGTCGCCCTGCTTGACCTGGCCGTAGAACCACTTGGCGTCCGACAGGGACAGGTGGACGCAGCCGTGCGAGCCGCGGGCGCTGCCGCTGCCCGGATACGGGTCGCCGGTCGAGTAGTGCACGTACGTACCGGACTGGGTCAGGTGGACGTCCCAGGGCAGCGTCAGGTCGTAGAAGTTGGGGCTGCCCTTGTCGCAGCTGATGCCGACGCTGCAGGAGGTCATGTGGACCTTCTCCTGCTTGTCGATGACGGCCATCGTGCCGTCCCACGTCGGGTACTGGGCGCTGCCCGCATTGATCGACAGGGTGCGCACCGCCTGGCCGTTGCGGGTCACCTTCATGGTGTGGCCGGTCACCGAGACGTCCGCCCGCACGTCGTCGCCGATCGTGAAGGTGTGCGTGTAGCCGTGCACGCCGTAGCGTCCGTTGCCGTTGCTGACGCCGGTCATGTCGGCGTCGATCTTCACCTTGGTACCGGAGGGCCAGTACGTCTTCGGCCGCCAGTCGGCGCGCCGGTCGCCCATCCAGTGCCAGGCGCCGACCACCGGCTGCGAGGTGCTTACCTTCATGTGCTTCTCGACCGTGGCCTGTGCCTTCGCCGCCACCGGGTTCGTGAAGATGACCGAGATCGGCATGGCGACGCCGACCGTGGTGCCCGTCTGCGGGGTGATCGTGTCCAGCAGCATCGGCGGACCCGCGGGCTTCGTGGGACTGGGCGAGGCGCTCGCGCTCGGCTTCCCCGACGCCTTCGCGTCGTCCCCGCTCGCCTTGTCGCTGCCGCCCCCGCCGCAGGCTGTCACGCCCACCAGCATTGCGACCGTACCGACTGCGATGCCTATGCCGCCCTTGCGCCGTCCCACGCCTGCCCCACTCATCTCGCTCCGCGGCCTCGACAGGCCCCACTGTCCGTCAGACACCTTCAGCAGGGCATCCAGTTCCGCAGCGGACGTAAAACTTGGATCAAGACGCGGTACGCGGCACCGGACGGGAACCGCGAGGAGCCCGACGCCGGCCGGCCTCTCTCGCTGCCCGCCCCACGTCACGCGAGTCCCGTGTTCGCGATCCCCTCCTGCGTGCGGCCGTCGCCGCGCACGATCTCGGCACGTCCGAGGCCATGCCCACGACGGCCGCCGCGGTTCTGGTTGGCACCCGGGACCCTGGACCCGGGCGACGAGTCCAGCTGCCCGAACGGCGGTCCCGAAGAGCCGGTGCCGGACCTTTTCCCGTCCGGTCCCGTTCGACTCGGCCCAGCCGCACCGCGGCCACGGCGCCGCGGACCTCGGCACCGCGACACGGCCGTCGTCGAGTAGATCTTCGGCCGGCCTGCGCGGTGTGCACCGGTCAGCCGGCCGCGGCCGGGGTCATGTCGGGTGCCGGTGCGAGCTGGCGGTGGAGGCGGCCCCGGATGATGCTCTCGGCATCCGCCACTATGGTGCGGACCACCGTCTCGCAGCTCTCCACGCTGTCGATGAGGCCTTGTGCCTGACCGGCCCACCACATTCCGCCCTCGACATCGCCCTCACGCAGCACCCGCTGCCTGCCGCGTTTCCCGGAGGCGAGTTCGGCGACGTCGGAGAAGACGGCCCCTGGGCGCGCGCCCAGGCGGGCGATGTCCTGCGAGACCGAGTTCCGCGCCACCCGGGCGGTGTTGCCGAACTCCCGGAACACGATCTGGGTGCCGCGCTCGTCGTTCGCGACGATCCGCGCCTTCACGCTGGGGTGGACCGGCGCCTCCTCGGTCGCCTCGAAGCGGGTTCCCATGTTGATCGCGCACGCCCCGAGCGCGAGGGCCGCGACGAGGCCGGCGCCGGTGGCGAAGCCGCCCGACGCGATGACCGGGATGCGCAGCCTGCGGGCGGCGGCCGGGATCAGGACGAGGCCGGGGACGTCGTCCTGGCCGGGATGCCCGGCACACTCGAATCCGTCGATGCTGACGGCGTCGACGCCGAGCGCCTCGGCCTTGAGCGCGTGCCGGACGGCGACGGCCTTGTGCACGACCTTCACCCCGGCCTGTCTGAACGCCGGCAGGTGCGGTGCGGGGTTGCTGCCGGCCGTCTCCACGACCTTCACGCCCGAGTCGATGATGACCGCCCGGTAGTCGTCGTACGGCACCGGTTCGATGGTGGGCAGGATGGTGAGGTTGACGCCGAACGGCCTGTCGGTCAGTTCGCGGCAGCGCGCGATCTCCCGGGCGAGCGCCTCCGGGGTGGGCTGGGTCAGCGCGCTGAGGAACCCCAGCGCGCCGGCGTTCGCGACGGCCGAGATCAGCTCCGCGGTGCCCACCGCGAGCATTCCGCCGCACACGATGGGGTGTTCGACCCCGAACATCTCGGTGAACCCGTTGTGGAAACTCATGTCACTCCTGTTGCCAGAGCAGGATCAGAGGGGCCGTGTGGTCAGAGGCGGCGCGAGATGATCAGCCGCATGATGTCCGAGGTGCCCTCCTCGATCTCCTCGAGCTTGGCGTCGCGCATCCACTGCTCCACCGGGAACTCGCGCGAGTAGCCCCAGCCACCGAGGGTCTGGACGGCACCCCAGGTCACGGCCATCGCGGTCTCCGAGGCCTGCAGCTTGGCCATGGCGGCGAGCTTGGTGGCGTCCGCTCCGGCGTCCATCCGGCGGGCCGCGTGCAGGGTGAGCAGCCACGCGGACTCGATACGGGTCGCCATGTCGGCCAGCCGGAACGCGACGGCCTGGTGCTCGATGATCGGCTTGCCGAACTGGTTGCGCTCCCGGGCGTACTGGAGCGCGTACTCGTAGGCCGCGCGCGCCGCTCCGGTCGCCGCGGCGGCCAGCACGATGCGCGAGATGTCGAACGTCCTCATCAGGCCGCGGAAGCCCTGCCCCTCGTCACCGAGGCGGTCGGACTCGGGGACGAAGACCTCGTCGAAGAAGATCTCGCGGCAGACGATGGCGCGCTGGCCCATCTTGCGCATGGGCTCGCCGAACGTCATCCCCTCGGCACCCTTGCGCAGCAGGAAGGCGGTGACCCCCGAGGCCCTCCGGGTGGGGTCGGTCTTGGCGAAGACCACGTACTGGTCGGCCAGGCCGGCGTTGGAGATCCACGCCTTCTGTCCGCTGATCGAGTAGCCGGCGTCGACCCGGACGGCGGTGGTCGCGATGGACGCGGCGTCCGAACCCGCGCCCGGTTCGGTCGTCGCCAGCGCGGTGTAGAGCGGGTTCGCACCGGCGAGCGGACGCAGCCACTGCGACTTCTGCCGGTCGGTGCCCAGTGCGAGCAGCGGGTCGGCGAAGAACCCGTTGGAGCAGACGAAGTTGCCGATGCCCGGGTCGCCCCAGCACATCTGCTCCTGGACCAGGCACTGGGTCACGACATCGGTGAATCCGCCCCCGCCGTACTCCTCGGGCAGCATGAAGTCGGTGATGCCGACCTTGGCCGCGGCCCGGAAGATGTCCAGCGGCGACTCGACGTCACGCTCGTCGACCTCGCGTCCACGGGGCCGGATCTCGTTCGCGGCGAACTCCCGGCACAGCTCGACGATCGCCCGCTGCTCATCGGTCAGCGGCCAGGGTTCAGTGGACATGCTCACTCGTCTTCTCCTGCTTCTCGGTGGTTTCCCGGTGGCCGTTCACCCCGGAGACTTCCGGTGCGGCTTCTGGTGCGGCTTCGGCTACGACTTCTGGTGCGGAACGGGAGACGACGAGTGCGTCCACGGCCAGGGCGCCCTCGGGCCCGACCCGGATCGGGTTCACCTCGATGTCCACCACCCCGGTGGTGACCGCGATCGCCTCGGACACGGCGACGATCGCGTCGACCAGCGACCCGACGTCGACCGCCGGCTGTCCCCGCCAGCCGTCGAGCAGCCGACGCGAGCGCAGCCGGTCGAGCATCCCGGCCGCCGTGTGCCGGTCGACCGGTGCCAGCTCGACGGACACGTCCCGCCAGAGTTCGGCGTGGACCCCGCCATGGCCCACGGCCACGGTCGGACCGAAGTCACGGTCCCGGCGGGCGCCGATCAGCATCTCGACGACGCCGGGCCGGGTGTCCTGCTCCTCCACGACATACTCGCCCGGGCCGAGCCGCTCGTACATCTCGCGGAACACCGGCGCGGCGGTGTCCGGGTCCAGTCCGGTCCTGACGGCCTGATGTTCGCTCTTGTGCTCGATCCAGCCGGCCTTGAGCACCAGAGGCGGCCGCAGCGACGCACAGGCCTCCGCGAACCCGGCCGCGTCGGTGACCCGTCTCGCCTCGGGCATCGCGATGCCGAGTGCCGTCAGGAACGCGCGAGCCGCCCAGTAGCCGGGCTCCGGGACGGCCGCTACGACCGGCTCGACCGCCGGGGCGGCCGGTCCGATCCGCTCGGTCGCCGGGGCGGGGCGGGGCTGCCCGCCCAGCCGGGTCGCGCGGTGCAGCGCGCCCAGGGCCGCGTCGATGGTGTCGAAGACCGGGACGTGGTGCTCCCGTAGCCGGGTGACCGCGGGCGAGGCGGCGCTCATGCTGTGCACGATCAGGGGCACGCGCGCCGTGTCCGTCCGGTGGAGGCGGCCGAGGCGGTCGATCACGGCGGACTCGGCGTCCACGAGGCTCGGTGAGTCCTCGCCGTAGCAGCCGAGGTATCCCGACAGGACGATCGAGTCGACCTCGCCGGAGGCGGCCACCAGCTCGGCGACCTTCGCGTAGACCTGGAGATCCGCCTCTCCCGCGCCCGCGAGGTCCACCGGGTTGGACACCGCCGCCGCGGCGGGGAGCAGGGCACGCAGGGCGGCTTGCAGCCGGCCGGTGAAGACCTGCGCGCGCAGTCCGTGGGCGGCGGCGAGGTCGGCGGCGATCCCGCCCTGACCGCCGCTGTCGCTGATGACCGCGACCCGGCGCCCGTCCGGCGGATCGGTCGCGTCGAGCACGCGGGCCACGTCGACGAGTTCGCGCGGCGTCGCCACCCGGAGGGCTCCGGCGGCGCGGCAGGCCGCGTCGACGACGTCGAGCGCCGAGGTCATCGACCCGGTGTGGGACCGCGCGAGCCGACGGCTTGCCTCGCTGGCACCGGTGGCGAGCACCAGCACGTGCTTGCCGGCCCGGCGCAGGGCTTCGAGGACGGTGACGATCCGGGTGCCGCCGGCGAAGCTCTCCAGATAGAGCGCCACCGTGGTGGTGTGCTCGTCGGCGACGAGGGATTCGAGTACGTCGGCTGCTCCCACGTCGAGCTGGTTGCCGACCGAGTAGAACCGCGACACGCCCAGAGCGGCCCGTGCGCCGAGGCCGGCGATCTCGGAGCCGAGCTGACCGCTCTGCGAGACGATCGCCAGGCTCCCGGGCGCGAAGTTCCCCCAGGCGAGCCGGAGGTTCGTGGCGGCGTTGAACAGCCCGAGGCTGTTCGGCCCGATCATCCGAGCGCCGGCCCGGCGCAGCATGGCGGCGAGTTCGGCCTCGTCGGCGCCGAGTCCCGCGGTGATCCCGAGGAAGGCGCGGCATCCTTTGGTGAGGGCGTCCCGGACGACCGGGCGGACGTGTTCCGGCGGCACGCACAGGACGACTAGGTCCGGGGTCTCCGGCAGGTCGCCCACCGTCGCGTGGCAGGGCCGGCCGAGGACCTGTGCGGCGCGGCGGTTGACCAGCCGCACCTCCCGCCGGCCGGCTCCCGCGAGGGCACCGGTGGCGAGCCAGTAGCCCCATTTGGCGCGGTCCTCGGTGGCACCGACGACGGCGATGGACGAGGGGTCGACGAAGGCCTGGGGAATGGACACGGGTGGTCTCCCGGATGCGGAGGGTCGTGCGGAAGAGGGTCCGGACTCAGGTGTGGGCCGCGGCGGTCGGCCGGCGTTCGAAGAAGGCGGGGTACCGGCGCCGGCAGATCAGCAGGGCGAGCAGGCCCAGCAGGATCGTCCCGGTGCCGATCGCGAACGTGCCGCCGACGCGGGCGCCCGAGGAGAACGGGAGCGACCAGCTCGTACCGCTGTTGGCGGGATCCCATGCCTGGATCAGGCTCCAGGCTCCCGCGGCGAGCAGGACCGCCCCGCCGATCGCGGGGAACACCACGCTCAGCCAGAGGTCCGCCGCTCCGGCGCGCCGCTCGGTGCGGTGCACCCAGGCCGAGGTGAGCCCGGTGAGGCCGTAGTAGAACGCGATCAGTACCCCGCAGGCGGACACCGCGTCGCCGATGACGAGACCGTGGCCGAGGAAGTTCATCGCGACGTACACCACCGCGCCGATGACCCCGACCGCGATCGTGCCCACGTGCGGGATGCGGAAGCGCGGGTGCACCCGGGCCAGTGCGCGAGGGAGCGCGCCCTGGTCTCCCATCGACAGCATGGTGCGGCTCAGGGTCAGCACGGTCGTCTCGGTCGAGGCGGCCGCCGAGGTGAGGACCATGAGGATCAGCAGGTGCCACAGCACCGAGCCGAGACCGCTCGACCCGAACACCGCGGTGCCGAAGCCGTAGAGAACGTCCCCGGAGTTGTCCGGGTTGTTCAGGCCGATCCCGGTGTCGCCGGTGCCGGCGAAGGAGATCGCGGCGAACGTGGCGACGAGGTACAGCGCCACCAGCAGCACCGTGGACCAGATCGCGGCACGGCCGGGGATGCGGTGCCGGTCGGTGGTCTCCTCGTTGACGGTGAGCGCCGTCTCCCATCCCCAGTAGATGAACAGCATCAGCACCAGCCCGCTGACGAACGCGCTCATGGACGCGCCCTCGAACGGGTTGAGCCAGGACAGGCTCGGCCGCCGGGTCCCGGCCGGCGCGGTGCCGGCGTACACCCGGACGAGGGCCACGACGGACAGCGCCACGAGCATGCCGAACTCCAGGAACAGCAGGGCCCGTTGTACCGCGGTCGCGATCTCGATGCCGCGGTAGCAGACGAGGGTCATCAGTGCGAGCCAGCCGAGTCCGGCGAGCAGCACGCGCCAGTCCGCCGGTGCGGAACCGATGCCTTCCGCACCCGCCAGCAGGAACACGTACTGCCCGGCGACCTGCGCGAGGCTGCCGATCACGAGGACGAAGGAGGCGATGATCGCCCAGCCGCCCAGGAAACCGAGGCTGGGATTCAGTGCCCGCGTGGCCCAGGTGAAGATCGTGCCGCAGTCCGGATCACGCCGGTTGAGCGCGGCATAGCCGAAGGAGACGAACAGGATCGGGACGAAGGCCAGCACCACCACGGCCGGGGCCTGGAAGCCGACGTATCCGACGACGAAGGCCAGCGTCGCGGTGAGGCTGTAGGCGGGCGCCGCGGAGGCCACGGCCAGGATCAGGCTGGTTGCCATTCCGAGCGCGCCGGAGCGCAGGCCCTTGTCCGAGCAGGTCTCGCGCACATGAAGTTGCGAATCTGAGGCCATTGCCACTCCCGATCTAGTCGTCTACGGGTATCGACAACAAAACGCAATGCCTGATTGGCGAGTCAGCCTGACCGTGGCCCGAGTTGCTGTCAAGGTCCGGATCGCAATTTTGTAGGGCCTCTTGACTGAAGAGTCAGCATTGCGACACGGTGGCCGGCGTGACAACACGAGAAACTTCTGCCGTCGACACCGAGGTCGTGGTCGTGGGCGCCGGATACGCGGGGCTGACCACCGCTTGGCGGCTGGCCGACGCCGGGGTCGACGTGGTCGTCCTGGAGGCCGCCGGCCGGGTGGGCGGCCGCGTGTTCAGCCAGGTGAGCCGGTCAGGGGTGCGCCTCGACCTCGGAGGTCAGTGGATCGGGCCGAGCCAGCGGCGGTTCCACGCGCTGGCGGACCGGTTCGGCTGCCGGACGTTCCCGACCTGGGAGACCGGGCGGCACGTCGAGATCCGCGCCGACGGCACCCGCGTGGACTACGCGGGCGGCGCACCGGACGCCGGACCGGGCATCGAGGAGTACGAACGCGTCACCGCCCTGCTGGACGCTCTCGCCCGTACCGTCGACCTCGAACGGCCTTGGTCCACCCCGCGGTTCGCGGAGTTCGACGCCCTGTCGGCCGAGGACTTCTTCCGCGCGGAGACCGCCGACGAGGACGCCCGGCTGCGGCTGGCGCTCACGGTGCAGGGCGTGTGGTGCGCCGAGCCGCGCGAGATCTCCTTCTTCCACGTGCTGTTCTACCTGGCCTCGGGCGGCGGGTACGAACAGCTGATGGAGACCCGCGGCTGCGCACAGGACGCCCGGTTCTCCGACGGGGCGGACGCGGTGGCCCACGCACTGGCGAAGTCGCTGGACGGCAGGATCCGGCTGGGCGATCCGGTGCTGTCGATCCGGCAGACCGCGCACGGGGTGGCGGTGACCACCGGCCACACCGTCGTCCGCGCGAGGCGGGCTGTCGTCGCCGTGCCCCCGGCGGCGGTCGAACGGATCACGTTCGACCCGGTGCTGCCCCCGGGGCGGCGCGGCTGGGTGCGCCACTCGCCGATGGGACGGGTCGCGAAGGTGCACGCCGTCTACGAGGAACCCTTCTGGCGCGCGGCGGGACGCTCCGGGATCGCGACGCTCTACGGCGACAGCCCGGTCGGCGTGGTCTTCGACAACTCTCCCGAGGACGCCTCGCGCGGTGTCCTCGTCGCGTTCGTCTACGGCGACCGGCTCGACCGCTGGGCCGCCGGGACCGACAGCGGGCGTCGCCGCGAGGTGCTGGCCGCGCTGTCCGCGGTGGCCGGTACCCGGGCGGACCGGCCGGTCGACTACGTCGAGAAGATCTGGCCGCGGGTGGGCTGGACCATCGGGGGCTACGAGTGTTTCGTGACCCCCGGTGGCTGGACCCGGTACGGGAGGGACGGGTGGCGGGAGCCGTCCGGACTCGTCCACTGGGCGGGGACCGAGACCGCCTCGGTGTGGAACGGCTACATCGACGGGGCGATCTCTTCGGGTGAGCGCGCCGCAGCCGAGGTCGTCGGCGCGCTGGCGGCTGTCCGGCAACCGGGGTGAACCGCCTTGCCTGACATACTGGCCGGGTTATGACCAGCATCGAGGACCGGCCGGCTGCGGCGACCGCCGATCTGCCGGGGCGCGTCCGGACCGCGATCCGGGCGGCCGCGATCTCCCAGCGCGAACTCGCCCACCGGATCGGAATGGACCCCACCGCCCTGTCCAAGGCGCTGCGCGGGACCCGGCGGCTGCGCGACGAGGAGGTCGCCGCCATCGCCAAGGCCTGTGGAGTCTCCACGGCCTATCTGGTCGAGGGAACCGGTCCGGAGCCCGTACTCCCGCCCGAGAGCGGGCGGGACCGGGCGCAGCCGGTGACGGCGCAGGAGCGGCGGGACCAGATCCTCGAGGCCGCGACCGTGCTCATCGCACGCCGCGGCTATCACAACGTGCGTGTCTCGGACATCGCCCGCTACTGCGGAACCAGTACCGCGACGGTGCACTACCACTTCCCGAGCAAGGAAGCCGCGCTGCACGCCGCGCTCGAGTACTACGCCCAGCGGTTCCGCACCCGGCTCGACGAGGAGTTCGGCCGGGCGAGTTCCGCGCGGGACAAACTGCGCCGCCTGATCGAGGTGCAACTGCCTCTCGCCGCCGACGACATCGACGAATGGTCGGTGTGGATCCAGTTCTGGAACCAGGCGATGCTCGAACCGCGGCTGCGGCCCGCGCAGCGGCGGATCTACTCGGGCTGGTACCGGGTCGTGGTGGAACTGCTGCACGAGTGCCGGTCCGAGGGCCTGGCACCGGAGGCGGACGTCGAGGCACTCGCCGACCGGTTCACCGCGATGGTCGACGGCCTGGCGATCCAGATTCTCGCCAGCTCGACCGAGATGCAGCCGGACCGTATGCGCTCGCTCCTGCTGCGCGCCTTCGAACCGCACCTCGACCTGACTGACCGGCCGTCACCGTCCCCCTGAGGCACCCGATGCCGAGCCGTCGAAGTGCCGGCGGTCTCACCGAGGCCGGCCACACACGACGGGCCGGTGGCAGAGGGAGCAGGAGGAGGCGTCAGCTGGACGCGTGACGTGGCTTCACCTTCGCATGGCGTTCGGGAGAGTGACCAGGCGTGAGGAGTGGAGTGCCGGTCGCGCGAGATTCATGTAGCGGCCACCGTTCCTCAACGCTCGGCAACACCCGTGCAACGAGCAGGTGTTGGGCGTGACGGCTCGGCCAACTCCTTCCGTGCGTTGGCCCGGAGTTCACCAGCGGCACCTGACGCACCGTGGCGCCCGGGGCCCAGAGTGAACGACGGCCCGTCCTTGTGGCCGGGCCGGCCGTCACTCCCGCGAAGGTTCTCCTGTCGGAGAGCCCGAGAACGGAGCACCCATGGCTGAACCGACCCGTCGCAGACTCCTGGGCTCCGCCGCCGGCGCGATCGGCGGCGCCGCGGCCCTCTCCCTTCTTCCCCCCGGCGTCCAGAAGGCCGTCGCCGCCGGACCGCCGAAGTACGGCTCCCTGCACGACATCGAGCATGTCGTCATGCTGATGCAGGAGAACCGGTCCTTCGACCACTACTTCGGCACCCTGTCCGGAGTCCGCGGTTTCGCCGACCCGCACGCGCTGAAGCTGGACACCGGACGGTCCGTCTTCCACCAGCCCGACGCCGTCAACCCCAAGGGCTATCTACTGCCCTTCCACCTCGACACGCACACGTCGAGCGCCCAGGCCATCCCCTCCACCAGCCACGCCTGGTCCGTGCAGCACCAGGCCTGGAACAACGGCAGGATGGACCAGTGGCTGCCCGCCCACCGCAAGGCCGACGGCGTCAACGGCCCCTACGTGATGGGCTACTACACCCGCAAGGACATCCCCTTCCAGTTCGCCCTCGCGGAGACGTTCACCATCTGCGACAACTACTTCTGTTCGGTCTTCGGCCCCACCTGGCCCAACCGCCTGATGTGGATGACCGGGACCATCGATCCCGGCGGCACCCGGGGCGGTCCGGTCATCAGCAACGTGGCGCCCACGCCGTACCGCTGGACGACGTACGCCGAGCGCCTCCAGGCCGCCGGAGTCAGCTGGAAGGTGTACCAGGAGCAGGACGACTACGGCACCAACATGCTGGAGCAGTTCGCGACGTTCAGGAACGCACAGCCCGGCTCCGACCTGTACGAGCGGGGCGTACGCCCGCAGCCCCACGGCACCTTCGAGGACGACGCCCGCAACGACCGGCTCCCGACGGTGTCGTGGATCTGCCCCACGAGCTACCAGTCGGAGCACCCGGACTACCTGCCGGCCGCGGGTGCCGACTACGTGGCGTCGAAGATCGAGGCCATCGCGTCGAACCCCAAGGTGTGGCGCAAGACCGCCTTCATCCTCAACTACGACGAGAACGACGGCCTGTTCGACCACGTGGCGCCGCCGACCCCGCCCGCCGGTACGGCGGACGAGTTCATCGGGGGCCTGCCGATCGGCGGCGGCTTCCGGGTCCCGGCCATCGTCGTCTCGCCCTGGACGGTGGGCGGCTGGGTCGCCTCGGAAGCCTTCGACCACACCTCGGCGCTGCAGTTCCTGGAACGGTTCACCGGCGTCGAGGAGCCCAACGTCAGCGAATGGCGGCGTGCCACCTTCGGCGACCTCACCACCGCGTTCCGCTTCCGCAGCACCCGACCGCGCCCGCCCCGCCTGCCCCACGACACCGCCGAGCGGTTGGAGAGGGCCAAGGAGGAGGTCGCCACCCTCCCCAAGCCCACGCTCCCGCAGAACGACCAGACCTACCCCCGTCAGGAGAAGGGCCACCGCCCGCACACCTGACCGCCCGTGCGCGGGGACGGGACCCGAGGCCGACCCCGCCCGCCGGTACGGGAAGTCCGGCGGGCGGGGTGTCGGGGACCCGGCGTGCTAGGCCTGGGCGGCCGGTTCCAGTGCCTCCACGGCCGCGGCGGCCGCGGACGAGTCCTGGCCGTAGAAGATGTCGATGTCGACCTCCTCGCCGCCCATCGTCAGCGTGTCCCAGGCGCCGCTGAGGACGAGCATGCGCAGGGTGGCGGGCTGGAGTGTGCGCAGGCGTTCCAGGATCGCCTCGTCGTCCGGCATGCCGGACAGACGGGGAGCCAGGCGGGCGCGGATGGCCTGCATGCGCTCCAGCAGCGTCTTGGTGTCCGCCTCGCGGTCGGGCTCTTCGGGGATCCCGTCGATGCCGTGGCCGATGATGTCCTTGATCGCCCAGGTGACGCCCTGGTTGTCGGTGGTGACCATCGCCTTCCACGCCCGGCTCTTGTGCCGGTACTGCAGCATCGACATCGCCGCCTCGTGCCGGAGGAAGTCGGCGTCGCGGAACGACCTTCCGTTCCACGCCCCGTTGAGGGAACGGGCCAGCGAGATGGCGGAGGCCAGACCGCTGTTGAGGCCGCGGCCCGGCCAGAAGTGGATCGCGTTGGCGGCGTCGCCGAGCAGGAAGCCGTAGGTGCCCGGCGAGGTGGTCGTGGGAGGCAGCAACTCGGCCGAGAACCTGGGGCGTTGCACCATGTCCAGCCGGAAGCTCGTGACCGCCGACAGGTCGTCGGCCTCGACGCCGAACAGCAGCAGTCCCTCCTGCACCCGCCGCCACAGGGCCGAGCCCTTGACCAGGGCGGGCAGGAACAGCGTGCCGTGCGTCGAGCACTGGAAGTCGCCGTACTCGTCGCGGTCCATCAGGCACGGCCGGGAGGCGATGCACTCCTCGAAGACGCGGCGGACCGGGTCCAGGCCGATCACCTCGGCGGCCTCGGCATCGGTGAGCCGCATGTTGAGGAAGCCCTCACCGCGCAGCGAGTTGAGCAGGAAGCGGTTCTGGGCGACCGTCATGAGGACCGCCATGGGGTCGGTCAGGCCGGACTTCACGCGCAGGCCGAGGACCACGTCCTGGAGGTGGCGGCCGTCCAGGGAGTAGATCGACTCGTCGGCCTTGCCGAACCGGGCGGCGAAGTGGTCCCTGGTGCGTGACCGTCCGCCGTCGCAGATCGCGAGCACGTGCTGGCTGGCGAGCGCCTCCTGCTCCTTCGCCGCGTCGAACCGGGCGGGTATGAGGCGTATCCGGTCCCGCTTCTCGTTGGCCAGCTCCAGCAGCCGGTCCTCGATGTAGGCGATGCGCATGTTGCGCGGGCTGTGGTCGCCGACCGAGTCCGGACCGGAGGGCCACATCTCCGTGTAGTGCTCCGGGTCGAAGAGGCGCGCCTGCACCTCCTCCGGCCAGGCGAGGTACTGGCGGCTCTGCACGGTCACCACCTGCTGGCGCCGTACGTTGCCCTCGTCCTGGCTCTTCCAGACGACGGTGCGGCCCTGCTTGCGCCACCTGCCGTCGTAGACGGTGATCTTCACCTGGGGCCCGAGGAAGTGCTCCAGGAGCAGGGCCAGGGACAGCCCGACGGGGCCGCCGCCGGCGACGGTGACCTGCAGTACGGGTCCCTGTTCGCCCTCCTGACCGGCGTGCGTGACGGACCTGGGCAGGGAGAGCGCCATCAGCGTCTCCATCGCGTCCGCCACCTCGAAGCGGAACTCCTGGTCGCCCAGGCTGATCTCGTCGCCCGGCTGCAGCAGCCGGGACTCCACCTCGTCCCCGTTGACCAGGGTGCCGTTGCTGCTGGCCAGGTCACGCAGGACGTAGCCCTTGTCCTGGTCGAAGACGATCTCCGCATGGAAGCGGGAGACACTGAGGCTGGAGATGACGACAGTGTTCTCCGAGTTACGTCCGAAGGTGACGCGGGTGTCCAGGATCGGGATGCGTTCTCCCGCCAGCAGACCTTCGAGCCCGACGAGCACCGGTGCCACGGCACTTCCTTCCAGGAGTGGATGACATCAACATCGTTGCGGCACCACCGGACACTGCCACGCACGTCCACGCCGGGCGGCAGTCAACCGGCGGAACAGCAACACGCTTGACATATGGCCGAACCGTGAAATCGATCAGGTGTGACGGCGCCACGGTTCTCCTGGCGGCGTCCGGCTTTTTCTCACCAATCGCCCCCAACTGGGAGCCTATACTTGCTCAGCCAAGTATTTCCAGTGGGCGCCATGCTGCGATCTCGTCTCGGCGCAGCGGGAGTTCACCACTTTCGGCCAGTGGCCCGCATCCGAGCGCGCCGGAAGCCCTGCCCGTTCGGCGGCCGGGCCGTAGAGGCGGTCGCCACGGGCGCCGGTTCCGAGGGTTCCGGGGCCGTCCGCACGACCGTCGCCATATCGTTCTCCAGCTCGTTTGGAATAACGTTATCGCAGGGGCGGCGCCCCGCACAGGGTCCGGCGAGGCACCGCGGCCCCGGGCTCAGGCCGGGATCTCCCCGGAGCCCCGGACCTTCAGGGTGACCGGGACGATCACCGACTGCACCGGGCGGCCGGGGTCGGCGATGCGGGCACGGAGCAGTTCCACGGCCGTCTGGCCGATCACGGCGGTCTGCTGGGCGACGACCGTGAGGGCGGGCTGCAGGAGGTCGGCCAGGGGCACCTCGTCGAAGCCGACCAGGGCCAGGCGGGCGGCGGCCTGCGGGCCGAGCTGCCGCAGGACCGTGAGCGTGGTGTCCATGTTGCCGGTGACCAGGGCGGTCGCCGGCTCCGGGCCGCGCAGTGCGGTGTCCAGGGCGGCGGCCACCCGCTCGGGGGTGATCTCCCCCGGGTGCACCAGCCCTTCCACGCCTTCGCCGTGGGCCCGCAGGGCGGCCCGGAAGGCGGCGGCGCGCTCCCGGCCGGAGAAGACGCGTTCGCTGTCGCCGATGTACGCGATACGGCGGTGCCCGTGCCGGTGCAGGTGGTGGAAGGCGATGCCGATGCCGGAGGCGTTGTCGGACATGACGCAGTCGACGGAGATCCCGCTCATCGGACGGTCCATGGCCACCAGCGGCATGCCCGCGTCCAGTTCGGGCTGGAGGTAGGCGTGGTTCTCGCCGAACGGCTCGACGATGATGCCGTCGAGGCGTTGCCGGCACATGGAGATCAGGATGTCGCGTTCCCTGGTCTCGTCGAAGTCCGTGGAGGCGGCGAGAAGGGTGAGGCCCGAGTCGCGGGCGGTGCGCTCGATGGCGGCAAGTTCCGGGTTGACCTCGGCGATCCTGCGGACCGCGGCGCCGATGGTGCCGGTGACTCCGGTGCGCAGCTGCCGGGCGCGCTCGTCCGGGGCGTAGTTCAGCGCGGCGATCGCGGCCTCGACCTTGGCGACGTACTCCGGCCCCACCGTGGGGTCGTTGTTGACCACCCGGGAGACGGTGCGCAGGGCCACCCCGGCCTCGCGCGCCACGTCGACCATCGTCGGGCGCCTGGGCCGTCCCCCGCTCTCACGCCGTGCTCGCGTCATCCGGCAGCTCCTCCTCGAAACATCGGACCGATATCAGACCGGCCCTTGACACATTCCCGCAACGCGCTTCTATCCTCGCGATAACGTTATCCCGAAGGATGTCGCGGCGTCGATCCTCTCCGGTCCGCCCCGTCCGCCGGGCCGCATCGTCCTTCCAGGAGACTTCCATGAGGCGCAAACGTCCGACTGTTGTCTGCCTCGCCGCGGCACTCGCCCTCACCGGATGCTCCGCGGCGTCGACCGGGAGCGCGAAGGGCGGCAGCTCCCTGACCTACCTCACCTTCGAAACCCCCAGCCTGACCGCCGGGTTCTGGGACACCTCGATCGCCAGCGCCGAGAAGAAGGTGCCGGGCGTGACGGTGAAGAAGATCGTCGCGCCGAGCACGGACCGGGACGCGTACGCCAAGCAGCTGCAGGCGTCGGGGCAGTTCCCGGATCTGCTCCAGTCGATCACCCCGTCGACGTTCGCGACGGCCGGGCTGCTCAAGCCGTACGACCAGAAGTGGGTGGACGCCAACTTCCTGCTGCCGCAGGGCAACGCCTACAAGGGGAAGGTCTACGTCCCGCCGACCAACTCGCAGATCATCCCCGAGGTCTTCTACAACAAGAAGCTGTTCGCCAAGGCGCACGTCAGCGCGGCGCCGAAGACCTGGCCGGAGTTCATGGCCGTGTGCGCCAAGCTCAAGGCCGCCGGCATCACCCCGGTAGAGCTGGGCGGCGGCGACCCGTTCGCGGCGTCCATGCCGCTGGTGGGCATCCTCTCTGCCGACGTGCTGGGCAAGGACCCGAACTGGCTGAAGAAGCGCTACGCCGGCCAGGTCCACTTCACCGACGCCGACGTCAAGGCCGCGGTGACCAAGTACCGGACGATGGTGAAGAAGGGCTACTTCGAGGACGGCGCCCTCGGGGTCAAGTACGCCGACTCGATCACCAACTTCACGTCCGGCAAGACCGGGATGTACATGATGGGCAGCTGGTTCCTCGGTTCGGTGCCCAAGGACCACGCCGACGACTTCGGCGCCTTCCTCACCCCCACCGAGGACGGGTCGCTCGTGGTGCCGTTCTCGGTGGGCGGCTCCATGGCGATCAGCGCCAAGACGAAAGATCCCGCCAAGGCGACCGCGTTCGCCGAGGCCTGGTCACTGGACCCGGCCAACTACAAAGCCCTCATCGAGGGTGACGGCGCGTTCCCGATGCTCAAGAACAAGACCCTGGACGACTACGGCGTCAACGTCACCAAGGTCTTCAAGGACTCGTACTCCTACGTCACCCAGAAGAACAAGAAGGTCTCGTCGTTCGGCTGGGCGACCAACGACGACTCCATGCCCTCCGGCCTCAACAACGCCTTCTACTCGGCCAGTCAGGCGCTGTTCTCCTCCGACGACGTCGAGGGCCAGCTGGCCGAGCTGGACGCCGCCTGGGACTCGGCGACCAAGTAAGCCACCTCGTCGGCCCCGGTTCTGCCCGCGGGTTCCGGGGCCGCAGATCTCCTCCGAGGAAAGAGCCATGACCACCCGAGCCGTGTCCATTCGAATCCGCCCGCGCCGTGGCGACCCCGCCCTGGGGTCGATCGCGTTCGTCGCGCTGGGCCTGTACGTCCTGTTCATCGTGGTCCCCGTGATCATGAGCGCCTGGAAGAGCCTCACGAACGAGAACCCGCTGCTGGCTCGCGCCGACTTCGTCGGTCTGTCCAACTACCGGGAGATGGCGCACGACAGCGCCCTGGCCGGAAGTCTCGGCTTCACCCTCCTGCTGGCCGGCGCGGTGACGCTGGTGGCCAACGCCGCCGGCATCGGGTTCGCGCTGCTGCTCAACAGAACGTCGCTGAGCTTCCGGCTGATGCGGACCGTCGCGTTCCTGCCGCAGGTGCTGTCCGGTGTCATCGTCGGATACGTCTGGCGCTACATCCTGGCCCGGGACGGCATCCTCGACAACGTCCTGGTGTCGCTGGGCGTCATCGACCAGCCGATCACCTGGCTGGGCAGTCCGCACCTCGCCGTGCTGTCCGTCGGGATCGTGGCCGCCTGGGTGCTGACGGGGTTCACCACCGTCGTCCACCTGGCCGCGCTGCAGTCGATCCCGGTCGAGCTGTACCAGGCCGCGATGGTCGACGGAGCCGGCCGCTGGCAGCGGTTCCGGCGCATCACGTTCCCGATGCTGGCCCCGGGCACCACGATCAGCGTCACCATCTCGCTGATCACGATGCTGAAGCTGTACGACATCATCGCCGTGCTCACCTCCGGCGGCCCGGCCGACTCCACGCAGTCCACCGCCCTGTACATCATCCAGCTCGCCTTCACGGACGACCGCTACGGCTATGCCTCGGCCGTCGCGATGCTCCTGCTCGTCGTCTCGATCGTCATCGCGCTGTCCGTGACCGCCGTGCTGCGCCGCCGGGAGGTGGACCTGTGAGCACGTCGACCTCGCAGCGGCCCGCCGTCCGGCGGCGGGCAGCGATACCGGGCGCCGTTCCCGTACCGGGTCGGGACCGTCGCCGCGCCTGGACCTCGCGGGGACACCTGGTGGCGGCCGGGCTGCTCACGCTGGCCTTCGTCAGCCCCGTCTACCTGACGGTCGTCAACGCCTTCAAGTCGCAGGACCAGATCATCCGGAACCCGGCGGCGCCGCCCGCCCCGCCGACGACGGGCAACCTCACGGACGCCCTGGCCCGGCCCGACCGGATCGTCCAGATCGGGCTCACCAACTCCGCGGTCACGGTCGTCGCCTCGGTGCTGTTGATCATCCCGCTGGGCGCGGCCCTCAGCTTCTGGCTCTCCCGGCGCCCGGCCGGGCTGCGCCGGATCGTGCTGGCGTGCTTCGGCGCGGGCCTGATGATCCCGCCCGCGGTGGTGCTGCTGCCGACCATCCGCATCCTGGCCTTCCTGCACCTGGACCACACCTATGCGGGGCTGGTCCTGGCCAACGTCGGCGGCGGCTACCTGTCGTTCGCGGTGTTCGTGTACTCCGGCTTCCTGCGGTCGATCCCGGCCGAGATCGTCGAGGCCGCGACCGTGGACGGCGCCCGGAGCCTGCGGGTCTGGTGGACGATCGTCATGCCCCTGCTGCGCCCGGCCACCGCGACCGTCGCGATCTTCCTGTCGCTGTGGATCTGGAACGACTTCATGAACCCGCAGTTCATCCTCGGCCCGCTGCACGGCCAGACGATCACCACCGGGATCTACCAGTCGGTCGGTCAGTTCTCCACCAACTACGCCCAGTTGTTCGGCGTGATGCTGCTGGCGGCGGTCGTTCCCGTCGCCGGATACCTAGCGCTGCAGAAGCAGTTCATCGCCGGACTGACCTCGGGAGCCACCAAGTGACCATGGAAACCGCCGCCGGAGCCGTGGACATCGGCCGGACCGGTGTGCCGGACCTGGAGGACGTCGCCGGGCACTGGGTCGGCGCGGACGAGATCGCGCACCTGCCCTCGCTGCGCAACCAGCAGGGGCAGGCGCACGTCAACCACGATCTGACCTCTCTGTCCTGGCTGGCCGCGCCGCCGTTCACGTTCGGCTACCACACCGGTGAGCTGCACGTGGACGGCGTGGTCCCGGCCGCGCAGCGCTTCCTGTGGAAGCCGTGGGGCGTACTGCGCGAACACCGCCGCCCGGACGGGCTGCTGCTGACCACCGACACCCGGATGGCGCTCTCCCGGGACCTGCTCCTGTGGCGGATCGAGGTCACCAACGAGAGCGACGAGGCCAGGACGGTCGAGCTGGCCCAGGACCTCTTCGCGATGGCCGCCCACGCGGAGGTCGGATACGGCTGGCTGTACGACGGGCCGTGGAACCACGGTATGCACCACGACTACATGGCGCTGGAGCGCATCCGGGCCACCACGGGCGGCGGGGAGCAGCACTACCTGCTGTCCTCGGCGGCGCGGCGCCTCAGGCTGGGCAGGCCCCGCGTTCCGGGGATCCAGCGCGACGAGGACCACGGTCCGATGCTCCTGGACGACGCGCTCCCGGCGCACGTCAGCCACGACAAGGAGCCGGAGCCGCGGGCCGGCGTGGCCGGGGCCGTACGCAGGCTCGGGGTGGCGGGGGCCGACGGCGGTGTGATCCTGCGGGCCGACGGGACGATCGCGCTGACACCCGACGGCGAGACGAACCTGGACCCCTTCGTGCTCTCCCCCGGCCTGACGATCGAGTTCGAGCTGCGGCTCGACGCGGCGGGGCAGTCCGGGACCGTCCTCACCCACGGCAACCACCCCGACTCGCTCCAGATCGGCGTCGAGGACGGCCGGCTGTGGCTCGGCGTCACCGGGGAGCGGGAGCTCACCGACACCGCACTCGCCGCCGGGATCTGGCACCGCGTCCGTATACAGGTGGCGGCGGACGTGGTCGTGCTGTGTCTCGCGGGTGCCGAGATCGCCCGTACCCGGCACTGGACCGAGTCGCGCCGCTGGGTGTCCCGCGCCGAGGACGGCACGGTCGCCTTCGCGGACTCCCGGTCGCCGGCTCGTGCCGCCTACGCCTTCGCCGGGCCGTCCGGCGAACCGCGGGCCGCGGGCGCCGGCCGCCGGGTGACCTGGACCTGCCGGATCGAACCCGGCGGGAGCGTGGTCATCGGGATCGCCTGCGCGTACGGGACCGACGCCGGCGCCGTCGCGGCACAGGCCCGTGGCGCGGCCGAGGACTTCGAGACGACGATGCGGGCCGGGCGGGACGGCTGGCGCCGGCTCTGGGCCGCCATGTTCACCCCGGGCAACCCCGACTTCTCCGGGCACCTGCCCACCTTCACCACCGAGGACGCCGGCCTCGCGCGCACCTACTACATGGGGGCCCTGCAGGCGCTGTACATGCGCACCACTCGGATCCGGCCCGGTGAGCCGGTGTTCCTCACCGGCGGCCCCCGGCTAGGGCCGACCACCACCTACTTCTGGGACCACTGCGAGTGGAGCCGGCTGTACGCCCTGCTGGAACCGGCCGGCCTGCGCTCCTGGCTGCTGCGGGTCCTGGCCGGGCCCTACCGTGACTCCTTCGGCGTGGAGAACCTCGGCGGCGGGCCGCTGGGCAACGCCTACAGCTCCACCGACTACGCCCTGTTCAGGCTCATCGAGCACTACGTCTGCATCACCGGTGACCTCGCCTTCCTCGACGAGACGACCGGCGGGGCGACCGTCCTCACGCATGCGGAGCGGCTCGGGCTGGGGTGGCGCGAGCGGCGCAGCGCGGCCACCGGGGGCGTGCTGGCCGACTTCGGCGCCGATCCGTGGCAGCTGCTGGAGTGTGTGCCCACCTACACCGGTGTCGTCGCCTCCTTCAACGGCGCCTACGTCGCCTCGACGCGCTCGCTGGCCGGGCTGTACCGGCGGCTGGGCCGGCCCGGGGATGCCGAGCGGGCCGAGGCCGAGGCCGGTCGGCTGGCCGAAGCGGTGCTGGACCTGTACGCCGGGTCGGGCCGCTGGCGGATCCTCCGCCCGGACGGGACCGACACGATCGGGCACTGCCTGGACTTCGGTCTGGTCGCGGCGGCCCTGCACCGTGAACTCCCGGAGCGGGTACGGCGGGAGATGGCCGACTTCGTCACCGGCCGTCTGCTGGTGGGCGGTTGGATGCGGGCGCTGAGTCCCGACGATCCGATCGCCGCCGCCTCCGACCGTCCCGACCACGGCGCGGCCGGTGCCTTCGCCGCGTGGCCCGGCGTCACCGCCCACGGCCTGGCGCGCCTCGGTCACCGCAACCGGGCGATCGCTCTCCTGCGCGACCTCTCGTCGGCCGCCTCGGGCGGGCTGTGGGGGCAGGCCATGGAGATCGTGACCGGGCCGGACGGCACGCACCGGGCCCGGGTGGCCGAACGCGGTACCTCCGTCCGCGACAACATCGCGGGCGCGGCCGGAGCCGAGGCGGTGCTGTCGGCCCTGTTCGACATCAACCCGACGTTCGGGACCGGCCGCACCGCCGGACTGCCCGCCGCCCTGTCCGTCGAGGGCGTCGGGACCCTCACGCATCTCGGCCCGGCCGTCTGACCCGGGCTTCGCCCCGCTGTCCCGGGCGGGCCTCGCCGACTTCCTCACCGGGCTGCCCGAGCCCGGGGCCGCCGCCGACGCGGTCACCGTCGTCGGGCCGGGGCCCCTGCTCGGTGCCGCCGGTCCCGCCACCACCAACGGCCGGGCGGCCATGCCACACCCCGCTGGAACACCCCCGCCCAAGCGGAGCGGGACACCGCAAGAGAAAGGTCACCGCACAGTGACAACCTCACCCCGCCACCGGAGACGCATCAGCGCCCTGATGGCCACGGCCCTCGTGGCCGTCGGCCTGACCACCCTCCAGAGCGGCGCATCCGCCGCCGCACAACCCCTCGGCGATCCCACCACGGCCCAGGCCCTGTCCACCGTGGCCCGGTTCCAGGGCGTCTGGAACTCACCGCCCACCAGTCTGGCGAACGGCGAGACCGCCGACGCCCCGCTGCTGGGCAACGGCGATGTCGGCGTCGCGGTCGGCGGCTCCGTCGACGACCAGACCTTCTATCTCGGCAAGAACGACTTCTTCTCCACCGCCACCAACGGCATCGAACCGCTGGGCCGGATTGTGCTGTCAGTCCCGGGCCTGGCGGGCTCGGCCTATCACGTCGTACAGAACATCGCGCAGGCGCAGGTCGAGGGCACCTACACGCTCGGCGGCGAGCAGCTCTCGTCCACGAGCTGGGTCTCGGCGACCCGGAACCTGTTCGTCACCAGCCTGCGGCTGTCCGGCTCGCACCCGCAGCAGGCGACCGTCACCGTGCAGGACGGCCTGGGGAAGACGCCGGCGACGACGGGCAAGGACGGCGTGCTCGACGCCGACGTGCAGGCCGGCACCATCGACGCGCCGGGCAACCCCCACGCGCGGATCGCGACGAGCGTGCGCGGCACCGCCGCGAGCGTGTCGGGCAACCGGGTCAGCCTGACCCTCAAGCCCGGTGTGACCTACACCGTCGCCGCGGCGATTCAGAGCAGCCATGACACACCCCGCTACCAGTCCGTCGCCCACGCGACGGCCACCGCGCTGACCGGCGGCTCGCTGGCCAAGCTGTACGCGGCCCACGAGTCCTGGTGGCGGGAGTACTGGTCCCGGTCGTTCGTGCAGATCCCCGACCAGGCCGTGGAGAAGAGCTGGTACGGCTCGCTCTACCTGCTCGGCTCGGTCTCGCGCGCCGGGAAGTACGCCCCGGGTCTGTGGGGGAACTGGATCACCGGGGCCATGAACTGGTACGGCGACTACCACGCCAACTACAACTACGAGGCGGCGTTCTATCCGGCGCTGTCGACCAACCACATAGCCCAGATGGGTTCCTACGACGACCCGATCCTGGACTGGATGCCCAGGGGCAGGGCGAAGGCCGCCGCGGCCGGGTACCAGGGTGTCCTCTATCCCGTCGGTATCTCGCCCAACGGGACCAGCGCCGCCGACGACCTGTACAACCAGAAGTCCGACGCCGTGAACTTCGCCAGCGACATGGTCATGAAGTACGAGTACACCCGCAGCGCCTCCTACGCGCGCAAGGTCCTGCCCTACCTCGAACAGGTCGGGCTGTTCTGGCAGCACTACCTGACCTGGGACGCGGCCACGGGCACGTACAACATCGAGAACGACGCGCCGCAGGAGGGCGGCGTCTACCCGCAGACCAACAGCATCCTCTCGCTCGGCCTCGTGCACCTGCTGTTCCAGGGCCTGATCGACATGAGCAAGGACCTGCACATCAACGACCCGCTCGTGCCCACCTGGCAGCACATCGACCAGAACCTCGCGCCGCTGCCCACGATGTCGAGGAACGGCCAGACCGTCTTCCGGCAGACCTCCGAGGGCTCCGGCTGGGTCGGTGACGGCAACGACGTCGCCGTCCAGGCCGTCTACCCCGGCCTCCAGGTGGGACTGAACGACTCCGCCGACCTGCTCCGGACCGCGCAGAACACCGTCGCACAGCTGAACAACTGGCACAGCGACAACTCCCCGGCCACCCTGTACGCGGCCGCCGCGGCGATCGGCTACAACCCCAGCACGCTGATGGACGAGCTGCACGCCGAGGCCACCGCCTACTCGTACCCGAACATGGCGGTGCACCACTACGGCGGCGGCGTCGAGAACCTCAACGTCACCACCTCGGGCCTCGACGAGATGCTCCTGCAGTCCTACCAGCACGACATCAGGGTGTTCCCGAACTGGCCCGCGAACTCCAACGCCAAGTTCGGCGGCCTGCTGGCCTACGACGACTTCCTGGTCTCCAGCAGCATCCGCGGCAACGCCGTCGAATACGTCCGGATCACCAGCCGGTCCGGCCGGAACCTCACCTTCACCAACCCCTGGCCCGGCAGGACCATGGAGTACTACGCGAACGGCGTCCACAAGGGAACCCTCTCGGGCACCACGATCAAGCTGCACACCACGGTCGGCGAGACCATCGACCTCGCCCCGGCAGGAACCAGCCAGGACACCATCAGGCACGAGCTGTCCCAGCCGGCCAAGGCCGCGACGACCAGCTCACTGACCACGGGCTTCGAGACCGGGCAGACCCAGCCGACCTGGACCGACACCGTGGACAACGCCGACACCCACGGCGACGGCAACTACGGCGTCACCGGCCTGTGCTGCGGCCTCACGGGTCCCCAGGCGGCCGTGCGCACCGGCGAACAGGCCCACACGGGCGACGCCGCGCTGATGTACTCGGGCTACGCCAACGGCGGTTCGTACGACCACGCCTACCTGCAGGTCTACGGCTTCAACGGCGCGCCGCTCACCGTCCGCGACGACACCACGCTCAGCTACTGGATCTTCCCGCAGTCCGACGCCACCACGCCATGGGTGGACGCGGGTTCGGACAACAGCACCTGTGTCGCCGTCGACCTGGTCTTCACCGACGGCAGCGCCCTGCGGGACTCCGGCGCCACCGACCAGTCAGGCAACGGGATACATCCGGCCCAGCAGTGCGGACACCTCACGCCGGACACCTGGAACCACGTGACCGTGGACCTCGGCGCGGTCAAGGCGGGGCAGGCGGTCGGCAAGGTGCTCCTCGGCTTCGACCACTCGGGGGCCACGGGTGGTTACCGCGGCTACGTCGACGACGTGAGCATCGGCTGACACCGCGGATCCGAGGGTGGGCCGGCGGCTGCCGTCGGCCCACCTCAGCGGTGCGCCGGCGGTCAGACGGCCTCGGGAAGGGTCACGTGGACGTAGGTCTTGTTCTCCTGGAACTCGGCGAGGGACAGCGGTCCGCGCAGCCGGCCGATGCCGCTCTGCTTGAAGCCGCCCTCGGGGAAGCCCTCGTCCAGCACGAACCAGGAGTTGGTCCAGACGGTGCCCGCCCGTACCGCGCGGCCGACCCGCCGGGCGCGGTCCCCGTCGCGGGTGAAGACGGCTGCCGACAGGCCGAACTCGGTGGCGTTGGCGCGGTGCACGGCCTCTGCCTCGTCGCCGAAGACCTCGAAGGTGGCCACCGGTGCGAAGACCTCCTCCTGGACGAGGACGGCGTCGAGGTCGGAGATCTCGATCAGGCTGGGACGGTAGAACGCGCCCGCGGCGAGCGGTCCTTCGGTGACCGGTCCACCGCGCACGACAGCCTTGCCGCCCTGTTCGAGGGCCTCCTCGACGAGGGCGTCGACCCTGCGGACGGCGTCGCGGTCGATGAGCGGGCCCATCTGCGAGCCTTCGTCGTCCCCGGGACCGACGACGACCGACTCCAGGGCGGCACTGAGCCGTTCGCGGACCTGGTCGGCGATGGCACGGTGCACGAGGATGCGGCTGCCGGCCATGCAGAACTGACCGGCTCCCAGGGTGAGGCCGAGGGTGAGCAGGGGCAGGGCGTGGTCGAGGTCGGCGTCCTCGAAGAGGATCATGGGGGTCTTGCCGCCCAGCTCCATGTTCATCCGCTTCAGGGTGGCCGCGCCGGTGGCGACGATCAGCCGGCCGATGGCGGTGCTGCCGGTGTAGCTGACCGCGTCCACCTCGGGCGAGGCGACCAGGTGCGGCGCGCCGGTGTTGCCGGACTCGGTGAACATGTTGACCACCCCCGCGGGCAGCGAGGGCACCTCGGAGATGATGCGCGCCATCAGCGCGTTGGTCAGTGCGGTCTGTCCCGGCATCTTCACCGCCACGGTGTTGCCCGCGGCCAGCGCGGGGCCGAGCGAACGCAGGAACAGCGCGACCGGCGAGTTCCACGGCACGATGATCGCCACGACGCCCAGGGGCTCGCGCAGGCTGCTGAACCAGGTGTGCCGGTCGGTCTGCGCGAACGCCCCCGTGTCGGTGGTCATGCTCGCGATCGCGTAGCTCAGGGCGCCGGCCGAGAACCGCGCCTCCAGCCGGGCCTCGCGGAGCAGTTTGCCGTTCTCCGCGCTGAGGACCTGGGCCAGTTCCTCGGCATGCGCCTCGAAGGCGGCCACCATCTCGGTGAGCGCCGTACGGCGCAGGTTCCGGTCCGTCGACCAGGCGGTCGAGTCGAAGGCGTGGCGGGCCGCGGCCACGGCCGCCGCCGCTTCCGCGCGCCCGCCGTCCGCGTACTCCCCCACCGTCTCGCCGTTGGCCGGATTGACCGACTCGGAGACAGCGGCCGAGCCCTGCCACTGCCCGCCTATCCAGTGCCGGGCCGTCCCGTCGTTGTCGTACATCGCGTCACTACCTCCAAAGCGCGGGGCGTCACACGGATTTGTGTGGCCCTCCCGGCGAGAGACTAGGAGCCAAGTACTTGCTTTGTAAAGCAAGTCTTGGTGGGATGTGTCGAGACAGGAGGGCGGCTCATGACGACGGACCAGGGGCCCGGTGGGAATCCACCGCGCGGGCGGGACAAGCCCGTTGCGGAGTACGTCGACAGCCGGATGTGCGGCCGATCATCCTGGGGAGAGCGACTCGGCGACCGGCCGGGACCGGAGCCGCAGGACTGGGGTGTGAAGGTGACGGACGGACCCGCCGACGGTCTCGCCGAGCTCGTCGCGGGTCTCAGAGCGGGCGGACGGGCTCGGCGACGTTCTGCGTATCGGGGCGGCCGCCGCGGGCGTCTGCGCGGTGGTCGCGCTCCTGACGGTCCGGCCGGAGACACCGGTGCCGGAGACCGTCGTCGTGGCGGCACCGGCACGAACCCGGCGGTGCGGCGGACGGGGTGGATGTGACGGACGGGGTCGAGGGCGGCTACGCGAGCCCCGAGCCGGAACGTGGTGCGGGCCGGGCGGTCGCCGCCCGGCCCGCGTTTCCCGCTGGTCGTGCGATCAGCCGGCGTGGCCGTCGGAACGCTTGCGGTGCAGGCTGAAGGTCTCGAAGACCGACAGGTCGCCGTTCGGCTTGTTCACGTTGTAGTACGTGACATGCATCCGGGTGGTGTCACCGGCATGCCTGCCGGGGTCGACGGTGAAGGCAGCGAAGCCGTAGGGGTGTTCGACGTCCCGGACGCCCACCCACACCGCCTTCTCCTGCACGTAGGTGGAGGTGCGCTTGCCGTTCGACCCGGCGGTCGACGACACGGCGGTGATCACCTTGCCCGTGCCGTCCTTGAAGAACTTCTGGTTCGTGGTGCCCGAGACACCGCCGCCGCCGAGGATCATGTGCACGGTGCCCAGGTCGGCGTCGATGTCGTCGGTGGCCTGGGAGACCGGGTTGGGCGTGAGCGTCTCGCTGCCGTTCACGACGCCGCGCACGGCCAGCGAACGCTCGTAGTTGTGCTCGTGGCCGCAGAGCACCAGGTCGACGCCGTACCGGTCGAACAGCGGGCCGTACTTCTCGCGCAGGCCCAGGTCCGCGCCGTTGGCGTCGGAGGAGCTGACCATGACCTGGTGCATGGCCACGACCACCCAGTCGACGTCCTTCGAGGAGCGCGCCGCCTTCAGTTCCTTCTCCAGGAAGGCGAGCTGGCGGCCGCCCGAGTAGCCGCTGATGTAGACGTCGCCGCCGTCCTGGAGGCAGTTGTCGTCGTTCTGGAGCACGATGACCCGGACCGAACCGGCCGTGAACGCGTACCACAGGTTGGCGAGTTCGGCGTCGGTCTCGGTGGAGGGCAGCGAGAAGTACGTCTGGAAGGCGCCCAGGCCGAGCGGGCCGTTGGCCTTCTCGATCTCGTGGTTGCCGGCCGCCGGCATCCAGGGCCTGAAGCGCGCCGAACGGGTGTTGTTGGTGAAGAAGTTGTTCCAGGTGCGCACCCGGTCGACGTCCAGGTTGGCGTAGCAGAGGTCGCCGTTGAGCAGGTGGAACAGCGGGGCGACCTGCTCGATGCCGGTGACGATGTCCTTCGTCGCGGGCGTCGAGTTGGCGTCCAGGCCGACGGTGCCGTCGGCCGCCCAGGTGACCTGCGGGGCGGACTGGTCGCCGAAGCTGGTGAAGGTGACCGGCCGGCGGCCCTGCGGAGCCGTGCGGAACGTGCCGCTGTCGGGGGTCGCCCCCTCGTGCGTGGCGAGGTAAAGGTAGTCCGTGTCCGGGTTGAGCCCCTTGAGCGGGGCGTGGTGGACGTAGACGGTGCGGTTCGAGGTGCCGTCGACGTAGGTGACGGTCTGGGCCTTCTTGCTGGAGCCGAAGCCGTGCTCCAGGGTGCCGTAGCGCACGACGGGCTTGGTCACCGGACGGTCCGTGATCCAGGACACCGTCATCTGGGTGCGGGGGTCCGCCCCGAAGGTCAGGTGCAGGCCCTGGACGGGCGGCGCGCCGGAGGAGTCCGCGGTGAGGTGGAAGGCCGGAGCGGCGAGCGGGGCGGCCTGTGCCGTACCCGCCCCCAGCAGGCCGGTGGCGGCGGCTCCCGCCCCCGCGGTCCCCAGCAGACCCAGCGCGTGACGACGGCTGAGTCCCTCCTGGCCCCCCGCCGATCTGTCCTCTGTCGACTCTGTGTGTGTGGTCATGACGCCCTCCCGACGTGCAGCTGAGCAGACAACGACCGCACCCTGACCCAGCCCAACTGCCGCCACATGAACACCACATGACCACCCGGCCATCACACGTCAGGCATCAGCCCGACAAGACCGACACGTGCCCGCGCCTTTACCGGCCGCCGACTCTTCCTTGACCTCCGCAGCGCCGCCGACACCCCGGCCGGACATGCGCCGGCCGGCGCCGGGGCGGCTTGTAGCATGCTGATCCGACTCTGGAGGACATGGATGCGCGCCGGTGACCACGCCGACTCCCTTGACCGGGCGACCAAGGAGTTCATCGCGGCGCGTCCGCAGCTCTTCGGTATCGCCTACCGAGTGATCGGCAGCGCCGCGGAGGCCGAGGACATCGTCCAGGAGGCGTGGGTGCGGTGGCAGAACACCGACCGTGCCGGTGTCCGTGAACCGGCCGCGTTCCTGGCCACGGTGACCGCCCGGCTGGCGATCAACTTCACGCAGTCGGCCCGGGTGCGCCGGGAGTCGTACGTCGGACCCTGGCTGCCCGAGCCCGTCGACACGAGCGGGGATCCGCAGCTGGGCGCGGAGCGCGCGGAGGCCCTCGACATGGCGGTCCTCTTCCTGCTGGAGAAGCTCAACCCGGTGGAGCGGGCCGCGTACGTGCTGCGGGAGGCGTTCGACTACACGTACCGGCGGATCGCGGACATCGTGGAGACGAGCGAGGCCAATGCCCGCCAGCTGGTGAGCCGGGCCCGCAAGCGGCTGACGGCGGAGCGCAGGGAACCGGTCGGCTCCGCCGAGCACCGGCGCTTTCTCGAGGTGTTTCTCGCCGCGGCGCAGAACGGCGATCTGCCGGTGCTGGAGGAGGTCCTCACCGAGGACGTGGTCAGCTATGCCGACGGTGGCGGTATGCGCGGGGCGTCGAAGATCCCCGTGTTCGGGCGGCCGCACGTCTCCCGGTACCTCGTCGCCTTCGCCCCGCGCTTCTGGCCGCAGTCGGAGGTGCGCTGGGTCGAGGCCAACGGCAGGCCTGCCGTCCTGGTCTCGGCCTCGGGGACCCCGGTGGCCCTGCTGTCCGCCGATGTGTCGGCGCGCGGCATCGAACGCCTCATGTGGGTGATGAACCCCGCCAAGCTGGCTCCCTACGTGGCGTCGCTGGACGGGTGAGGCTGCCGTTCTCCCGGCTTCTCGGGCCGCGTGTCACACGCGAGGAGGCTGCCCGGTCTCTTCGAGTGGAAGCACCAGAAAGATCCCGAGAGGAATTCCGTCATGAAGGTCGTAGTGATCGGTGGCACCGGGCTCATCGGCTCGAAGCTGGTCCGCAGGCTCGGCGAGCAGGGGCACGAGGCGGTGGTCGCCTCGCCGAGCACCGGTGTCGACACCCTCACCGGCGAGGGCCTGGCCGAGGCCCTGGAGGGCGCCCCGGTCGTGGTCGACGTGTCCAACTCCCCCTCGTTCGAGGACCAGGCGGTCATGGACTTCTTCCGGAGCTCCACGGCCAACATCCTGAAGGCGGAGGCCGAGGCCGGCGTGGGACACCATGTGGCGCTGTCCGTGGTGGGAACCGACCGGCTCCAGGGGAGCGGGTACTTCCGGGCCAAGCAGGCCCAGGAGGATCTGATCAAGGCGTCGGGCATTCCGTATTCCATCGTCCACGCGACCCAGTTCTTCGAGTTCGCGAAGGGGCTGGCCGACGGGGTCACCGAGGGCGACACCGTGCGCCTGCCCGCCGGCCGGATCCAGCCCATCGTCTCCGACGACGTGGCCGCGGCCGTGGGACACGCCGCGGTCGGCGCCCCGGTGGACGGCGTGGTGGAGGTCGCCGGCCCGGACGCGTTCGAGCTGGAGGAGTTCATCCGCATGGGGCTCGCCGCCCAGAACGACTCCCGCAAGATCGTCACGGACCCGCGGGCGACGTACTGGGGTGCCGAACTCCAGGAGGACACGCTCCTGCCGGGTCCGGGCGCGCGCCTCGGCGAGGTGCGGTTCGCCGACTGGCTCGCCCGGCAGCAGTAGGCGGCGAAGGGGCCCGGCGCGCATGCCGGGCCCCTTGGATTTGCTCCCCTGCCTACGGCCTCTTCGCTCCCCTGCCTACGACGCGCCGACCAGCACCACGGTGACGCAGATCGCCATCGCCGCGGTGATCAGGAGCATCGCGGTCAGCGTTCCGCGCAGCCAGTGTCCGAAGCGGGCCTGGTGCCGGTGTTCCACCGCGCTGACGCTGGCGGCGATGTGCTCGGTCACCATGTGGGCGACATAGGTCTGTTCCTGGAGATACCAGCGCTCGATGTCCGACTTCTGCTCCTGGGTCAGCCCCGGTTCCCGTGCGACGAAGTCCGAGACGCGCCGGCGTGCCGCTCGTAGATGGGCCTGCTGGTACAGGAAGTCCTGGATGTCGGTCAGGCCGCGGGCGGCCTCCTCGCTCGTGTCCATGGTGTGCTCCACAGGTGAGGCGGCGGCTGTCCGGCCGGTCGCTGTGGTGCTCGGGCGCGGTGTACGCGCATCAGCGCCGGGAGGGAGAGCAGCGCGCACGTGCGTATCGAGCCGGGACTGGTCGGGGCCGGCGGTCTCGCGAACGCCGTGGTGGGAGCTGGAGCAAACGGTGCGAAAGACCAGCGTGACAAGTTCCGCACGCGGCCGCAAGGGTGTCGGCACCGCGCCGGGTGCCGCGCGCCGTCTCCGCCCACCACCTCCGCCGGCTCTTCGCCGGGCCGGGCGTGGCCACCTCAAGGCGGAGAGATTATCTCCACTTAAGCTCGGACGGAAGCCTCCGGACGGCCGCACTTCTCCCTTTCTTGCGGACCTTGACAGCCCCCGTGCGCGCTTCACAAACTACCGACCATTCGGTCGATGACCCATGGCCGTGGCGCGGCTCAGACGGAGATCCCCCATCGCAAGGAACCCGTATGACGAAGAGCAAGGCCCGTTACAGGTTCAGTTCGTCCCGCACCGTCTCGGTGCTGACCGGCAGTTCGGCCGCGCTGGTGCTGGTGGCCGCAGGGCAGACGGCGACCGCGACCGCGCAGCCCCTCGCGTGGCAGCCGCCCGCGGCCTCGTACGCGGTGAGCCAACCCGTGCACACCACGGTGGCCATGGACGACGGTGTGCGGATCGCCGTAGAGATCGTCTACCCGACGGACCCGGACACCCGTGAGCGCGCGTCCGGCACGTTCCCGGTGCTGCTGACCCAGAATCCGTACGGCACACAGCGCTCCGACCCGGCGGACAACGGCGCCTACTTCGTCCGGCGGGGCTACGTCTACGTGGCCTCGGCGGTCCGGGGCACGGGGGACTCCGGCGGACAGGTCGACTGGTTCGGTGACCGGCAGGGCGAGGACGGCGCCGAACTGGTCGACTGGGCGGCCCGCACCCTGCCGGGGTCCGACGGCAAGGTGGGACTGGACGGCTGCTCCTATCTCGGGGTGAACCAGTGGTTCACGGCGGCGGCCGTGGGCAAGGAGTCCGCGCTCAAGGCCATCGCGCCGTTCTGCACCGACTCCGACTTCTACAACGACCTGACGGCCGACGGCGGCATCCCCACCTCCTTCGTGGCCGCCGTCGGCCGGGCCGAGCCCCGCGGTCCCGAGGACGATCCGGCCACCGACCCGCAGTCCGTGACCGTCGCCCAGCAGGCCGACGGCGGCTCACGCGCGTACGACGACGCCTACTGGCAGGACCGGAACGTCCAGAAGCTCATGCCGCGGGTCGTGCGCAACGGGATTCCGGCGGTCAGCGAGGCCGGGTGGCAGGACCTGTTCCCCGGCGGGAATCTCGGCGCCTACGTGGCCGCGCAGAACACCTACTTCGGCCGGCCGGCGACCGCTCCGATCAGGGCGGGCGAACCCGTCACCGGCCGGTACCAGGCGATCGTCGGTCCCTGGACCCACGGCGAGCACGTCGACGAGGCGTCGCTGCAGGCCATTCGGCTGGAGTGGTTCGAGACCTGGCTCAAGGGCGCGCCGACCGGCATGGCCGACACGTCGACGCCGCTGCACCTCTTCGAGAACGGCGCAGGCTCCTGGACCGACAGCGCCGCCTGGCCGCTGTCATCGCGGGCCCGGACCTACTACTTCGGCAACGGATACCTCACGGCGGCCAGGCCGGCGGGGCGAGCGGCCGACCGGCTCTCCTGGGCCGCGTCCAGCACTCCGGACGGCACGCTGACCTACACCACCGCACCGCTCACCCGGGCGGCGCTGCTCGACGGTCCGGCCGACGTGACCGTCTACGCCGAGGCGACCACGACCGAGACCGAACTGTCGGCGACGCTGAGCATCGTCGCGCCGGACGGAACGGTGAGCAAGCAGGCCGACGGCGTGCTGCTGGGCAGCCGGCGCACCGTGGACACCGAGCAGAGCTGGTACGGCGCGAACGGGACGCTGCTCAAGCCCGCCCACCCCTTCACCCAGGCCTCACAACGGCCCGTGACCCCCGGCAGGACGACCCGGTACGACATCTCGCTCCTGCCCAGCCTCACGAGGATCCCGGCCGGCTACCGCATCCGCGTCTCACTCACCAGCGGGCCGCCCGCCGACTTCCACTACCCCGTCTCCCCCACCTCACGACAACTGGCCGACCTCGCCGGCGGCGTGTACACGGTCGAGCGTTCCGCGGCCGCCGCGTCGTTCGTGAACCTGCCCCTGACGTCCCCCGGCACGGCACACCCGAGCGACAGCTCCTGGGGGCCGGCGTCCTGAACGACCGGGCCGCGGCCCGGGTCCCGGCGCCGGGACCCGGGCCCCGTGTCACACGACTGACAAGAAGCTGTCACACGTGGACCGGAATGCGGGTTCGCCCACCCCCGTTCTGACTGGCACGGCAGTTGACGAGCCTCGCCCGACGAAAGAGGACGCATGACGACTGAGGCCACCACGACGGATTCCCAGGTCTTCACCGAGAGCTGGCAGGACTGGCACCGCGCCCAGGAGGCCCGGATCTCCGCCCCGCACGGGTTCCTGGCCATCACCGGTCTGCACTGGCTCGACGACCGGCCGCAGCGCTTCCCCGACGCTCCCGGCGCCTGGCGCACCGGCCCCCACGGGGTCGTCGTCACCCTGGACGAAGGAGAGGAACTGGTCGTCGACGGAACGCCGGTCCGGGGCGAACACCGCTTCGGCGTACTTGCCGAGCGCACCGGCGTCGACGCGGTCTGGGGCGACGCCGTCATCGAGGTCGCCAAGCGCGGCGGCAACGACATCGTGCGCCCCCGGCACCCGGACGCTCCGCTGCGCACCGCCTTCACCGGAACACCCGCCTACGCTCCCGACCCGCGCTGGGCCGTGCCGGGCCGGTACGTCCCCTTCGACGAACCGCGGCCGACCACCGTGGGCGCCGCGGTGGAGGGCCTTGAGCACGTGTACGACGCCCCGGGCCGGGTCGAGTTCGAGCTGGCGGGCCTGCAGCTGTCCCTGACCGCGTTCCCGGGACGCGGTCCCGGCGGTCTGACGGTGCTGTTCACCGACGCGACCTCCGGGGTCACCACCTACGCCGCCAACCGGGTCCTGACCGTCGAACCGCCCGCCGCCGACGGCACGGTGGTCCTGGACTTCAACCGCGCCGCGAACCTGCCGTGCGCCTACACGGACCTGGCCACCTGCCCGCTGCCGCCGGCCGAGAACCGGCTGCCGGTGGCGGTCGAGGCCGGTCAGAGGATCCCGCGCGAGCGCGGCGGTTCCTGACCCGGGCGGCCGTAGCGAGGGGGCGGCGGGCCCCGCTCCCCGCCGCCCGGACGACGGCCGCTCGGCACACATGATCCACAGGGCTACGATGTGCCCATGGCCGAGCGTTCCCCGGAGAGCACGTCGAAGGAAGGCGAGCGCCCCCTGCGACGCGACGCCGCCCGCAACCGGGAACGGATCCTGCTGGCGGCGCGGGAGGTCTTCGGCCGGCGCGGGCTGGCGGTGACCCTGGACGACGTGGCCAAGCACGCCGGAGTCGGCGTCGGCACGATGTATCGCCGCTTCCCCACCAAGGAGGCTCTGGTACGGGCCGTGTTCGAGCAGGACCTCGCGATGCGGCAGGAGTCCGCGGAGCAGGCCCTCGCCCATCCCGATCCCTGGCAGGGGCTCGTCGACTTCCTCATGACGATGACGGCCGATCTCGCCGAGAACCGCGGCCTGCACGAGGTGGTCATGCTGGGGAGCCACAGCTCCGAGCCCTTCGAGACGGCCCGCGGGGGCCTGCTCCCCTACCTGGAGGCGCTGATCCGGCGGGCCCAGGACAGCGGGCAGCTGCGCGCGGAGGTGACCGCCTCCGACATCCCCGTCATGCAGCAGATGCTCAGCGCCGCCGCCCAGTTCACCCAGGGCCGGCGGCCCGACATCTGGCGCCGTTACATCGAGATCCTCCTGAACGGCCTGCGGCAGCGTCCCGACGACCCTCCGCTGACGACACCCAGCCTGAGCAACGAGCTGGTGGAGCAGGTGATGGGCCTGGTGCGGCCCGCGCCCCCGAAGGACTAGGCGCGAGAGGGGCCGCGGGCCTGCCACAGGTCGCGGAGCAGGGCGATCTCGGCCATGTGGTGGATGAATTCGAGGTTGGTGCCGGACACTACGTCGACGAAGGGTTCGTCTGGGTCGGAGCCGTACGGGTACTGGGAGAAGCCGACGGTGTCGAGCTGTTCGTCGGTGACGTCGGCGACGCTGTCGCGCCAGCGGTCCACTGCCGCCCAGAACCGGTCGAGGGCCAGGGCGGCGCTGGGGGTGAAGTCGACCATCTGCCGCGGATCCCGGCGGCGTTCGCCGAAGGTCCATTCCCATCCGCCCGCGAAGCCCGAGTGCAGATGTCCCAGCCGCCACGCGATCGTCGTCACCGCGGTCCGGTCGGGCTCCGTCGGGCCCGTGTGGTCGAGGATCTGCTCGACCCGTTCGACGCTCACGCTCCAGTCGTCGGCGATCTTGGCGACGGTCATGCCCGCCGCGGCCTGCCGGGCGATCTCGGCGTACTCGCCGGCCGGGATGTCCGGGGCGCCCAGGTCGAGCACCCAGTCACCCGGACCGTACGCCCGGGGCGTCCTCGCCTCGGCGCGGTGCCGGATCGCCCAGCAGCCAGGTACCGGTTCCCACAGGTACTCCTCGTCGCCGAGGCCCGTCAGACGTACCTGTGCCCTCCCTTGCCCAGTCGAACTGGTCGAGCAGCAAGCCCAGTCGGCCGGTCCCCATGCCTGGCTCCCTCCGCGGTCACCTGTCCCGCCACGCGTCAGGCGGAGGGTAACGGCTCCCCCACGGGATGCGCGACGCAATTCCGGGGCCGTGGGCGGAGGCCGCGGGCCGTCAGCTGTCGTAGTCGACCGTCAACGACTCGGAGACCGGGTAGGACTGACAGGTCAGGACGTAGCCGGCGTCCACCTCGGCGGGTTCCAGGGCGTAGTTGCGGCGCATGTCGACCTCGCCGTCCGTGATGCGGGCCCGGCAGGTCCCGCACACGCCTCCCTTGCAGGCGAAGGGCAGGTCGGGGCGGATGTGTGCGGCGGCGTCGAGGATGGTGCTCTCGCGGGGGAGCCGTGCGGTGGTGGAGCGGCCGTCCAGGGTGACGGTGACCTCGCTGGCCGGACCGGTCGCCGCCGCCTCCTCGTGCCGGACGGGCTCGATCGGCTCGTCGGCGAAGAAGAGTTCCTGGTGGATCCGGTGGGCGGGGACGGCCAGTTCCGCGAGCACCTTCTGCGCGTCGAGGACCATGCCGTACGGGCCGCACAGCCACCAGTGGTCGGCGCCCTCGATGTCGACCAGGCCGTCGATGAGCGCGCCGAGCCGGTCGCCGTCGAGGCGGCCGGAGAGGAGCTCGGCCTCGCGGGGTTCGCGCGACAGGACGTGGGCGAGCTGGAAGCGGGTGCGGTACTCGTCCTTCAGGTCGGCCAGTTCGTCGGCGAACATCACGGTGTCGGTGCGGCGGTTGCCGTAGAACAGCGTCACCTTCGAGCGGTCGTCGGCGGCCAGGACCGACTCGGCGATGGACATCATGGGGGTGATGCCCGAGCCGGCCGCGATGAGCACGTGGTGGCCGGGGACCGTGAGGTCGGGGGTGAAGGCCCCGGTCGGGGCCATGACCTCGATGGTGTCGCCCGGCCGTACCTCGCGGACCAGCCAGGAGGAGAAGAGTCCGCCGGGCACCTCGCGGACTCCGATGCGGGGCGGTGCGCCTGCCGGGGAGCAGATCGAGTAGGAACGCCGCTCGTCGCGCCCGTCGATCTCGCGGCGGAAGGTGAGCGACTGGCCGGGGCCGAAGGCGAACTCCTCCGCCAGGGCCGCGGGGATGTCGAAGGTGACCGCCACCGCGTCCTCGCACAGGGGCTGGACGGCGGCGACCCGCAGGGGATGGAAGGCTGGGCGGCGCCGGCGGGCTGTCGTCGCGGGGGCACCGGCGGTCGGTGCCGTCAGCTCTGCCATCAGATCTCCTTGACGTACTCGAACGGCTCCCGGCAGCTGAGGCACCGCCACAGCGCCTTGCAGGAGGTGGCCGCGAACCGGGAGGTCTCCTCGGTGGCGGCCGATCCGCAGCGGGGACACGGAACCGTGCGCCGGGCCGGCGACAGGTCCAGCGGGACGGGACCCGCGGGGCGCCGCGGCGCGGTGTTGGGCGGTGCGATGCCGTGTTCGGCGAGTTTGCGGCGCCCTTCTGGGGTGATCCAGTCACTGGTCCACGGCGGGTCGAGGACCGTGCGGATCTCCACGCGGCCGAAGCCGGCGTCCCGCAGCCGGGCGGCGACCCCGGCGCGCATCTCGGCCATGGCGGGGCAGCCCGAGTAGGTCGGGGTGAGGTCGGCGACCACCGTCCCGTCCGGCCGGGCGGTGACGTCCCGCAGCACGCCGAGGTCGGCGAGGGTGAGCATGGGAAGTTCCGGGTCGGGCACCTGTTCGGCGATGTGCCGGGCCCGCCGGACGTCGGTCAGGACGGTCACCATGTCGCCTCCGGGTGGGCGCGGGCCACGCTCTGCAACTCGGCCAGCAGCGGGGCGAGATGCTCGGTCCGGTCGCCGTCGCGGCCCTGCCCGGGCACCGGCGGGGCACTCGGCATGGGGAGTCCGGCCGCGTCGAGGACCTGGTGGAGATCCGCCAGCACCGCGTCGCGCACGTCGTGGGCGGCGAACAGTTCCTCCCAGTAGGGAGCCTGCGCCTCCAGGGCCGTGAGCATCCGCGCGTGGGACTCCTCGGTGCCGTCACCGAGCCGCACGACCCACTCGGCGGCGTACTGCCGGTGGTAGGCGAGCTCCTTCACTCCCTTGGCCGCGATCGCCGCGAGCACCGGGTCGGGTGCGGAGGCCAGTTCGGTGAAGTGGGCGAGCCGCCAGCTGGCGAACACCAGGAGCCGCAGGACGGAGAAGGCGAAGTCGCCGTTGGGGAGTTCGGCCAGGCGTACGTTGCGGAAGTCGTCCGGGTCGCGGAAGTAGGCGTAGGCGTCCTCGCCGCGCCCGGTCCCGTCGACCTGCCCGCAGCGCGCGTACAGCAGGCGGGCCTGGCCGAGCAGGTCGAGCCCGATGTTGGCCAGCGCCACCTCCTCCTCCAGCTCGGGGGCGCGGGTGACCCATTCGGCGAGCCGCTGGGCCAGGACCAGGGCGTCGTCGCCGAGCGCCAGGCAGCCTGCGGCCAGTGCGGCGGCGTCGACGCCCTCGGGTACGGCGGTGTCGACGCCGTGCAGCGGGTCCTCGAAGCCGGTGCCGAACGCCCAGCGTGCGTCGCTGTCGTCGTGGCCCTCGGCCAGGCTCAGGTAGACGTGGTCGTCGCTCATCGCCGGCTCCTAGATGTGCGGGACATCGTCGGGGATGTCGTAGAAGGTCGGGTGCCGGTAGACCTTGTCGGCGCTGGGGGCGAAGAAGGGGTCCTTCTCGTCCCGGGTGGAGGCGGCGATGTGCTCGGAGCGCACGGCCCAGATGCTGACGCCCTCGTTGCGCCGGGTGTACAGGTCGCGGGCGTGGGTGAGGGCCATCTGGTCGTCCGCCGCGTGCAGCGAGCCGACGTGGACGTGGTTGAGGCCGCGCTTGCCGCGGATGAAGATCTCGTACAGGGGCCAGTTCTCGGAGTCGCTCATGCCACTGCCTCCTCGCGGGCTCGGGCGGCCTGCTTGGCGGCGTGGGCACTGGCGGCCGCACGCACCCAGGCACCTTCCTCGTGGGCGGCCCGCCGGCGCTCGATCCGCTCCGCGTTGCACGGGCCGTTGCCGCTGATGACTTCCTTCAGCTCGGAGAAGTCGGGGGTGCCGAAGTCGTGGTGGCCGCGCTCCTCGTTCCAGCGCAGCTCGGGGTCGGGCAGGGTCACGCCGAGCTTGGCCGCCTGTGGCACGGTCATGTCGACGAACCGCCGGCGCAGTTCGTCGTTGCTGTGCCGCTTGATCTTCCAGGCCATCGACTGGGCGGAGTTGGGCGAGTCGTCGTCGGGCGGGCCGAACATCATCAGGGACGGCCACCACCAGCGGTCCACCGCGTCCTGCACCATCTCCCGCTGGGCGCCGGTGCCGCGCATCATGGTCATCAGCAGTTCGTAGCCCTGCCGCTGGTGGAAGGACTCCTCCTTGCAGATCCGCACCATCGCGCGGGCGTACGGGCCGTACGAGCTGCGGCACAGCGGCACCTGGTTGCAGATGGCCGCGCCGTCGACGAACCAGCCGATGACACCGACGTCCGCGTAGCTGAGCGTCGGGTAGTTGAAGATCGACGAGTACTTCTGGCGGCCTTCCAGGAGGCGCTCGGTGAGGTCCGCGCGGTCGATGCCCAGGGTCTCGGCGGCCGAGTACAGGTACAGGCCGTGGCCGGCCTCGTCCTGGACCTTGGCGAACAGGATCGCCTTGCGGCGCAGCGAGGGCGCCCTGGTGATCCACTCGCCCTCCGGCTGCATGCCGATGATCTCCGAGTGCGCGTGCTGGGCGATCTGCCGGATCAGCGTCCTGCGGTAGCCCTCCGGCATCCAGTCCCGCGGCTCGATCCGCTGGTCACGCGAGATCGTCGCCTCGAAACGGGACTCCAGATCCTGCTCGGCGTCCCTGCCGGCCGCTTCAGTCATCTCCACCAACTCCCAACCGACCATTCGTTCGGTTCATCATAAGGTGCGCCCTCCCCGGTCTGGCAAGAGTCTGCGCCGATCAGTGCGGTGAGCAGCACGCCTGCCGTGTACCGAAGGGCGGGTACCGCGCCACGCCGGCCCGCAGCGGTCACCATGTGTAGAAGCCCTGCCCCGTCTTGTGACCGAGTTCGCCGCGGGCCACCTTGTCGCGCAGCAGCTGCGGCGGTGCGAAGCGGTCGCCGAGGGTCGCGTGCAGGTACTCGGCGATGGCGAGCCGTACGTCGAGTCCGACCAGGTCGGTCAGGCGCAGCGGGCCCATGGGGTGCTTGTAGCCGAGCCGCATGGCGTCGTCGATGGCCTCGGGCGCGGCGACGCCCTCCTCGACCATGCGGATCGCCTCCAGCCCCAGGGCAAGGCCGAGCCGGCTGCTGGCGAAGCCGGGCGAGTCCTTGACGACCACCTCCTGCTTGCCCAGCGCCCTGGTCCACGCCAGGGCGGCCTCGACGGCGTGCGGGGCGGTGCCGGGGGCGACGACGATCTCGACGAGCGCGGAGGCGGGCACCGGGTTGAAGAAGTGCATCCCGAGGAAGCGGTCCGGGCGCCGGAGGACGGCGGCCAGGTCGGTCACCGAGAGGGAGCTGGTGTTGGTGGCCAGCACGGTGGTGTCGCCCACGGCCTCCTCGGCGGCCTTCAGGAGCCGGGCCTTGAGCGCCGCGTCCTCGGGTACGGCCTCCACGACCAGCTCGGCCTCCGGCGACAGGTCCGCCACCGTGGGTACGACGGTCACCCGTCCGGCCACCTGTTCCGCGGCCTCGGCCAGATGACCCCGCTCCGCGGCCCGCCGCAGGCTGCCGCCGATCCGCTCCAGCGCCCCGGCGGCGGCCTCCGCCCCGCTCTCCACGACGGTGACGGCCGAGCCGGCGGTGGCGAAGGACTGGGCGATCCCCGCGCCCATGCGGCCGCCGCCGATGACCGCGACGGTCCTGGGTGCCGACGTCATGCGCGGCTCCTCTCCTGCTCCGCGGTGTCCGACGCGCTCTCGGTCGCGGTCTCGGACGTGTACTTGGACGTGTTTCCGGATGCGTTCTTGGATGCGTCCTTGGATGTGTTCTTGGATGTGTTCTTCTCCAGGAAACGCGTCATGCGCTCCCTCTTGTCCCGGCCCTCGAAGAGCACGGCCTGTGCCAGGTCGTCCGCGACGGGGTGGGCGCCGGGCGAGTCGACGACGAGCTTCGTCAGTCGCAGGGCCGTGGCCGAGGACCGGGCCATCCGGTCGAGCAGCGCATGGGCCGCCGCCGTCAGCTCCTCGGCGGGGACGACGTCGATGACCAGGCCCGCGGCGAGCGCGGCCCGGGCGTCGAGATTGCGGCCGGCGAGCAGGATCTGCTTGGCGACCGACTCCCCGACCAGTTCCGGCAGCCGCCAGCAGGCGCCGGCCGCCGCGAGGATGCCGAGACCGGGCTCGGGGTTGCCGAAAACCGCACCGGGGCCGGCGATCCGCAGGTCGCAGGCGTAGGCCAGCTCGGCCCCGCCGCCCAGGGCCCAGCCCTCGACGGCAGCCAGGGTGGGCATGGGCAGCCGCCGGACACGTTCGAAAAGCCGGCTGTTGATGCCCTGCAGCGCCTGGTCCCGGCCGCGCTCCAGCAGTTCGGCGATGTCGGCGCCGCCCGCGAAGACCCCGCCGTGGCCGGTCAGGAGCAGCAGCTTGGGATCCCGCTCCAGCCGCTCGCAGACCTGGTGCAGTTCGCTGATCATCCGGCCGCTGATGGCGTTGCGGGCCTCGGGCCGGTGCAGGGTGACGACGACCCGGTCGGCTCGCTCGTCGACCAGCAGGCTGTCGTACGACATGGTCACACCCGCTCCACGAGAAGCGCGACGCCCTGGCCCACTCCGACGCAGAGCGTGGCCAGGCCATGGCGGCCGTTGTCCCTTTCGAGGCGGCCGAGCAGGGTGAGCAGGATGCGGGCGCCGGAGCAGCCGAGCGGATGCCCGAGGGCGATGGCGCCGCCGTCGGCGTTGACCTTGTCCTCGTCGAGCTTGAGGCGGCGGATCACCGCCAGCGCCTGGACGGCGAAGGCCTCGTTGAGCTCCACGGCGTCCAGGTCGCCGGTCTGCCGGCCGGCGCGGGCCAGGGCCTTCTCGGTGGCGGGGACCGGGCCGAGACCCATGAGGTTGGGCTGGACACCGGCGGAGGCCGAGGCGACGATCCGGGCCCGCGGGGTGAGGCCGTACCGCTCGACCGCCTCGGCACTCGCCACCACCAGGGCGGCCGCGCCGTCGGACAGCGGTGAGGAGGAGCCCGCCGTCACGACGCCGTCCGCGCGGAAGACGGTGCGCAGGGAGCCCAGCTTCTCCAGGGTGGTGGAGGGGCGGGGGCCCTCGTCCCGGGTGACCTCGCCGTCGTGCACCGGTACGGGCACGATCTCGCGGTCGAAGCGGCCCGCCTCCTGGGCTGCCACGGCCCGCTGGTGGCTGCGCAGCGCGAAGGCGTCGGAGTCGGCGCGGGTGATGCCGTCGAGGGCGGCGACCTCTTCCGCGGTCTCTCCCATGGCGAGCGTGACCTTGACCGTCTCGGGTCCGGCGTCCCCGGGCACGGCGCGGTCGGCGGCGGTGAAGCGCGGGTTGGTGAACCGCCAGCCCAGGGCGGTGTCGTGCACCTGCCCCGGCTTGGCCCACGGGGTGCCGGGCTTCTCCATGACCCAGGGCGCCCGGGTCATGGACTCCACTCCCCCGGCGACCACGAGGTCCGCTTCGCCGGCGCGGATCGTCTGGGCCGCGGAGGCCACGGCGGTCAGGCCCGACGCGCACAGCCGGTTGACGGTGTAGCCGGGCACGGTGTGCGGGAGTCCGGCGAGCAGCACCGCCATCCGGGCCACGTCCCGGTTGTCCTCACCCGCCTGGTTGGCGGCTCCCAGGACGACCTCGTCCACGGCCTCACCGGGGACACCGGAACGCCGGACGGCCTCGCCGACGACGAGAGCGGCCAGGTCGTCGGGCCGTACGGAGGCCAGGGCGCCGCCGTAGCGGCCCTGCGGGGTGCGGGCCCCGTCGATCAGGTAGACGTCGGGCATCGGGCGGTCTCCTCGGCTTCGGGTGGACGGGGCGCCGCGGCTGCGGGACGGCGCGGCACGCGGTGGCGAAGGCGGCGTCGGACAGGGGGGGCGGGCGCTTCCGCGGCCTGCAGTCCGCCTCTTGACATGCAGGTGTGTTGCTGGATTACCTTGGCCGAACCGCACGCTAACCGAATGTTCGGTCGGTTCACAAGGTGGTGGAAATGACGACCCAGGTACCCGGGACGACACCTGGCCCCGTCGAGACGATGTTCGCCGCGGACGAGGCGTCCCGGCGGCTGGGGATCGAGTTGCTGGAGCACGGCGAGGGGACGGCCGTACTGCGGATGACCGTGACCGCCTCGCAGGTCGACGGAGACCGGATCGCCCACGGCGGCCATGTGTTCCTGCTCGCCGACACGGCGTTCGCCTGTGCCTGCAACAGCCATGGGCCGGTGACGGTCGCCGCCGGCGCCGACATCGACTTCGTCGCGCCCGCCTACGAGGGCGATGGGCTGGTCGCCACCGCACGCGAGCGCGTCCGGTTCGGCCGCAGCGGTGTCTACGACGTGAGTGTCGTGCGTGGCGACGAGGTGATCGCGGAGTTCCGCGGCCGCAGTCGCATCCTGCGCGCGCAGAAAGAGGAGCCGCAATGAGCAGCGAAGCGACCGTGTCCGAGCCCAGGGGCACCCGCCGGGGAGAACCGCTTCCCGAGGCCCTGCTGGACGACGCCGAGCGGATGTCCCGCGAGGAGGTCCGGGCGCTCCAGCTCACCAGGCTGCGCACGACGCTGCGGCACGCGTACGACAACGTGGAGCTGTACCGCAAGAAGTTCGACGCGGCCGGCGTGCGCCCGGACGACTGCCACACCCTCGCCGATCTCGCCCGTTTCCCCTTCACGACCAAGGCGGACCTGCGGGACACCTACCCCTTCGGCATGTTCGCCGTGCCGATGTCCGAGGTGCGGCGCGTGCACGCCTCCAGCGGCACCACCGGCCGCCCCACCGTGGTCGGCTACACGGACAACGACCTGTCGATGTGGGCGGACGTCGTCGCCCGTTCCATCCGGGCCGCCGGCGGCCGTCCGGGGCACAAGGTCCATGTCGCTTACGGCTACGGCCTGTTCACCGGCGGTCTGGGCGCCCACTACGGCGCCGAGCGCGCCGGCTGCACCGTGATCCCCGCCTCCGGCGGCATGACCGCCCGCCAGGTGCAGATCATCCAGGACTTCCGGCCCGAGATCATCATGGTCACGCCCTCCTACATGCTGACCCTGCTCGACGAGTTCGAGCGCCAGGGCGTCGATCCGCGCTCCACCTCCCTGAAGGTCGGCATCTTCGGCGCGGAGCCCTGGACGGAGGAGATGCGCCGCGAGATCGAGGAGCGCATGGACATCCACGCGGTCGACATCTACGGGCTGTCCGAGGTCATCGGCCCCGGGGTCGCGCAGGAGTGCGTGGAGACCAAGGACGGGCTGCACGTCTGGGAGGACCACTTCTACCCGGAGATCGTGGACCCGCTGGGCGAGGAGGTGCAGGCCGAGGGCGAGAGCGGCGAGCTGGTCTTCACCTCGCTCACCAAGGAGGCGCTGCCCATCATCCGTTACCGCACCAGGGACCTGACGCGGCTGCTGCCCGGCACGGCACGGCCCGGCTTCCGCCGGATCGAGAAGATCACCGGCCGCAGCGACGACATGATCATCCTGCGTGGGGTGAACGTCTTCCCCAGCCAGGTGGAGGAGATCGTGCTGCGGACGCCGGGTGTGGCCCCGCACTTCCAGATCCAGATCAGCCGGCGCGGGCGGATGGACCACATGACGGTCCGGGTGGAGGCGCGGCCGGACGCCGCCCCCGCCGACCGTGAGGCCGCCGTACGGACCATCGCCCAGGGCATCAAGGACGGCGTCGGGGTCTCCGTGGAGGTCGCCGTCGTCGAGCCGGAGACGCTGGAGCGCTCGGTCGGCAAGATCCGCCGGGTGAAGGACCTGCGCAAGGCTTAATGCGTTGGCGGGCCGGCGGCCGGGGTGCCTACCGTCCTCCCCATGCCCGAACTCCAGTTGCTCCGCCCGGACCACTTCCCGGCACTGCTCGCCTTCGAGCAGGAGAACCGCGCCTATTTCGCGGCGACGGTCCCTGATCGCGGCGACGACTACTTCGCCCGGTTCGACGAGCGGCTCCGGGCGCTGCTGGCCGAGCAGGAGGCCGGGATCTGCTACTTCCATGTGCTGGTCGAGGCCGCGGGCGAGGTACTGGGGCGAGTCAATCTGGTGGACGTCGAGGACGGCGGTGCCGACCTGGGGTACCGGATCGCGGAGCGGGCCGCCGGGCGGGGCCTCGCCACCTGGGGCGTACGGGAGGTGTGCCGACGCGCCGTCGACGCCTACGGACTGACCACCCTGCGGGCCGCCACCACCCTCGGCAACACGGCGTCCCGGGCCGTCCTGGCCCGGACCGGATTCACCGTGACCGGGGAGACACGGCTCTCCGGGCGGCCGGGGCTGACGTATGTGCTCCGCCTTCAGCCCTGAGCGCTGCGCTGGAATTGCCGACATGAGCCGTCGTGCGTCCGCGGCGCCGTCGTGGCTGGTCGCGCCCACGCGGCGGTAGCCGCACATGCAATGCAGCCCCGCGCCCCGATCGGGGGGCTAACGA